>JAGWMQ010000093.1 GCA_028873125.1 Verrucomicrobiota bacterium | reverse complement strand
GACGGGAATGCCATTTACAGAGCCGGCGAGGAAATTCGAGCCGAAAAAAACCCGACAAGCTATTCATCCGCAGCCGCCGCGTCCCCACACTCGCTTGTTTTGGGCTTAGTGCGCTGTACCCGATTTGGAGTTCTTCGCCGCCGACGGTGTTCGCCGATATATATGGCGGCGTGGGCGGTTTGGAAGTCAACACGTACGGTTTTGGAAGCCTCTATTACCAACCGTCCCCATCTGGTATTGTATTTCCTTCCGGTTTCACCGCGCTCTCTACCAACGATACTGAAGTCATCCTCACTTTTACAGTCAATCCGACGCCAGACATGGCTGCCTCGGGGTTGATGTTTTACACCAATTACAACTGGATCGGCACCTTGTTTTACATAAACCTGGACAGCGGTGTTTACCATCTTATTCCCCCCGGCCCTAATTATTGCGGATGGAATAATCCCGGCAACCCGCCCAATGTTGTGTGGAGCGGCAGCAACGTCACCTGGACGATTGATCTGACATCGCAGACGAATTTTTTGGCCTACACGCAGGGTGGAACCAATCACTTTTACGGTTTCAACATCGGGATCGATCCTGCGGTCATATTCAATACTGCGAATAGTGGCGGGAACCAATACGACATCACCTTCAACAGCATAGAGTTTTTGGCGCCGGCGCCGGCGCCGCCGAAACTGTCCATCGGCCTTGTCGGCACCAATGTCGTCGTTTCCTGGCCGGCTACTGGCTCTTACAGCCTGCAACAAAGCGCCAATTTGGCGAGCTTCAGTTGGTCGCCTTGGGGCTTTCCCCCTTCCTTGAACAATGGCACGAATACTGTCACCATTCCGACACCGACGAACACTTTGTTTTTCCGCCTGAGCAACCCGTAGCGGAAATTGACGGATTATCGTTCCGCCCAAACCAGGCCTGCCTTGTCGCGCATTCATGCGCCAGTCACCCGGCTGCCGCCTGAACCTGTCTGGTCCGCCCTGTTACATCAGCGGAACCCGGGGGGGAGTGCCTGCCAGGCTGGATATCATAAATCCGAGGCGGCGATCAAATGGCGCACCCGGCAGGATTTGAACCTGCAACCCTTTGATCCGAAGTCAAATGCTCTATCCAATTGAGCTACGGGTGCGCGCACAGGCAGGCTAAATCTTCCGCTCGCAAAGTCCAGAAATGGATGCTGCGCGCGGCCGGAGCCACGTCCCGGGTGCCGACGCGGCGCTGCAATGCGGTGTGCGCGCCAAAAGCCGGCGCACCGGCGACCACACCACATGCGCGTCAGCCGCCGGATTTGAATCAGTCATGTCTCATGACCCTGATAACCGGAAGCAAACCTTGTGAGCAGGGAAAACAGACCGGCCTGCGACTCAAAGGCGCGGCACTTCTCCGCCGGTGGAGAGAATTGGTTCCTCCACGTCTGGCCTGCTCCCTTTGACTTTTGCCAAACCGCGCGTCGTCGCGGTGGCCGGCGACGGTGGCGCCGGGCGTCGGTCAGGTTCGTTTTCGGGCCACGCCGGACCGGATGGCGACGCGCTGCACGGCTTCGGCCACGCACCGCACCACCTCGCGATTGAA
Source organism: Verrucomicrobiota bacterium (assembly GCA_028873125.1). GTDB lineage: Bacteria > Verrucomicrobiota > Verrucomicrobiia > Limisphaerales > UBA11358 > UBA11358. The sequence continues at coordinate 13,717 of JAGWMQ010000093.1, read as the reverse complement.
GACGCTGGGCACGATGTATTCCGGACTCAATTCGTTGGGCCGGATGCAGTCGGCGATGGCCCGGGCCGCCGCCAGTTTCATGTCCTCGGTAATCTGGCGCGCGCGGACATTCAAGGCGCCGCGAAAGATGCCCGGAAAGGCGAGCACGTTGTTGATCTGGTTCGGATAGTCGCTCCGGCCGGTGGCCACGATGAACGCCGTGCGCGCCGCCTCCTCCGGCATGATCTCCGGCGTCGGGTTCGCCAGGGCAAACACGATGGCGCGCGGCGCCATCCGCTTGAGATGCCTGCCCTGCAGTATCCCGGGACCGGAAACGCCGATGAAGACGTTGGCGCCGCGAAGCGCGTCGGCCAGGCACCCGCGCAATTTGCGCGGATTGGTGTTCTGCGCCAGCCAGGTCTTGCTTTCGTTCAAGCCCGGCAGCCGGCCTCCGTGGAGGACGCCTTCGCGATCGCACACGACGATGTCGCGCACCCCGCTCCGCTGGAGGATGCGGGTGATGGCCACCCCGGCGGCGCCGGCGCCCGAGATGACAATCCTCATCCGTTCCAGCTTCTGCCGCGTGATCCGTAGCGCGTTGAGCAGCGCGGCCAGGACCACCACGGCGGTGCCGTGTTGGTCGTCGTGGAACACGGGAATTTTCAGTTGTTCCTGGAGCTTCCGTTCCACGTCGAAACAGCGCGGGGCGGAGATGTCCTCCAGATTGATGCCGCCGAAGCCCACGGCCAGATGTTTGACGGTGGCCACAATCTCGTCGGTGTCGTTGGTGTCCAGGCAAATTGGATAGGCGTCAATGTTCGCAAATTCCTTGAAGAGCATCGCCTTGCCCTCCATGACGGGCAGGGCGGCCTCGGGACCGATGTCGCCAAGGCCCAGCACGGCGGTGCCGTCGCTGACCACCGCCACCGAGTTGCTTTTGATGGTCAATTGCCAGGCCTTGCGCGGATCGGCCGCGATGGCCTCGCACACGCGCGCCACGCCCGGCGTGTAGGCCATCGAAAGGGTGTCGCGCGTGGTGACCGGCACTTTGTTTTGGATGGCCAGTTTGCCGCCCAAGTGCAGCAGGAAGACGCGGTCGGAGACGTTGACCACCTTCACGTCCGCCAGCCGCCGGACCGCGGCCACGATCTCGTCCTGGTGTCCGCCATCGCGGGCGCGCACGGTAATGTCGCGGGTCATGACCTTGGCGTCGGGTGAGACGATGTCCACGGCGCCGAGGTCGCCGCCGTGCCGGCCGATGGCGCTGACGATGCGCGCGAACATGCCGATGCGGTTGGGGTAGGCCAGCCGCATGGTGAAACTGTAGCTGACCGAAGGATTCAACGTTGGTTTGTTCATGGTTGTGTGATGTCAAAAATCCGCTTCCGGCCATTATGATTCACCAATGCGCGGGCGGGTCAAGGTTCCTCGCCCAAATTGTTGCTCCGCAACCGAGGAAGCCGGGCCGGGAAAATGACGGGAAGGACTCGACTTTTGCCACGGCCGTTTCCGGCCCGGAAATCGGCCAGGCCTCCTCAGTTTGAGGGCGACGGAAGTTTCTGACTCCCTGTTTGCCTGCGGCCGGGACTTGCCGGCGAACCTTTCATCAGCACGGCGGGCGGACTTAAATTGTCCACGCGGTCCACGGCGCGCACCGCGACAATCTCCGGGGCGGAATGATATGGAAACGTCCGGACCGTCTCGCTGGCCGGCAGAATTTCCGTCGTCCAGAGGTCGTCCGTCCGGAACTGCAAGACCCACAGCCGCACCGGATCGCCGCCGGAAACGGCCCACTGAAAGCGCGCACCGGGGCCCTTGACGGCCAAGAGGGCCGGCTTGGCAGGCGACGCGGATTCCAGCCACGGCGACGGCGGCACCAGCGCCGGCTGCGAGTACTCCCGGCGGATGACCGCGGCCAAGGCCGGGTTATCCGCCAGATTTCGCAGATGGAAAAACATCTCGCCGCCGGCGCCGGATTGCGCGCGAATGGCTTGAATCTGCCGGGCGATTTCCTCGGCCGGGAACTTGGCGCCGACCGCGGAGGCGGCCAGCCCCGGCCAGAGGTTTCTGGCTTTCACGTTTTCCTGCGCCCACCAGCGGAGCAACACCGGAAAACTTTGTCCCGGGGAATTGACCGGCCAGTAAAGCTGCGGCGACAAATAATCGAGCCAGCCGTCGGCCAGCCACCGGCGCGAGTCGGCATAAAGTCTGGCAAAGGCATCGAAGCCCTTGATTGGCGGCGGATTGCCCGGACGCCAGATGCCGAACGGGCTGACGCCGAACTTCACCCACGGCTTGGCGGCCTTGATGTTTTGGTAAACATCCTGAATGAAGCGGTTGATGTTTTGCCGCCGCCAGCCGTCGCGGGTCAGGCCGCGTCCGGCGCCGAATTGCCGCCAACTGGCCGCGTCGGGAAAATCCAGGCTGCGTCCGGCGGCGTCGCTCTGCGGGTAGGGATAAAAATAGTCGTCAAACTGCACGCCGTCCACGTCATAGCGTTTCACCACGTCCAGGATGACGCGCAGCACGTGCTCGCGCGCGGCCGGCTGGCCGGGGTCCAGCCAGAGCAGGTCGCCGTAATGGCGGACCAGTTCGGGATGCGTCCGGGTGATGTTGTCCAGGGCCATGGGCAGGCGGGCCTGGGGCGACGAGACGCGAAACGGATTTAACCACGCGTGCAGCTCCAGTCCCCGCTGGTGGGCCTCCTTGATGGCAAACGCCAGCGGATCATAAAACGGCTGCGGCGCCCGGCCTTGCACGCCGGTCAAATACGCCGACCACGGCTCCAGCGGCGAGGCATACATCGCGTCGCACATCGGACGCACCTGGAAGATCACCGCGTTCAATTTCAACTGCGCGGCGCGGTCCAGCAACGCAATCAATTCCGTCTTTTGCTGCGCGACCGGCAGGCCGGGTTTGGACGGCCAGTCCAGGTTGGCCACGGTGGCAATCCACGCTCCGCGGAATTCGCGCGCCACCGGCGGGGGGATGACGGCGGCGGGCTGATAAGACCCTCCGGCTGCCCAAAGCAGCGCCGGTATCAGCAGGAAGGCGGCGGACAGGATCTGGAGGCGGAGCTTCATGGTGTTGCGCACGGGGATTCTAGACGCGTTTCCACGGCCTTTGGCAAAGTTTTTTTCGACAAAAGCCAGCCGATGGCCCCTGGCCGAGGTGACGATCGGCGGCGAACAGGTCTCGCTACGGGCACAGCCGAAACGCGGCGTCTGTCTTGAGGCCGGAGGCCAAAGCCCCGGATTTCGACTTGTCCACCCACCGCACGTTCACCCCAACGGCTGCATCGAACTCAAGCCGGCTTGACGCCCGCTGGGTAAATCGAACCGAGGTCCGCGGCGCGTGCAGGCGCCTGGCGGATCCTAATCCGCGAAACTGCGCTTTGTCCCATCGCGTTTCGTTTACCAGAAACGCCAACTCACCTTCAACGTCACCGAGGCGAAAACGTCGTTGCCGTTCTGGCCACGGAACTCGCGCGTCCGCTCGACGTGCGTGAAGGAGATCTCGAATTGAGGCAGGCACCGGGTGCGCGGATTGACCTGGACCGCGACGCCGTAATCCAAATCCGCCACCCAGACGTTTTTGCTCACGCCCGTGTCGCTCTGAAACCAACTGCCGTCCAGCGTGATGTTTTGCAGCACCGCGCGGCCATCCACGCCCACGAAACCATAGACGGAAATCCAGCCCGACCCGCGGGTGAAGCCGCTGTTGACCGATCCGGCCGAGTCAATCGTTGCTTCGCCAAAATCCGGCGGCAGATTGAGGCCAATCCGTCCCGTAACGCCCGCCGTGCCGAAGGTGAAGACGTTGCCCAAATCAAAACCCGCATGCGGCAGCACGTCCACAAAGCGCGCCAAGCCGGCGGTTGGCGAATAACGCCAGGACCGCTGGAACTTCAATACCACCCCCGGCTCGTTATGGATTTGGTTGTGCCAGCCTTGCGGAACATCATCAGGAAAGAAGAGCCGGTGAAACTGCTTCTGCGTCGCGCCCGCCAGCGAATCGGGACCGACCATGCCCAGGTCGGCTTCAAAGCTGTCCAGCACGAAGAGGTGGGGTCCGGGCGCGCCCTCCCTTTGATAGACCGGCCCCGCATAAAGCCAGCCGGCGTAAGGACGGTCCGTCGGGATGGGCGTCGGGTCCAGCAGGTTTTGCGGCGTGAACATGCTCTGCCCGAGCACGCCGCCCAGGCTCCTCGCCTCCGGCCGCGTCCCCCAGCCCAGCAATGTTTCGAGAGGTTGCGGCGCGTTGCTCACTGCTTCGTAGCCGCCCATGTAGCTGAACTTGATGCCGTGCGTGTAGTGGCGGTCCGTGTGCGGAATCCACGGATAGGCAAAGGCGTCGTCCTCGTCGGTGAGACTGAAAAAACCTTTCTGTCCGCCGATTTTCTCGGGAACCCCCGACACCTGGAACAGGGAAAAGAAAAGGGCGCCCGCCAGCCCCGCCCGGAGAATTGACCGGCTGCTCCTGATGAACGGCTCCCGCCTCATCGGACACGGAATACCTTGAGCGGCGTGATGAAATCAATGGTTTTGCGCAAACAAATGCACGCCGTGCAGGCGGGTTTGCCGCGAAGCACGCAGCGTGAGGCGCGCATTTCTGCAAACTCGACTCCGGTTATTTATTTGTTTGGCCGGCGCTTTTTAAAGCGATTTCGCCGCCAATCTCTCCAACACGTTCCGCCTGAATGCCAAATCGGAAATGGTCACGCACGCGGCCGCCATTTGAGATGGCCACCCGAACGTCGGGTGTGTTCAATTGGCCGCATTGGTGGCAATCGCTCCCGAGCTTGGCGCCACATTCGTCACGTCCACGTGCAGCCATCTTCCGTCCCGCGTCTTGATGGTCACGTCCGTGCCGATGGTGTTCACGACCGCACCGAAGAGAATTCGTCCGTCGCGGAGACGGATCAAGTCAGGCTGGCTGTCCAACCACGGATTGTTGGTGGGGGTCCACGCAACTGGAATGAATTTCTTTCCCCCGCAGATCGGGCAAACCACCCGGCCCGTTCCCTTGCAAACGCTGCATGGCACTTTGCCGGTGCCCCCGCAAATCCTGCAAGGACCGGTGTCCACCGCCTGGCCGTTTTCCATCACGATGACATGACCAACGTGATTCTGGTTAAAAGCCCGGTAGGAGCCGTCGCTTTGATAAAACTTCTGCCAGACATCACTGGCGGGATGGCCGGCCACGGCCAGGTGAACCCAGACGCCCCGGTCCAGCTTCAAGCACGGCCCCGGACAGTCCACCATGCCGTCCACGCAACCGGGGGCCATGCATTTGACCGTACCCGTGCCATTGCAGGCAAAACAGATTTTTTCGCCGGCTTTTGGCTGATCCGGCTGGCTGGTGGGCACGTTGGTGACTACGTGGGTGGTGATGCGGGAGGCAGTCACGGATGCCGGGGTGGAACTGGCAGCCGGCTTGCCGCAGCCGGCCAGCAGCCAGGCACAAACAATGCCCGCTATGGTCAGTGCCGTCGGCCTTCGCATGAGCATGGGCTGGATACGTCTGCCGCCCGGTTTTGTCCAGGGTTTTCATTGGAAAACAGCCTTCATTTCCGAAGGTGCCGGTATTTTTCGGTTGGGAAGACCCGCTCCAAGTGTGTCAGGGTTGGAATGGCCACGGCTCAACGGCATTGCAACTAGTCGCGGCTGCCGTCGGTGCGCACGCCGCCGGCTTGATTGTCCGTGAGAAGGCCTCGGTGACGACCTGAGAAATCCTTGCTGGCAGAGACCGCCGGGGGTTGCGGGGCGTTTCGCGTGCCGCACACCCCAGCGGCCATTTTCCAACCCTTGTTCTCCACCCGCCTCCGTCCGGGACCGCGGGCCCGGATTTACGCCGGGTTCCCGTCCCCGTCGAGATTGAGCAGTTTATACTCAAAATAGCCGGCCAGATTCAGCAGACCATGGAGCCGGAGTTCCGTTTCGGAGAGGGTGGGGACTTGCCGGTCGAGGTTCTCCGGTTCGCCGAGCGCGCGCCAACTCCCGACGCGGATGTCATTGAGCACCTGCAGCAGGATTTCCCGCTCCTCCGCATCGAGGTTCAGCCGCCAGGCGCCGTGTTCGGCCTTGAGTTTGACGGCGGCGAGCAACGCCCGGGCCCGACTTTTGAGTTCCTGCCGGCGCTCGGCGAGGGCTTCGTTGAGCAGCCGTTCCCGGGCGTCGGCCTCGGGGGTCGCATCGGTCCGGGTGATTCGGGCGGTCCCGGCCGGCGTGAGGGGAAATTCGTGGAGCAGGGTGCGCAGAAAAACCGCTTCGCGCCGGTTCAATTCGTATTGCCAGCCGCGGGAGTCCTGTTTGAGCAGCCTCATTCGGCCGGTTCCATGGTGGCCTGCAATTTGTAGCCATGCAGTTGATGGACGTAGAACTCGGCGCGTTCCGCGCCTTCCCGCGCCAGCACGCTCCGGCCTTTTTCATGGACTTCGAGCATGTGCTTTTCGGCCTTGGCCCGTTCCCAGCCGAAAATTTTCATGAAGACATGGGTTACATACGCCATCAAGTTCACCGGATCATTCCAGCAAATCACATAATAGGTGGGCGCCAACCGGTCCGCGGAACGGGTTTCGTCGCCGGTGGCCGGTGTTGGAATCGTCAATGGCTCCAAGACCTGCGACATGGAACTTTTTTCAGGCTTAAATTTACAACGCCCACCGGAGCTTGGCCAGGAATTTCCGGCTGCCTTCACCGCCCCGCCGCCGGACCGCCCGAGCCGGCCAAATGATTCCCGCCTTGCGATTCTCCTTGGCGCGCGTAAATTCTCTCTCGCTCGAATTTTATGAACTACGAGATTTCACAACGCGCCGCCGCCCTCTCGCCCTCGCTGACCCTGGCCATTGACGCCAAGGCCAAGGCCATGAAGGCCGCGGGCGAGGACGTCGTCGGTTTCGGCGCCGGCGAACCGGATTTCGACACGCCGCAATTCATCAAGGACGCCGCCGACAAGGCGCTGGCCGCCGGGTTCACCAAATACACGCCTTCCAGCGGCATCCCCGAACTGCGCCAGGCCATCGCCGACAAGTTCAAACGCGAGAACGGCCTCACTTACAAGCCGTCGCAAATCATCGTCTCGTGCGGCGGCAAGCACTCCTGCTACAACACCATCCTGGCCACCTGCCAGGAAGGAGACGAAGTGCTCATCCCCGCGCCGTATTGGCTGAGTTATCCGGAAATGGTCAAGCTCGCCGGCGCCCGGCCAGTGATCCTGCCAACCACCGACCGGACGGAATTCAAGGTCACGCCGGCGCAACTCCGCGCCGCCATCACGCCGCGCACGCGCCTGTTGATCTTCAACTCGCCGAGCAACCCGACCGGCAGCGTCTATACACCCGACGAGGTCAAGGCCCTCGGCGACGTGTGCGTCGAAAAAAACGTGCTCATCATGAGCGACGAGATTTACGAGCACCTGCTTTACGACGGCGCGGTCCACAAAAGCGTCGCCAGTTTCTCGACGGCGCATCAGGAGCACACCATCATCGTCCACGGCTTCGCCAAGGCCTGGAGCATGACCGGCTGGCGGCTGGGTTTCCTGGCCGCCCCGGAGCCGATCGCCAAGGCCATTGACGCCGTGCAAAGCCACAGCACGAGCAACCCGACCTCGTTCGCCCAGAAGGGCGCGCTGGCGGCCATCACCGGCCCGATGGATCACCTGAAGACCTGGCTGGCGGAATTCGACAAGCGCCGTCGGTTCGCGCACGCGAAATTGAATTCCATTCCGGGCATTTCTTGCGTGAACGCCCGGGGCGCGTTTTATCTGTTCCCGAACATCTCCGGCACCGGCCTCAAGAGCACGGACTTTTGCGCGAAACTGCTGGAAGCCGAAAAAGTTGCCGCCGTGCCCGGCATCGCCTTCGGCGCGGACGATTACCTCCGCCTCAGCTACGCCACCAGCATGGCGAACCTGGAAAAGGGCCTGGAGCGGATCGAACGATTCTGCAAGAGCCTCCGTAAGTAAGGCCGCGTTGTCCATCGGTCATGAACCGTTCCACCCGCTTTGAGCCCGGCGCACAGTTCGCGGGCGCGCTTGTTGTCATTTACGAAGTTCTTTGGCGCACAGAGCCTACTTGCACGTGCTTTCGCGGACGGCAAGGTGGACAATTCGATTCAAGATTTCTGCAACGGCACGCAGGCCGATTTGCACAGGCCGATGAAGGTTTCCTCGGCCAGGTTGAGGCGCCGGCCGCGCCGGTGCAAAATCCCCCAGCGGCGCCGCAATTTCCGCCGACCCAGCGGTAAAGCGACAAGCGAACCTTCTTCAATCTCTTTCCGGGCAATCCACGGGGCGAGAATGCTGATGCCCAGGCCGAGTTTCACCAGTTCTTTCGTCGCTTCCATGCTGCCGACTTCGATGACGGTGTTGAGCACCATTTGTTCGCGCCGGAAATAATCCTCGATGAGGCGGAAGGTGATGCTTCTTTTGCTGTAAAGACTGTAATTTTGGCGTGGGATTTCTTCCCGCTTGACACGCCGCGCCCGCGCCCACGGATGTAACGCGGAAACAATGAAATGCAATTCGTCCGTGAACAGCGGATGAAATTCAAGCTGCGGCTCCCGATCCGCTTCGAGTGAGAGCGCCAAGTCAATCCGATGGCGCAGCAGCGACGCGACCAATTCTGGTGTGTCGCCGGGTTCGAGCGAAATGGCGTGATCGGGAAAACTTTCCTTGAACTCGCGCAGCACCGGCGGAATAAGGTGCTGGCAGGCCGTTGTGCTACCGCCAAGCCGTAACCGGCCTTTGCCCCACTTGCCGAGTTGTGTCAGGGATTCGCGCGCGGTTTCCATTTCCGCCAGAATTTTTTGCGCGTGCCGCAAAAGCTGCTCGCCCGCCTGCGTCAGCACCACTTTTTTGCCCAACCTGTCCAAAAGGCGACAGCCCGTTTCGGTCTCCAGCGCCTTCATCGAGTGGCTGATGCCCGATTGCGTGACATGCACCTCGCGGGCGGTCTGCGTAAAGCTGCCCGTGCGCGCCAGCACGCAGAACGCGCGCAATTGCCTGCCGTCAAGCGGCTCCATCATATATGAATTCCATTCATCATTTCCATCAGAATTAAGCGGAGCAGTCGCCGCGCCAAAAATCGTTCATGGCATGGGCATCGCTCAATCTCGCGTGGCAGCAAAAAGTTGCCATGCCGTGAGCAAGAGAGAACAAATTGAAAATCCTTTCGTGACCACCCGCCCGGGGTTGCGGCTTGGTTTTGTGCCCTTGACCGATTGCGCGCCGCTGGTGATGGCGCAGGAGTTGGGTTTGTTCAAAAAATACGGGTTACGCGTCGCGTTGAGCCGCGAGTTGGGTTGGGCGACCGTGCGCGACAAAATCCTCTACGGCGACTTGGACGCCGCGCACGCGCTCACCGCGATGCCTGTCGCCGCCACACTTGGCCTTGGTTCAGTCCGGTGCGACTGTCTGACGGGGCTGGTGCTGAATCTGCATGGGAACGCCATCACTCTTTCCAACGACCTACGACAACGCGGAGTCCGCGATGGACACACGCTGCGCGAGGAAATCCAGCGCGCCAAGCGCGAAAAGATTTACACGTTCGGCGCAGTCCATCCTTTTTCGTCCCACCGGCGCCTGCTGCGACAATGGTTCGCGACGCATGGCGTTGACCCGGAACGCGACGTGCGCATCGTGATTGTGCCGCCGCCGCAAATGGCGACAAATCTCAAGGCCGGCCATCTTGACGGCTTTTGCGTGGGCGAGCCGTGGAACTCGGTCGCGGTCCATACGCGCGCCGGTTGGATTGCGGCGACCAGCGCGGAACTGGATCCCGGCCATCCCGAAAAAGTCCTGATGGTTCGGCACGATTTCGCTGAACGTCGCGCGGGCGAGCACGTTGCGCTCATCGCCGCGTTGCTCGAAGCCTGCGAATATTGTGACGCGCCGGAAAATCACAGCGAAATCATTTCCACGCTGGCTCGGCCCGAATACGTCGGCGTCTCCGGAATGGCGTTGCGCCACGGCGTCAGCGGCGCGATGGACTTCGGTCACGGTGTCGCGCGTCACGCGAATGACTTCTGCCTTTTCCATCGCGATGATGCCAACGAGCCGTCCAGCACCAAAGCCGCCTGGACATTTGAATTGATGCGCGCCAGCGACCTGTGCCCGGAACCATCCGCGCTCAATTTCGAGTTGGGCCGGCGCGTTTTCCGAATGGATATTTTTGACGCTGCCATTCAACTGCGCGCAGCGGTTGCCGCGAAGGGCGCGATAAATTTGGGAAGAAAACATTTTGAACCGCTTGCTCGAAAAACCACGAAACCGAAATTTCATTTCCCCGCATTTTCTGGCGCGAGTTGACACGAACATTTTCATCACCAACCAACCAAACTAAATTATGGATTACGTCAAACCTCTCGAAGTCGCCAAAACCATGCTTACTCTCGGTGATGACAAGACCGGCTTGTCCGTCAAAGACCTGCTCATCCGCGGGTTTTTGTCCGGGGCACTGCTGGGCTTTGCCACCAGTCTTGCCATCACCGCCACCGTGCAGACCGGCTCACCCATCGTCGGCGCGCTGATTTTTCCGGTCGGCTTCGCCATGATTGTGCTGCTCGGCTTGGAACTGGTGACGGTCAGTTTTGCCGTGGTGATGCTCGCGGGAGTTGACGGCCGGCGGGCTTGGCCACACGTGTTTGCCAACCTCGGCTGGGTCCTTCTGGGAAACCTCATCGGCAGCGTTGTTTATGGCGGTCTGCTCTATATTTCGCTGACCAACATGGGCACCGACGCGCCGACGAACGTTGCGGCCAAGATCGCCGCCATCGCCGAAGCCAAAACCATCGCCTACGCCGCGCACGGCTATGCCGGCTGGGTGACGGTGTTCGTGAAAGCCATCCTTTGCAACTGGATGGTTTGTCTCGGCGTGGTCATGGCCATGACTTCGCAATCCATTTTGGGGAAAATTGTCGGCGCCTGGCCGCCGATTCTCACCTTCTTCGGCCAGGGCTTTGAACACTCGGTGGTTAATATGTTCGTCATTCCCACCGGCAGGATGCTGGGCGCCAAAGTGAGCATGGCGGATTGGTGGCTCTGGAATGAAATTCCCGTCACTTTGGGCAACTTGGTGGGCGGATTACTCTTTACCGGATTGTTCCTCTACTGGACGTGTTCTCCCGCCGTAGAAACACCCGAGCCGGTCGCCGCCGAAGCGCCGGAGGAATTGGTTCAAGCCTGATGCCTCAACCCATTTCATTTTGCATGAACGATCCACACGACGAGTCAACCAACATTTATTTGCGAATGAATTCTACATCCAATTCCAATCTACATTTTTCCACGCGGCGGCAGTTTCTGAAGACCGCCATCAAAGGCGCGGTCGCTACTGCGGCGCTTGGCGCGTTTCATCCCTTCACGTCGCGCGCGGCAGGCGGCGTGGAAAAACCCGCGCTCAAGTTCGGGTTCATCAAACTAACCGACTGCGCCCCGTTGGTCATCGCCTTGGAGAATGGGGGTTTCGAGGACGAGGGACTTTTTGTTTCGCTGGAGGCGCAGGCGAACTGGAAAATCCTGCTGGACCGCGTCATCAGCGGGGAATTGGACGGCGCGCACATGCTGGCTGGTCAGCCGATTGCCGCGACCATTGGCATCGGCACTAAAGCAAATGTCATCACGCCCTTCAGCATGGATTTGAACGGCAACGGCATCACGGTTTCCAACGACCTCTGGAAGCAGATGCAACAGGCCGACCCTAAGTTGAACGCTCCACATCCGCCGCATCCCATTTCCGCCGCGGCTCTCGCTCCAATAGTAAAAAAATACAAGGACGCCGGCACGCCGTTGAAATTTGGCATGGTGTTTCCCGTTTCGACGCACAATTACTACTTGCGTTACTGGCTGGCCGCCGCCGGCGTCAGTCCGGGCTACTACACCAACGGCGACACCACCGGCACCGCCAACGCTGATGTTTTGCTTTCGGTGACGCCGCCCCCGCAAATGCCCGCGACATTGGCGCAGGGGACAATTCAAGGTTACTGCGTCGGCGAACCGTGGAATGAACAGGCGGTATTCAAAGGCATCGGCGTGCCGGTTATCACCGATTACGAAATCTGGAAGAACAATCCCGAAAAACTCTTCGGTATTACGGAAAATTGGGCCAAACAAAACCCGCAGACGTTGATCGCCGCCGTGAAGGCTCTGATCCGCGCCGGCCAGTGGCTGGATGCCAGCCACGACAACCGCGTCAAGGCCTGTCAGATTTTGTCGCAACCGCAATACGTCGGCGCGGATGAAAAGGTCATCGCCAACAGCATGACTGGGACGTTCGAGTATCAAAAGGGCGACATCCGCTCGTTGCCGGATTTCAACGTTTTTTTTCGCCATTACGCGACCTATCCGTTTTACAGCGACTGTATCTGGTTCCTCACCCAGATGCGGCGTTGGGGACAAATTTCCGCGACCCAGCCGGACAATTGGTATGCCGCCACAGCGAAGCAAGTTTATCGGCCGGACATCTACCTCAAAGCGGCGAACACCCTGATTGCCGAAGGCAAAATCAAATCCGCCGACGTTCCGCAAACGGACGGCTTCAAGGCGCCCGACGGCAATTTCATTGACGCCGTCACTTTCGACGCGCGTAAACCCAACGACTATCTCAAACAATTCAAAGTGGGATTGAAAGACGCATGAACGAAATAACCGCCACCAACATTGAAATCCCTGTGGAAAAGTCAAAGGCCGTTCCGCCAAATCCGAAAAACGGCGCGAAAATGATTTCAGCCGAAACAGCGCGCAATTTATTTTCCGCCGTCGGCGCGCCGGCGATTTCATTTGCGATTTTTTTGCTGGTTTGGTCACAAGTGGCGGCAAACGTCAAAGTGAGCTTTGGTTCGATTCCTGGCCCATTGGCCGTGTGGCATCAGGCGGTCGTTTTGTGGGACGACCATTGGGTTGAGCGTGCGAAGGAGGCGGAATTTTACAAAGACCTCGCCAAACGCCGCGCGGAATTTCTTGCGTCTCATCCTGGAGAAACTTTCCCAGACATCAAATACTCCGGTCCGCCGACTTACCTCGACCAGATTTGCACCAGCCTGGAAACCGTCTTCACGGGTTTTCTCATCGGTTCATTGATCGCCGTGCCGGCGGGCATTTTATGCGGATTGAGCCGGACAATTCACAACGCGCTCAATCCGTTCATCCAGATTTTCAAACCCGTTTCGCCGCTGGCGTGGCTGCCGATTGTGATGATTCTGGTCAGCGCGCTCTACAACCCCCCGCGTCCGTGGTTTGAAAAGGCGTTTTTGAGTTCAGCCATCACTGTTGCCATGTGCTCGCTGTGGCCGACGCTCATCAATACCGCGCTCGGCGTCGCTTCGATTGACAAGGATTATCTCAACGTCGCCCGCGTGCTGAAACTCGGCTGGTGGAAACAGATTTGGAAAATCGTGCTGCCTTCCGCCTTGCCCTACATCTTCACCGGAGTGCGTCTTTCGCTCGGCGTGGGCTGGATGGTGCTCATTGCCGCCGAAATGCTCGCGCAAAATCCGGGGCTGGGAAAATTCGTCTGGGATATGTTCCAAAATGGCAGCAGCGACACGCTCGCCCAAATCATGGTGGCGGTGTTCACCATCGGCATCATCGGCTTTGCGCTCGACCGGCTGATGCTGCTGTTGCAACGCTTGGTCTGCTATGACGCCAAGGCCATCTGATCATGGAATTTCTCACGCTCCAGAACGTCAGCAAAGGTTACGGCGCAAACGGACGCCGCGCCGAAGTGCTGCATGACATCAAT
>JAGWMQ010000092.1 GCA_028873125.1 Verrucomicrobiota bacterium | reverse complement strand
TGGCGGTGACCAGCCCCTCCTTTGATATTTCCGTGCTGGAACTTTTTTGGACGTTGGCCCGGGGTTTCAAAGTCGTGATTTTTGCGGGGGATGAGGCCCCGAGTTCTGCCGGGGCGAACGGCTGGCGGCCTTGGAAGCGGCCGATGGAGTTCAGTCTCTTTTACTTTTCATCCGACCAGTTCGACGGGCCGGGTGGCGCCTACCGGCTGCTCACCGAGGGGGCCCGGTTTGCCGACGCGCACGGATTTGCGGCGGTCTGGACGCCCGAACGGCACTTTCACGAATTCGGCGGCTTGTATCCCAACCCGTCGGTGACCAGCGCGGCCCTGGCCATGATCACCCGGCGGGTTCAAATCCGCTCCGGCAGCGTGGTCGCGCCGCTGCATACGCCCATCCGCATCGCCGAAGAATGGTCGGTGGTGGACAATCTCTCGAACGGGCGGACCGCCGTCTCCTTCGCGTCCGGCTGGATGCCCGAGGACTTTACGGTCAATCCTGGCAGTTACCACCAACGCAAGGACATCATGTTTCAGCACATTGATATCGTCCGCCGCTTGTGGCGCGGAGAGCGCGTGCCGATGCCCGGGCCGTTGGGCCGGGAAGTGGCGGTTCGAATCTTCCCCCGCCCGGTTCAACGCGAACTGCCGATGTGGCTGACGGCGGCCGGCAACCCCGAAACCTTCGAGGCGGCGGGCCGTCTGGGCATGAATCTCCTTACTCACCTCCTGGGCCAAAGCCTTGAAGAAGTGAACCAAAAAGTGGCGCTTTATCGCCGGGCTTGGAAGGAGGCCGGACACGCCGGTCGCGGTCACGTCACCTTGATGCTGCACACCTTCGTGGGCGAAAGCCTGGAATCGGTCAAGGCGACCGTCCGGGGGCCGCTCATCGAGTATCTTCGCAAATCGGCCGATTTGATCAAAGGCTACGCCTGGGCGTTTTCCGCCTTCAAGCATCATTCCACGTCCAAAGCAGACGTGGACTTCAGCGCCTTGCCCAACGAGGAAATGGACGCGATTCTGGAACACGCCTTCGAGCGTTATTTTGAAACCAGCGGCCTGTTCGGCACGCCTGAAAGCTGCGTGGAAATCATCGAGAAATTGCAGGCCAATGACGTTGACGAGGTCGCCTGCCTGATTGATTTCGGAGTCAACCCCGAGGTGGTGTTGGAGCATTTGAAGGACCTCGACACGTTGCATCAAGCCGTTGGCCGGAGGTTGGAGAGCGAGGCGGCGGATTATTCCGTTCCCGCCCTGATCCGGCACCATCACGTGACCCACCTGCAATGCACGCCGACGATGGCCGGCATGTTGCTGGTGGACGAACGGGCGCAAACCGCGTTTGGCCGGCTGCAATGCCTGATGATCGGCGGTGAGGCGTTTCCGCCGACGCTTGCCAGGCAGCTCCGAGAAACAGTCAAGGGCGAGATCATCAACATGTATGGCCCTACCGAGACCACGGTCTGGTCCAGCACCTACCGCGTTTCGTCGGCGTTCGCCCGAATTCCGGTCGGTCACCCCATTGCCAACACCCAAATGTATATCCTGGATCAGAACCTGCTGCCGGTGCCGGTTGGCGTCGTCGGCGAGTTGATGATCGGGGGCGCGGGTGTGGCGCGTGGTTATCTTGGGCGGCCCGAATTGACTGCCCAGCGATTCATTCCCAATCCATTTCCGGGACGCGGCGCCGAACGGCTCTATCGCACCGGCGACCTGGCCCGTTATCTTCCGAACGGCGAAATCGAGCTTCTGGGCCGGATGGATCATCAGGTCAAAATCCGGGGCCACCGCGTGGAACTCGGGGAGATCGAGGCCTTGTTCAACGAGCATCCCGCCGTGCGCGAGTGCGTGGTGGTGGCCAGGGAGGCGGCCAGCGGCGACAGGCGCTTGGTGGCCTACGTCGTCCAGCGTGAGGAGGACGGTCCAACCCGGCGCCAGTTGCACCGGTTCGCGCAGGAACGAATGCCCGACTACATGGTGCCGGCCCAGATCGTGTTCATGACCGCGTTTCCCCAGACGCCCAACAAAAAAATTGACCGCAACGCGTTGCCGGCCCCGGATGGCGAGGTGGTTGAACGCGAGAGCGACTTTGAACCGCCGGCGACAGAGGTCGAGAAAACCCTGGCCGAGCTGTGGGGCGAGTTGTTGGAAGTCCAGCGCGTGGGCCGGCGGGACAATTTTTTCGAATCCGGCGGCCATTCTCTGTTGGCCATGCAACTGGTGGGTCGGGTCCGCGACCATTTCGGCGTGGACCTGCCGTTGAAGAATCTGTTCGAGCACCCGACGGTGGCCGGGCTGGGCGAAGCCATTGACGCCTTGTCCTGGTCCGCCACGGCGCGGGCACCGGTCCTGCTCAATGGTGAACGGGAGGAGGTGGAGGTATGAAAATCCTGGATTTTCTGACAATACTTCGCGAGCGCGACATCCGGGTCTGGGCGGAGGGTGACCGGTTGCGCTGCAACGCCCCGACCGGGGCCTTGACGCCGGAGCTGCGCGATGAAGTGCGGCGGCGCAAGGACGAGATTCTGAACTTTCTCCGCTCAGCCGAGTCCCTCGCCCAACAGCAGCGCGCCATCGTGCCGCTGCAACCGCGCGGCGGCGCCGCTCCGATTTTCGCCGTGGCCGGACATAACGGCGACGTGTTTTGCTTTCGCGCCATCGCAGGGCATCTGGGCTCCGATCGGCCGTTTTTCGGCCTGCAACCTCCCGGCTTGGACGGCAGCCGCGAACCGCTGGGCCGCGTCGAGGACCTTGCCGCCTACTTCGCGGCCCAAATCCGCGCCGCCCGGCCGGAGGGCCCCTATGTCATTGCCGGGTATTGTGCCGGCGGCTCCATTGCTTTTGAATTGGCGCGACAGCTTGTCCGGGACCGGGCGGCAGTCCGCCTTCTGGCCCTTTTCGGCAGTCCCTTTCCAACCTGGTACCGGCGCCTGCCGCAACTGCGCGAGCGTCTTGGGCAAACGGTGGAACGTGTCGCTCGCCATACCCGCGCCCTGGCATCGCTCCCGGCGGCGCAACGGCGAAGCTATGTGGTCGAAAGGCTGCGCAACCTGAAGGCGGAACGCGCGGCGCGGTTTCCTCGAACGCCGGATCCGGTCCTGCTCTGGCGCGACCAGGTCGGACGCGCCACGCTCAAGGCGATTCGTCTCTACACGCCCGGCTCCTATCCAGGCCGGGTGGGCCTCTTTTGGCCGGGCAAACAATGCGGCCACGACGCGCTGACGCAATGGCCTTCCGTGGCCCAATTTACCGAGATTCATTTTGGACCGGAAGGTTGCGATGGCGCGAACATGCTCCGCGAACCGTACGCGGCCGCATTTGCCGATCTCCTCAGGCAATGTGTGGCGCAGGAAACGCCGAACGGAAATGTCGTCCTTCCACGACCACGCCGGGCCGGGTTCCACCGCGCGGACAATGAACAACGAAGGACCGGTCCGGCCCTTTCGGTGGCGCCGGACGCGGCGGGCGGTTTGGGAATGATGGCGCGAGATGTGTCCTGAAGCGCCCGCGAGGCGGCGCCGGGACGCTCCTGCGGCTGGAGCGGGAAAGCGGAAGTGCCGGAAGCCGCCTCCGCAAAAGAAGAGCCGGGAAGTTGACCGCCTTGTTGCTCCGAAGCGACAAGGGTTGCGGAGCCTTGTTCTGACCACCGCGTAGTTTTATCCTTCCCGGACGCTTTGGCCGTCGAACGCGAATTCCCAGACAAACATGCCATTTCCATTGGCTCATCCGGCAGCGGTCCTGCCGTTGCGGCGGTATTGTCCGCGGCGGCTCAATTTTCCGGCGCTCGTCATCGGCAGCCTCAGCCCCGATGTCGCTTACGCCTTCGGCCGGCTTCATCTTGACAGGTTTTCTCACCGCTTCATCGGCAGTCTTGGTTTCTGCCTGCCGGTGGGATTGTTGCTGTTGCTCTTGTTTTATCTCGGCCGGGGTTTTGTGGTTCAATATCTGCCGGCGCGCCATCGCCGGATCTTCGAGCCGCTCTGCCGAGGCCCCGCCGGTTCGCCTTTTCTCATCGCCATCTCGGTGCTCATCGGCGCCTGGACGCACGTCTTCCTGGATGCCCTCACGCACGGCAACGGCTGGTTCGTCGAGCACCTGTCCTTCCTTCAAGCGCAGGTGACGGTGGGGAACCACCAGGCCCGGGTGTGCGACCTGCTGTACGCGGCATGCACCTTTTTGGGCGCCGCCTGGGTGGCGTCGGCGTATCTGAACTGGCTCGAACGGGCGGCGGGGAATTCGGGCTGGGTTTTCCCGGGATTCAAATGGATCTCCACACTGGTGGTGGCGACGGTCACGCTTTTGCTTTCCTTCGGGAGCCGCGGTGCGTTTCCTTCGCTCGGACTTTTTGCGCTCGGCATCCTGACGGTGATACTGGTGATCCTGTTTCTTGCGGTGACAGGGTGGGGATTGCGCAATGCCCGGCGGCCGCAGCCCGGAGGTTCCCGGTTGCCAAGTGGTTGAACGGCCTTTCGTTGGCGGACTGCCGGTGGCGACTGGCAGCCGACGGTTCGCCGTCCTTCTGGCCGGCTCGACCAACGTTGGCGGGATCCGCGCCGGAGGTCTTCATGCTGAAAAACGGCGGCGGACCATCGCGACGCCGCAGAACGAATTGTGAACGGTTCCCGGACCGCGCGGTCAAAATTTGATGGAACACATCGTCTGACACCAACCGCCGCTTGAAATCTGAACTGAACGTATGAACGCCACTCGATCCCTGCATGATTTGGGCCAGAGTCTTTGGCTGGACAACATCACCCGCGACCTGCTCAACCACGGCACGCTGCAACGCTACATTGACGAGTGCTCGGTGACGGGGTTGACTTCCAACCCGACCATTTTTGACCACGCCATCAAGAACAGTCGCGCCTACGATGAGGCCATTCGCGGGAGGCTGGGGCAGGGCCGGTCCGGCGAGGACCTTTTCTTTGATCTGGCGATCGAGGACCTGACCCGGGCTGCCGATCTGTTGCGGCCGGTTCACGACCAGACCAACGGCGTGGACGGCTGGGTTTCGCTGGAGGTGTCGCCGTTGCTGGCGTATGACGCGGTCCGCACCATTGCCGCCGCCAAGGAATTGTCCGCCCGGGCAGACCGTCCCAACATGTTCATCAAGATTCCCGGGACCCGCGAGGGATTGCCGGCCATCGAGGAAGCCGTTTTTGCGGGCGTGCCGATCAACGTGACGCTGCTTTTTTCGCGCGAGCAATATGTGGCGGCGGCCGGGGCCTACTTGCGCGGCATGGAACGGCGCATCGCCGCCAGGCTCAATCCGCAGGTCGCCTCGGTGGCCTCGTTGTTCATCAGCCGGTGGGACGTGGCCGTGGCGGGCAAAGTCCCTGCGGAATTGAGCAACCGTCTGGGTATCGCCATCGCCGGCCGGACTTACAAGGCGTACCTGGAATTGCTGGTCCGCCCGCGCTGGCAACGCGTGTTCAATGCCGGCGCCCGGCCGCAACGGCTGCTGTGGGCCAGCACGGGCACCAAGGATCCCAAGGCTTCCGACATTCTTTACGCCCGGGCCTTGGCGGCGCCCTTCACGATCAACACCATGCCCGAGGTGACGCTCAAGGCGTTGGCCGACCACGGCCAGGTCGGCCCGCTCATGTCGCCGGATGGCGGCGACTGTGAACAGGTTCTGGAGCAGTTCGCCAGGAACGGGGTCAACGTGGACAGCCTGGCGGCCCGGCTCCAGGACGAGGGGGCCAGGTCGTTCGTCAAATCGTGGAACGACTTGCTGGCGGTCATTCAATCGAAGTGCGCTGAAATCCGGCAGGCGGCTTAGGGCCGCTGATTGGGCGCATGAAAATTTTGGTGGTGGATATCGGCGGGATCCATGTCAAGGAGGTGCCATTGCTGGAATTTTTCCTCCGACAGCGATTCCGCGAGGCGGTTCCGGATCATTTTCTGGATGGTCAGGGACTCGCGCTCGCGTTCCTCCAGCGTGCCGGCGATATAGGCGGAGGTCTCGCGGTAGGCGGGAATGAAGATGCGCGACAAGGCGTTGCAGCGGCGCTGCGTCTTGCGCAGTTCGCGCGCCAGGCGCAGGACGGCGTTTTCCAGCTCGGCCAGTTCCGCGAGCAGGGGCAGGGCCTCCACGAAGCGGCGCATGGCCAGATCGGTGTTCGCCGATGTGCCGCTCACGCCGAACTGGACGCTCACCGGTGCGTTCAACATCGTTACGCGCGGAATCTTCATGCCCATCAAATGCTGCTCCGCCAGCTTCAACCCGTGGTCCCTCCTCACGCCCAGCGCCGCGCGGTCCACGGCCTCCACGCCGATGTCCAGGACCGCCTCCCGCAGGACCGCAAAGGCGCGCCGGAAGGTTTCGGCAACGCGTCGTTCCACCGCCTGAATCCGGCCCAGACGGCTCATGAGTTCAAAGACCAAAATCTGGCGCTTCTGTTCGAGCAGGTCGTAGCCTTCCTCGGCAAAGGCGAGTTGCTGTTTCAATGCCAGCAGGTTCGACTTGGTCGGCGCTATGTTGAATCGGGCCATGACATCAATCTTCCTTTGGCGGACCGGCGTCGGCTGCGGCGATTTGCGTCTGATCGCGGTAATGCTGTTTCAGCAGATCGTCGCTCACGCGGTGCAGTTCGTCGCGCGGCAGAAGGGACAACACCTCCCAGCCGAGTTCGAGCGTGGTTTCGATGGACCGGTTTTCATACTCGCCCTGGTTCAGGAAGCGCGTTTCAAAAACGTCGCCGAACTTCAGGTATTGCTTGTCCAGCGGACTGATCTCCTCCTCCCCGATGACGTCGGCCAGTCCCCGCACGCGCTTGACGTAGGCGTAGCACGCGAACAACTGGCTCGCGAGGATCGGATGATCGTCGCGCGTGTAGCCTTTGCCGACGCCGTCCTTCATCAGGCGCGACAGGCTGG
Organism: Verrucomicrobiota bacterium; assembly: GCA_028873125.1. Taxonomy (GTDB): domain Bacteria; phylum Verrucomicrobiota; class Verrucomicrobiia; order Limisphaerales; family UBA11358; genus UBA11358. The sequence continues at coordinate 8,546 of JAGWMQ010000092.1, read as the reverse complement.
GCAGGCCGGCGATGGGCGGATAAACGCCGCGTTGAAAAAGGTCGCGGTCCAGCACAATCTGTCCTTCGGTGATGTACCCGGTCAGGTCGGGCACCGGATGGCTGATGTCATCGGCGGGCATGGTCAGAATGGCCATCTGGGTGATGGAGCCGGGCGAACCCTCGATGCGGCCGGCCCGCTCGTAGAGGCTCGCGAGGTCGGAGTAAAGATAGCCCGGATACCCTTTGCGGCCCGGAATCTCGCCGCGCGCCGTGCCGACTTCGCGCAGGCTCTCGCAATAGTTGGTCATGTCGGTCAGCAGGACGAGCACATGCCGGCCACAGTCGAAGGCCAGGTGTTCGGCCAGTGTCAGCGCGACTCGCGGGGTCAGCAATCGCTCCACGCTGGGCGCGTCGGCGAGCGAAAAGAACATGACCGCCCGGGCCAGCGCGGCGGATTCCCGGAAATTGCGGATGAAAAATTCGGCGACGTCGTGCTTCACGCCCATGGCGGCGAAGACGATGGAAAACCCGGTTTGTTCCTCCAGCAGCCGCGCCTGCCGGACAATCTGGGCCGAGACGCGGTCGTGGGGCAAACCGTTGCCGGAGAAGATCGGCAGTTTTTGGCCGCGCACCAGAGCGTTCATGCCGTCAATCGCCGACAATCCGGTCTGGATGAACTCACGCGGATAGCGCCGCGCACAGGGATTGATCGGCAGGCCGTTGACATCGCGGCGGTCGGCGGAAAGCGCCGGCGGACCGCCGTCGGCCGGACGGCCCAGGCCGTCGAACACGCGCCCCAGCATCTGTCGCGACACCGGCAGACGGAAGCTTTCGCCGAGGAAGCGCGCTTTCAACGTCTGATTTGACAGGCCGGTGGTTCCTTCGAGGACCTGCACCACGGCCTGCGTTTCGGAAATGTCGAGCACGCGGCCCAGGCGCGGCAGGCCGTGGACATCGAGAATCTCGACCATCTCGTCGTAGCCCACGTCGCGGACGCGTTCCACCACGACCAACGGTCCTTCGATACGCGTCGCGCCGAGGTATTGCAAGCCATGATCTTCGATGTCGAACTTAAAGTCAGTCACGTGGTTTCATTGAGTTTTCCTGGAAAATTCTTTGCCCAGCGCATTGAGTTCCTCACCGAGGCGTTTTTCCAGTTCCGCCAGTTTCTCCGGTTGGTGGTTGCCGAAGGCGGATTTGGCGCGCAACACCTGCGGCACGCAGGATAATCCCCGCAACCGCGCCAGGGGCATGCCCGCCTGGATCAAATCCCGGCCCCGGCGGTGGAGTGTCAGGATGATCCGCAGCAACGCGATCTGCCGTTCGGCCGTGCAATACATGTCGTTCTTGTCAAAGGCGCTCTGGGCCAGGAAACCGTCCTTCAAGATTTCAGCCACGAACAGAATCAGGCGCTGCGCGTCGGGCAGAACGTCGGTTCCCACGAGTTTGACGATTTGCTGGAGCCGCTCCTCGCGCTGCAAAAGGGTCAACGCTTCCGTGCGGAGTTCGCTCCAGTCGGGCGCCTGCTTGAGCCACCAGGCGCTGACATCCTCCACGTAGTCGGAGTAGGATCGCAGCCAGTGAATTGAGGGATAATGCCGCGCGTTGGCCAGTTCGGTGTCGAGCGCCCAGAAGCAACGGATGAAACGGCGCGTGTGTTGCGTGACCGGCTCGGAAAAATCGCCTCCCGGCGGACTGACCGCGCCGACGATGCTCACCGAGCCGCGTTCGCCAGCCAGGGTGGTGACGGCGCCGCCGCGTTCGTAAAACTGCGCCAGTCGTGTCGGCAACGTGGCTGGAAATCCTTCCTCGGCGGGCATCTCTTCGAGTCGCGCGGCCAGTTCGCGCAGCGCTTCCGCCCAGCGGCTTGTGGAATCGGCAAACACGGCGACGTTCAGACCCATGTCGCGGTAATACTCGGCCAGGGTGATGCCGGTGTAGATGGAAACCTCGCGCGCGGCCACCGGCATGTTCGAGGTGTTGGCGATGAGAATGGTCCGGTCCATCAACGGCCGGCCGGAGCGCGGGTCCTGGAGCCCGGGAAATTCGCGCAACACGTCGGTCATTTCGTTGCCGCGCTCGCCGCAGCCGATGAACACGATGATCTCGGCGTCCGACCACTTGGCGAGTTGATGCTGGGTGATCGTTTTGCCGGTGCCGAACCCGCCGGGAATGGCCGCAGCGCCGCCCTTGCCTATCGGAAAGAAGGTGTCAATGATGCGCTGGCCGGTGATCAACGGCTCGGTAATCCGCAGTCGTTCGCGAATCGGCCGGGCCATCCGCACGGGCCAGGTTTGCAGCAGGGTGATTTCGCGCGGGCCGGCCGGTGTTTCGACCACCGCCACCCGGTCGCACAAGGCATATTCGCCCTGGCTGACGATGGAATGCACCCTCCCGGACACCGCGGGCGGCGCCATGATCCGATGTTTGACCAGCGGTGTTTCGGCCACCTGACCCACCGCCTGGCCGGCGGTGACGGTGGCGCCGGCCCGGACCAGCGGTTCGAAGGTCCAGCGTCGGGCCGTGTCGAGCGCAGGGATTTTTTCTCCGCGCTGAATCCATGGCCCGCTGTGCGCCTGAATGCCTGGCAATGGGCGTTGAATGCCGTCGTAGATGTTCCCGACCAGTCCCGGTCCCAGCCACACGGACAACGGCGCACCGGTGGGCTGGACGGGCGCGCCCGGCTTGAGCATGGTGGTGTCTTCATAGACTTGGATGGTCGCGCGGTCGCCGATGAGCCGGACGACTTCGCCCACCAGGCCCAGTTCGCCCACCCGGACCACCTCATACATTTGCGCGCCGGCCAAACCGGTCGCCGTCACGGTGGGACCGCTGATGCGGATTACCCTTGCGCGGGTGAGGTTGGCCGCGGCATTCATGGGTCGTCTTCCGGCGCTCCGCGGTGGGCGACGAGCCGGGCGCCCGCGGCGATCTGCCGGCGGAGTTCCGGCCAGAGGCGCTCCAGACGCGACAGGAAACGATTGTCCCAAATTTGCCGCCCTTCGCGGTCCTGGATGATCGCCCCGCCATCCTCGATGGTTGGGTCGTCGTGGATGACAACGGTCGAAGGCCGCCCGATGCGTTGCGCGATTTTTTCCGCCAATCCATTGTCGAGCGCGGCGTGATCTGCCGGCGAAAGTCTCACGACAAACATGTCGCCGGCCATCCGGCGCAGGGCTTCCACTGTCAAAGCGATGATGGTTTCCTGATAATCAAAACCGTCGCGGGCCAGCAGCTTTTGCCGGGTCGCCTGGCGAACGGATTGGAGCACAAATTCAACTCGCGCCGAACGCCGTCGCGCCGCTTCAACCGCCACGCCCGCGAGGACCAATTCCCGCCGCCGGGCGGCCTCGGCCCGGGTCTGGGCGCGAAGTCCCTGCCGGATTTGCTCCGCTTCGGCGGCGGCCTTGGCGAGCAAATCGTCGGCCTCCTCCCGGGCGTGCCGGAGAATTTCGTCGCTCTCGCGCCGGGCGTCGGCGAGGATTTCCTCGCGCAAGACCTCCGGGGAATCTGAGTTGGTGAACGCCATTCAGGGTCCTTTCTCCAAGCTGATCCGTACACCCACGGCTTCCTCGACGAACTGGCGCAGGCTCCTGCGGCCAGGCACCGGCCCTTCGGGTCCAGGTATCTCGATGACCAGCGGCCGGCTCCGCTCCAGCCGGATTTGGGCCAGTTGCGGGCGGATGCCGGCGGCCACTTTCTCGGTGAGAATGAGAATGCCGCAGTCAGGCTGTGCGGCCAGCGCCGCGACAGCCGTCGCCGCCTGCGGGGCGGAGGTCACGACCCGGCCGTCCACCCCGGCCAGCCGGAATCCCCGCACCGTGTCCTCGTCCGCGATGCAGTAGAATTTCACGGCCGGCCCTATATTTTTTGCAGCAGCATCATGGCGAAGGCGAAACCGAGGACAGCGAGTCCTTCGCCCAGCGCCACAAAAAGAATGGCGCGCGGCAGCAACTCCGGTTTTTCGGTGACGGCTCCGATGGCCGCCGACCCGATGCGGGCCACGGCGTAACCGGCGCCCAGAATGCTCACGCCCACGGCGAAGGCGGCGGCCAGACTCAAGGCGATGGTCCTGTAAGCCGACGCCATTTCCGCGTCCGCGCCCGTCGCTTGGGGTCCCTGGGCCAAAGCTGCCGGACCGAGCAGGAACGCTCCCGCGACCACGGCTCCAATCATCCAACGCGACCATTTCATCATATCAACCTCCGGTTTCTGTCATTCGTCTGCGCTTTCCAACGGTGGTGCTTCATCCGGTTGGGCTTTCTCCGGCCAGGCGGAACGGTTTGAACGGCTGTCCGTCGCCGGAAAAAAATTTGCCGAAGAACTCGTAATACTCGAGACGCAACGCCTGGACTGCGGCGACGATTCCTTCCAGAACCATCGCGAGGAGGTTGCCGAGGATGATGACCAGCACGCCCAGCAATGCTCCACCGGAAGACCAGTGTCGCACCTGTTCGGCCATCATGAACGCCGCCAGCAGCAGCGCCGAATGGCTCATGGCGTAGGCGGCCAGACGCACGAAGCTGACGGTGTTGGACAAGTAATTCATAGCCGCTTCGAATGCCTCGACCAGCGATTGCAGGAGCGCCGCGAACAGACGGTTGCCTGGCGCAGCAGAAGGGCCGGCGCGCCCGCGCGAAAATTCGATCCCCGCCTTGAGCATCCAGAGCGCAACCGGACCCGCCAAAAAGAGCAGGAGCGCCACGGTGGCGAGGCCCTGCGACTCGAAGAACGTGAAATTCAGCAGCAGTGTCAATGCTCCCCAATAAAACACGAGGCCGGCCACGCCGAACTTGCCGAGGAAACCATCCAAAACGCGACGGCGACGCAGATGGTTGATGACGTTCAGGGCCAGGCCCAGGCTCATCAGCACGATGCCGACGCCGATGGCGGCAGACATGAATCCCATCGGGTCGCCCTCCAGCGGGTCGCGCCAGAGGGCAAAGTGTTTGAGTTGGGGCAGGCCAAAATAACTCCCATACGCGGCCCCGAAGCCGAAGCTGGACAGGCCGCAAAACAACAGCAACAGACCCGCATCGCGCCATTGCGCCCGGTGGGTGCGAAACAGGACGGCCAGTCCCACACCCGCGAGGACCAGACCGTGTCCGACGTCGCCGAACATCATCCCGAACATCAGCAGATAACTGACGGCCACCAGCAGCGTCGGTTCCAGTTCCCGATAGCGCGGCAAGCCGTAGGCGGTCACCAGCATTTCAAAGGGACGCAACAAACGCGGGTGCCGCAGCAGGACGGGAATCTGGTCCTCGTCGGAGCTTTCCGGGGCCGTCGTTCGGAAAACACATCGTCCGCGTGTGGTTTCCCGGAGGCGCTGTTCCAGAGCCGGGGCGTCGGCGCCGGGAGTCCAGCCGGCGACGAGGACGGCGGTTTCGGTGCGTGGAAAATTCTGTTCGGCATCCAGCAGACTCCGTTCCTGGCCGGCCCGTTGGCGGATTTCCCTCAACGGGCGCGCATATTTTTCCGCAAGAGTTTGCAACTCCGCATTGGACTGCGCCAATTCCGCGGCGACCTGCTCCTGTTCATGCCGGCTCGTTTCGGAACAGGTGTGCAGCGTCGCGCCTTCGACCGCCGGGAAAGTCTCGGGTTGGAAGCCCGCTTCTCGCAACGCCGCCTCCAAGGCCGCCCGGCCCCGGCGGGTGGTCATGGCCAGCAACGGTTGCCGGCCCTCCTGCGGCGGCAACGCCAGCAGCACCACATCGTCGCCGACCTGCAGTTTGGCGAGATTCTCCGGCGGCACGCTGCCGGTCACGAAGTGTAAAAACGAAGATGGATCCGGCCGGTCGAGTGGAATTTCCAGTCCGCGGTAAACCGACATTCGTTCGCAAACGGTGGTCAGTTCGCTCCATCGTTGCATCAGGCGCTGGCGACGTTTGAGCAGGACGCCGGACTGTTCTTCCATCCGGTGCAGGCTTCTCTCCGCTTCATCCAAGGACATCTCCGCCGGTTTCATGGGTTCCCTCACTGGTGGCAATTCCAGAGACCGGCGCAGGTTCTCAGCCCGGACCAGAAGATCATCGCACCAGATCGTCTCCTGGCGGCGGTCGCGCGGCGCCAGCGGCGCGGTGTCGGGTCCGGCGGCCGTGCGCGTGAGCTGAACCACGCCCGCCTGTCCCAGGTGCCGCAAGACGGAGCGTTCGTCCCGTTCGAGGACCACGACGCAGATGCGCACCATGGGGACGGGTTTAAACATCGGGGCCCTCCAGAGCAGTTCGCGGTATCAAACGCGCGCGAAGTTTTTCGGCATCCAGGCCCGCGCGGATTCCTTCGGATATGGTGATAAGGTTGGCCACTTCCACCCGCCGCAGACCCACGTAGCCCGCCACCGCACCCAGTCCCACGTGGCTGCGGCGAAAGGCGTGGTTGGCCAGACGTAAAAGGCGATTCCATGCCAGCGTTTCCACGCTGGCAGGGTTTGCTGTCGCCGGGCCGCCCGTTTTTCGCTCCGGCGGTAATTCATCCAAGGCGTGTCCGAGGGCGCATCGGGCCGCCGCCAAAACATCGGGCGCCGCGAGCAGGGCCCTGAACCATTGGTCAGACCTTCCCGCACCGATCACGCTTAAAGACTGCAACGCATCTGCGGGCAGTCCGTAATGGAACCTTCCCCGCACCCCAAGCATCAGTTGAAACATGCCTGCCTCCTGGAAAACGAGCGCCTGGATGACTTGGCCCTTCTCGCCTCCAATCCGTTCCGCCCGCGCCAGCAACTCATGCAAATAACCGCTGTCCAAGGCGGCTTCGAGAAAGAACGGACGCAGATCATTCCGTTGCCGGCTGGCCGCCTGGCCCAGGCGGCTGCGGGGCGCGCCCGCCGGCAGATGCCCGATGAACTCTTCAATGGATTCGACCCGCGCCAGTGCCGGCGCATCCAGTTCCAATTCCGGCGGCAGGGAAACGAGGTGCGGCTGCAATGCCTCCCACGGCGAATGATTGAGAAAGCCGCGCAGCAGCACCTTTGCGTTTTCCACCTGGAAGCGGACCAGCATCCAGCCGACCAGGGCGTTTCCCTCTGCGTCCACGTGGGCGAGGCAAGCGGACAATTCCCGGATCAGGTCCAACACCAGCCGGCGTTGGGCGTCTGCCACGGGCATCTCGGCGCCGGGAAAAAGGGCATGGCAGAATTCGGGGACCGAGGGGATACGACAGAGCGGGTCAAGACGCGCCCCTTCGGCCATCCGGCTGCGCCGGGCGTGCAACCGGGCGGTCAGATAATCCAAATCGTTGGTCCTCACGCGCGCCATGTTCACTCACCTTGGATTGGTTCAGTGACGCCGCACACGCAACGGGCGGCCGCTTCGGCGGCCCGCTGCAGCGTTGGATCATCGAGCCGAACCTGGGTTTCGATCCGGGCGGTGGCCCCCGCAAGACGTTCCTTCCTTTCCTGTTCCGCCTCTTGCGTCGCCGCCTCCAGAATTTTTTCCGCCTCCCACCGTGCTTCCTGCCGGGCTTGCGCCACCAAATCCTGCGCCTGTTTTCGGGCCGTGGACTCCATCCGCTCGGCCTCGATCCGGGCCGCTTGGACGAGACGTTTGGCCTCGGCCTCGGCTTCGATGACTTTTTGAATCACGTCCCGCATGGCATCCCTCCGCCCGCAGGTCTGCGCCCTGCCGGCGACGTTGCGGCAAACCATCGGACCTAAGCCGCCACGATTTTCCCGCACGGTTCCAGTTGAAACCGATGGATCACGGTCCGGGCAATCAACCGCGCGCTGTCCTCGTAGGAGATCAAATCCGTGTTGAGGATCAGGTGATAGAGCAGGGGATCGTCAATGTCCTTGCCGAAATGTTCCTTCAGGTATCGTCTTTTCCCGGTTTCCTGCTTGTGGATGAATTCGCGCGCCTCGATCCGGTTCATTTCATACGCCTCCTGGACCCTCTCGATCCGCCTTTCCAGGGATCCCACCAGCCGCACATGGAAGACGTTGGGCAGCTTTTGGGTGATGACGTGGGCGCCGCGGCCCACCAGGATGACGTATCCCATTTCGGCCAGGTTCCAGATCGTTTCGGCGGTTTGCTTTACGATGTCGGATATGGGCGGATGCAATCCCAGCAACTCTTCGAGCGTGTCGCTCAGCAGGGATTTGTGATCTTCGGGCAGCATCTCGGCGATGCGTTTGGACAGGTGGTGGTCTTCCAACACCTTCTCGATCAGCTTCCGGTCAAACACCGTCCACGGGCAGTCAATGGGGGTATAGTCCTGGAGATACTCCACCAGTTTGGAGGCCACCGTGCGACCGCCCGATCCGCTCATGCGCGAAATGGTGATGGCCGGCTTGACCGCCGGTTCCCTTCTTGCCCCCGAGGCCATCTGGCAGTTGATGTAGGAAAAGCACCTTTCCAGATTAATATTCTTCCACATGACCGAATCTATCATAATCTGCGCGAATCGCAATGGTCCCCGCCCGCCGGGCCGGCGGATCCGCTGGCAGGTGAGAGGATTAGACGGAACGACGCGGCGCGGAGCGGATGACCCAAGGGTCACAAGCCGGTCCGGCGCCGCGGGGAATCGGCTCCGAAAATTTTTCAAAAAAATTGTTGCATTTGCTCCCTT
>JAGWMQ010000091.1 GCA_028873125.1 Verrucomicrobiota bacterium | reverse complement strand
TTCAGCCGGCCCGTGTTGTTGTTCCAGAAGGGCGGCGGGCAGATCGAATTGGATTTTCAATGGCCTGCCGTGTATGTCGGGCGCTTCAATTTCGGCGTGCGCCACACGTCCGATTTGGGCCAGCCCTTCACCGATCTGCCGGTGTCCGCGCCCGTTCAAATCTCCGGCGACCAATTCAAGATCACCTTCACGGCGCCCGTCGCCGCCCAGCATTACTACTACCTGACAATCTCGCTGCGGTGAGCGGCGCTTTGACAAGCGCCGCGCGCTGAACCAAGTTTGCCAAGGAGAGGCCAGACCGGCTCCGCTTCATGCAAATGAATCCGCAGCAGACAGACCGAACCCGCGGTGTTGAGGGACCGCTGCTCCGGCGGAGGCCCCTCCAAGCGCCGGCCGCCAGCGAGGCCCTGGCCGGGGCGCTGGACCGCCGCACGGTCAGCGGACAATTGTGGCGTCGCGAAGGCGACAAAGTCCGCTGCGTCGCCTGCGGACATCGCTGCCTCATCGCCCCCGGCCGGCGTGGAATCTGCAAGGTGCGTTTCAACGAGAACGGCGAATTGAAGGTGCCGTTTGGCTACGTCGCCGGACTGCAATGCGATCCGGTCGAGAAGAAGCCTTACTTCCACGTTTATCCCGGCAGCGACGCGCTCACCTTCGGCATGATGGGCTGTGATTTTCATTGTGCCTACTGCCAGAACTGGGTGACCAGCCAGGCCTTGCGCGACCCGGCCTCGCTGGCCCCGGTGCGGGCGGTGACGCCGGAACAGTTCGTCACGCTCGCCCGGCGCGCCGGCGCCAAACTCGTGGTCTCCAGCTACAACGAGCCGCTCATCACTGCGGAATGGGCCAGGGCGGTGTTCGAGCGGTGTGTGGAGACCGGGTTCACTTGCGGCTTCGTCTCGAACGGCAACGCCACGGCCGAGGCGCTGGATTTCATCCGGCCGTGGATTTGCGCCTACAAGGTGGATTTGAAAAGCTTCAACGACGCCAATTACCGCAAGCTCGGCGGCGTGCTCGAAAACGTGAAGAACAGCATCCGCATGATCCATGAACGCGGCCTCTGGCTGGAGGTGCTGACGCTGATCGTGCCGGGTTTCAACAGCGGCGACGACGAACTGCGCGCCATCGCGGCCTTCATCGCCTCCGTTGATCCGCGGATTCCGTGGCACGTCACGGCTTTCCACAAGGATTACAAAATGACCGAACCGGAGAACACGCGGGCCGGGCACTTGATGCATGCGGCGGAAATCGGCGCGAGCGAAGGGCTGAAATTCATTTATGCCGGGAATCTGCCGGGCCAGGTGGGCGACTGGGAGAACACCCGCTGCCCGGACTGCTCGACGACGCTGATCGAGCGGCTCGGCTATTTGGTGCGCGCCTACAAGATCACGCCCGACGGCAAATGTCCCTCGTGCGGGACGGTCATTCCCGGCCTCTGGCCCGAACGCGGCGCCGCGGACGTGCGCCTGGGAGACGACCTGGCGGATTCTTACCGCCGTTTGCCGCGCGCGGTGCGGATTTAGGCCGGCCTCACGGGCTCTTCGCCGACTTGACTTCGATGTAAAGTTCGCGCAACTGGCGCGGCGGAACCGGCGCCGGCGAGTCGGTCATCAAATCCACGCCCTTGGCCGTCTTGGGAAACGCGATCACGTCCCGGATGCTCGGCGTGTCGCAGAGAATCGCAATCAGGCGGTCAAAGCCCAAGGCGATGCCGCCATGCGGCGGCGCGCCGTAGCGGAAGGCCTCCAGCAGGTAGCCGAAGCGCAGCTTGGTTTCCGCCGGCGGGATTTGCAGGACCTCTTCAAACACCGTCTTCTGCACGTCGGGCTGGTGGATGCGGATCGAGCCGCCGCCCAGTTCCACACCATTGACCACGATGTCGTAGTGCTGGCCGCGCACCTTTTTCGGATCGCTCTTGAGGAGCGGAATGTCCTCCGCCACCGGCGCGGTGAACGGGTGATGACTTGAATACCAGCGGTTTTGTTCCTTGTCGAAGGAAAGCAGCGGAAAATCCACGACCCAGAGAAAATCGAACCGCTTCGAGTCCACCGTCAATTTTCCCTGCTCGCGCAGCACGTCGGCGCAATATAGCCGGATCTTGCCCAGAATTTCGCAGGCATTGAGCCAGTGATCGGCGGCGAACAGGATCAAATCGCCTTCTTCGATCTGCAGCTTCGCGGTGAGCGCGGCCTTTTCGGCGTCGCTGAAAAACTTCACGATGGGTGATTTCCACTCGCCGTTTTCGATCTTGATGTAGGCCAGGCCCCTGGCTCCGAAACTCTTGGCGTATTCGGTCATCGTTTCGATCTGGCCCTGAGTCGCGCCGGCCAGGCCCTTGGCGTTGAGCGCCTTGACCACGCCGCCACCGGCGACCGCGCCGCTGAACACCTTGAAGGCGCTGCCGCGAAATTCCTCCGTGAAGTCGGCCAGCTCCTGGCCGAAGCGCGTATCCGGCTTGTCAATGCCGTAGCGGTTCAACGCCTCTTCAAATCGTAACCGCCGAAATGGCGTCGGCACGTCAATGTCCAGAGCCGTTTTCCAGATGCGCTTGAGCAAACCTTCGACCAGCGCGTAAACGTCTTCGCGCTCGATGAACGACATTTCAATGTCAATCTGGGTGAACTCCAGTTGCCGGTCGGCGCGCTGGTCCTCGTCGCGGAAACACCGGGCCAGTTGGTAATAGCGTTCCACGCCGCCGACCATGAGGATCTGCTTGAACTGCTGGGGCGATTGCGGGAGCGCGTAAAACGTGCCCGGCTCGCGCCGGTTGGGCACCAGAAACTCCCGCGCGCCCTCGGGCGTGGACTTGAACAGAATCGGCGTTTCCACTTCGAGGAAACCCTGTTCGTCCAGGAACTGCCGCGTGGCGCCGGCGACCTTGCTGCGCAGGCGCAGGTTGCGCGCCATCTCCGGCCGGCGCAAATCGAGGTAGCGATACTTCAGGCGCAGCTCCTCGTTGACCTTGCCGGCGATTTCCGGGTCGTCCACCGGAAACGGCAGCACGTCGGCCATGTTCAGCACCTCCAGCGACTGGGCCAGCACCTCGATTTCCCCGGTGGAGATCTTGGGATTGTTCGTTCCGGCGGGGCGCTGGCGGACCTTGCCGGTGACGCGGACGACGCACTCGCTGCGCAGCGCGGCGGCGCTTTCAAACAGCGCGTTCGGCAAATCGGACGGGTCAAAGACCGTCTGCGTGCGGCCTTCGCGGTCCCGGACATCCAGGAACAGAAGCCCGCCCAAGTCGCGGCGGGAGTGGACCCAGCCGGTCAGGGTGACCGTCTGCCCGATGTGCGCCGGGCGCAGTTCGTTGCAATGATGCGTGCGTTTCATTTCCAGTGCGGAACCCGGAATTCGGAATCCAGAGCGAGCGCGGATTCTGGCGGAGAAAGCGCCGGATTTCAAAGGAATTATTCGGCCGCGGGGCCCGCGGGCGCGCCTGGGGAATTGACGCCGGAAAACTTCCCGCGCAAACTCCCGCCGTGCCAGTCGAAACCGGGAAAGAAAAATTCTTCGCCAAACTCAAAGCGCTGATTGCCGAAGCCCAGCGGCTGAAGGTTCGTGGTTTCGACGAGCAAGAACCGGAAGAGGCCACCAAGCAGCTTTTGATCGAGCCTTTCCTGCTGGCGCTCGGTTTTGCCTCCCAGGCCAACCACACCCGCGAGTTCAAAATCCTCGGCGATTCGGTGGATTATCTGCTGAAATCCGACCGGCCGCTCATGTTCCTCGAGGCCAAGAGCCTGCTGGACTGCCCGGACAAAAGCCTTTTCGACAAACACCGCGAGCAGGTGCTGCGGTATATCCAGAATTACCGCTTAAGCCCGGAAATCACCCGGATGGAGCAGCCGGTCAAATGGATTCTGTTGGCCAATTTCGACCAGCTTCACTTCATCCGCGTCAACGAAGTCGCGCCCACGTTCTCCTTGAAACTCGACGACCTCTGGCCGCGCCGCGAGGAGCTCTGGGAACTGCTCGCGCTGGAAAACCTCGAAGCCGGACGCATTGACGAGATTTACGACCAGCGCCAAAAGGCCGGCCTGGACCAGTTATTCCTCGCCGACCTCAAACGCTGGCGGCTGCTCATCGCCAATGGCTTCGCCCTGAGCAACCCCAAGCGCTCGTTGGAAGACATCACCCTCGCCAGCCAGCAGTTGCTCGACCGCTTCATCTTCTGCCTCATGCTGGAAACCCAGCGGCTGGTCGAATACAACAAGCTGGCCCGTGCCTACAGCACCTATGAAGTTCTTTTTGGCCGGACGAACAAAACTTTCTCCGAAGTCGTCCGCGAATCGGTCTTCACCGAGATCAAGAAAGACTTCAACACCGAACTCTTCGAGCAGCCGCTGCTGTGCGATGAACTGGCCATAGACAACGCCGTCCTCTCCGCCGTCCTCGGCCACGAGCCGCTCGCGCCCGAACTGGCCGCGCAGTGCGGTTTCGAGTCCGGCCAGGGCGAACGGCTCGCCTTCCGCCACCTCTACCGCTATGACTTCAGCCGCATGTCGCAGGACGTGATGGGCGCCGTTTATGAACGCTTTCTCGCCCACAAACTCCTCCAGCGCGGCGGGCGCGTCGTCATCGAAGACACCGACGAACTCCGCAAAAAGGAGGGCATCTACTACACGCCGCAATACATCGTGGACTACATCGTCGCGCATACGCTCGGCGAGAAAATCAAACCCATCCTCGCCGAGGCCAAAACGCTGCTTGGCTACAGGAATTTCAAGGGCGCGTTCGCCAAGATCCGCGAACTGGGCAACCTCAAGGTGCTCGACCCGGCGATGGGTTCCGGCTCGTTCCTGCTGCGCGCCTTTGACGCGCTGGTCAAGGCTTACGACGACTACAATCAGGAATGCCGCCGGCTCAAAAAGGAGCGCAACGGGGCCGGTTCGCTGTTTGACGCCGACTTCGTCATCCCGGAGGAAGTGCTGGAGGCGCCGCTCCATGTGCTCACCGAAAACATCTTCGGCGTGGACTTGGACAAGCAGGCGGTGGAAGTGGCCAAGCTCAATCTTTGGATGCGCTACGTGGCTGTGAGCCGCGACCCGTTCATGGAACGGCTGCGGCGGAAGCCGCGCGGCGCCAAGCCGCTGGGCCTGCTGCCCAACCTGACGAACAACCTCAAGCGCGGCAACTCGCTCATCGCCGACAAGGCCGTTGCCGGTGGTGCCGCCTTCGATTGGGAAAAGGAATTCCCGGAGATTATGGGTGGCACAGGCAACTTGCCCGTGCCGGTCGGCGATCCGCCGACCGGAACGGGAAACGCGCCCGCAATAAAACGCGGCGATGCGGAGGCGGCGCTCACCTCCGTTCCGCCCGGCGGGTCGCCCGCTCCACCCAAACGTCGCGGCTTCGATGTCGTCATCGGCAATCCGCCTTACGAGCGGATTCAAGTGATGCAGGCCAACTCACCGGAAGCGGCGGAATTTTTGAAGGCCAGCTACCGCGTGGCGGTTTCCGGCAACTTCGACATTTACGTCTGCTTCATCGAACGTGGCCTGCAACTGCTCAGGGCCAATGGCGTGTTCGGCTACATCTGTCCGAACAAATTTTTCCAATCGGAATATGGCCGTGAAACACGCCAACTGTTGAGCGACGGGAAGCATGTCAGCCGGATTGTCAATTTCGGTCATCTCCAGATTTTTTCGCAGGCCACGATTTACACTTGCCTGCTTTTCCTCCGCAAAACGCCGCTACCGGAGTTTCCCTATTTCAAGGTCGAGGATTTGGAAATGTGGAAGGCGGGCAACGGGACGTTGCCGATTCAAGTCTCGGCGGATTCTTTGAATCATCGGGAATGGAACTTCGTGCCGGTGGCTAACAAGCCGTTGTTCCTCAAAATCAATTCGCAGCCCAAAAAGCTGGAGGACGTTGCGGATATTTTTGTGGGTCTGCAAACCAGCGCCGATGACGTTTTCATCCTGGATTATCTTGGCGAGGTCAAGGCCGGGCTGCGCTTGAAATCGCGGGCGCTGGAAAAGGAATGGATTTTGGAAAAAGATTTATTGCATCCGCTGGTCAGCGGGACTGACGTATCCGCTTACGGGCCGCTGCCGCACCGCCAATTCATCATCTTTCCCTACAAGGTCAAAGGCGGCGCCGCCAAATTGATTGACTTCAAGGAAATTCAAAAACGCTTTCCCAAGACGGCGGAGTATTTGGAGAAGAATCGGGCGGTTTTGGAAGGACGTGAAGAGGGAAAATTCAAAGACGCGCAATGGTATCGCTTTGGCCGGCTTCAAAACTTGACCCGCCAAGCAATTCCCAAGCTCTGCGTTCCGCGCCTGGTTGACCGACTCCACGCGGCTTGGGATGAGAATGGCGAAGTGTTCCTGGACAACGTGGATGTCGGCGGCGTGACCGTAAAACCGGAGTTCGCCAGCTTGAGGATGCCGTATTTGCTGGCTTTGCTGAATTCGCGGCTGTTGCGCTGGTTCTTTCCATTCGTCAGCGTGCCGTTTCGCGGCAACTACTTTTCAGCCAACCGCCAGTTTCTCGGTCAACTTCCGATCAAATTGATTGACCCGAAGAAGAAAGGGGAGGCTGTTCTGGAAAAGGAAATCGCCGGGCGCATTGCCGCGATCCAGACGGCCTGCAAGCAAAGCCAGCGGCTGCCGGAATCTCTTCAGCGAAAAATCGCCCACACGCAAAACCGCACGCCCTGCAACCTCGCCCATTATCTGCAAAAAGATTTCGCGGCGGCGCTGAAGCCGGAAATCCTGATTGACGACGTGCAGCGCGCCGCTTTCGTCCACGAAATCCAAATCGAATCTGAATTTGGTGGAACAGGCCACTGGCCTGTCCCGTCCGGCGACTCGCCGGACGGAAAGAGCGCGGCGAGGAGAGGGTCGGGTTCTCCCCCTCTGGCCGGCGCGTCGCCGGCCAGAACGGGCGGGGCGCCCGTTCCACCTGATTCCCTGGTTTTGTCCGTCACCGTTTCGGACACACCGGACGGCGCGCCGCGTCCGCTGCCGGTTTTGAAACTCCTCTTCAAGGACGACGCGCTGCGGCAGTTCATTTACGCCGGCTGGAAGCAATTTCTCGCCGCCCATTCGCGCCAGAAACGGTGGACGAAAGGCAAACGGCCGGAGCCGATTTATCCGCTGCTGGCCAACACGCTGGAACCGCTGGTTTATTTCAGCGCCAGCGCCGGGGACAATTTGCGCGCCATCCGCGACATGATGAAGGCCGTCGCGGAAGAAGCCGGCGGCGCCGACCTCGCCGCCATTGAAGCGGAAATTGCCAAGCTCGACCGCGAGATTGACGCGCGCGTCTATGAGCTATACGGCCTGACGCCCGACGAAATCAGGATCGTGGAAGGCGCGGCCAAGTGAACCGGCGCGTGGCGTCACGCGCCGGGATCGTCCGATGAAAATCATTTCCGGCGGGCAGACGGGCGTGGACCGGGCGGCCCTGGACTTCGCGATCCGGCTGGGTTTGGAGCATGGCGGCTGGTGCCCGCGCGGGCGCCTCGCCGAGGACGGCCCGATTGCCCCGCGCTACCGCCTGCGGGAAACGGAATCGTCGGACTACGGCGAGCGGACCGAGAAGAACGCGCTTGAGGCCGACGCGACGCTTATCATCGTCCGCGATGAGCCTTTGTCCGGCGGCACCGCGTTCACCCGCGAGTTGGCGGCAGAGCGCGGCCGGCCCGTGCTGGTGGTTTGCGAGAAGGATGGCCTGCGCGAAAGTGTTTTCCGGACGGCGCAATTCCTCAAGCGCCATTCGGTCCAGACGCTCAACGTCGCCGGTCCCCGAGAATCCGAGGCGCCGGGCCTGGGCGGCTTTGTCTCGGCCCTCCTGGCGGCCGCGTTATCCAATTTGGGATCAGGCCGAATCTCATCTTGAGAATCGGCGGGCGCATCTGAACCCTGTCCTGGCAGGGACGGCGCGTTGCGCCGTCCGCGCCGGGTGCGAGCGCAGGGCCGCAAGGATTCCACCCGCTCTGCGCGGGCGGGGAAATCGCAGCGCGATGTCCCCACCGCAATCAGGTTCACGGAGAGTTTCCACGATGCTCGAACCGCGCCTGGGGCCAAGAACCGAAAGGTGCCTGCGCGGGCGCGATAGCGTGTGAGAAAAGGGCTCAACCAATTCGCCCCTCGCCACGCTGTTTCATTTGAGTTAGGCTTGCCTCATGACGGCATTGCCAAGACCGGAAGTGATTCTCACGCACGAAAGCGATTTGGACGGGTTGCTGGCCGGCGTTTTGCTGCAGCGGCTCGCCAGACGGCTCTTCGGCGACGACATCCCCTTGCAGGCGTATCACTACAATTTCTGGAAGCAACGCGAGCTGCGCGAACGGGCGGCGTGGGTCGCGGATTTCACCTTTGAAACGCGCCTCGACCGGACGGATTGGGTGGTCATTGACCATCACATCACGGACACGGCGCCGAAAAACGCGCAGCTTATCCACGACGTGAACAAGTCCGCCGGCTTGCTGTGCTATGAATTGTGCAAGGAGGAGGGGCTGGCCTCGCCGGCCCTGGACCGGCTGGCGCATTTGAACAACGTGGCGGATTTGTTTCTGGAGGACGATCCGGATTTTGTCCTGGCCGGCGATTACGCGAGCCTGGTCAAGACCTATCAGTTCTGGAACCTGCACGCGCTCATCGGCGGGGAGATTGAAATGCTGCTGGACCATCCGCTGCTCGAGGTCATGGCCGTCAAACGGCGCGTCGAGAATCCGCTTGGCTTCGAGTGGAGCAAATCGAACGTCACGGAAATCACCCCGACGCTTGGCTTTGTGGACACCGTGGTGGGCAACAACAACCTCATCGTCCACCAACTGCTGGAGGAACGGGCCGTGAAGTATCCGGTCCTGGTCACGCTGCTGCGGCGCGGGAACATGGTGTTTGCCAGCTTCCGCAGCCGCAACGGCGAGGCGTTGAAGACGGCGGAGCAATTCCAGGGTGGCGGACACGCGAACGCCGCTGGCGCCATCCTGCCCAAAAGCATCCGCAACATCCCGGACGCGGTGGATTATTTGCGGCTGATTTTGCGGCCCCAAACTTCCCAGCCCTTAAACAGCCTCGAAAGTTT
Source organism: Verrucomicrobiota bacterium (assembly GCA_028873125.1). Classification (GTDB taxonomy): domain Bacteria; phylum Verrucomicrobiota; class Verrucomicrobiia; order Limisphaerales; family UBA11358; genus UBA11358. The sequence goes on along the minus strand of JAGWMQ010000091.1, from coordinate 6,612 downwards.
GTTCGCGGAGATCGAGTTGGAGAAAAAATAATTTTCGGCGTTAATTTCCGGCAAAGGCAAAGGCGCCGTAACCCACGACCGAATCGCGCGGGCCGGCGGTGTCGCCGGAATTCCGAAGGTCCAGAGCGCGCGCGTTGAGGCCGCGCCGGGCCGCCGCCTTCAGAAAACCGCGGATGGCCAGGCAACCGCAGGCCTGGTTCGCGGACAACTGCTCCGGCCGGGCGCCCTCAATCGCCGCCGCCGTGGCGCGGTCCATCCACCGGGCGGTGTCGTAATCGTGGTAATGGCTCAGGTCGGAACTGAGGACGAAGCGCGTCTCGTCTCCGCCCCAAAGCAATTCGACCGCGTCGCGCACTTCGTCGTCGGTCGCCTCGCCAATCACCAGCGGCACGATGGCGAAATCGGAAACGGTTTGCTGCAAAAACGGCAACTCCACCTCGAGGCAATGCTCGCGTTCATGCGCCGGGTCGAATTCGCAAATCCGCGGCAAGGAACGCAGTTGAGCGATGGCGCGGGCGTCAACGGGCACCGGGCCGAACGGCGTCAAAAAGCCGGCGGCGCGCGGCAGAGCAATTCCCGGAAACGCGACGTAATGCGACGGGCCCAAAAGAATGATCCGGCGGATGCTTTTGGGGTGCTCGGCCCAGGCCCGGAACGCCGAGCCGGCAATGGGCCCGGAATAAATATATCCCGCGTGCGGCGCAATGACGGCCTTGGGGTCCGGCGTCCAGCCGGATTTCGCTTCTTCCAGGAAGGTCTCGACCATGCGCCCGAGTTGCGCCGGTTGGGCCGGATAGAAACTTCCCGCCACCGCCGCTGGCCGAACGTTTTGGCCGGCTGTTTTCATTGTTCGGGGCGTTTCTGCCGCGGGCGCTGGCGCGTGCGTTGCATCATTGATTCGCCCACCTTTAGTCTACTACTCCTGGGTGAAGTAGCTCAAGTTTTCCAGTTCGATGGCCAGATTCACGTTGTTGACCATGACTTCCTCGGGCAGGGAGATGACGATGGGCGCGAAATTCAAGATGCCCGTGATTCCGGCGGCGACGAGGTGGTTGGCCACTTCCTGGGCGGCAGCCGCCGGGACGGTGAGGATGGCCATCTTGATGTTCTGTTCCCGGACCAAGGCCGCCAATTTGTCCATGCCGTAAATCGGCTGCTTGGCCTTTTTGTCGCGCTCGCGCTGCGGGTCGGCGTCGAAGGCGGCGACGATCTCGAAGCCCTCCTTTTCAAAGCCGCGATACGACAGCAGGGCCAGGCCGAGGTGGCCGACGCCCACCAGGATGACCGGCTGCAGACGCGAGGTGCCCAGTTCCTCGCAAATTTTCTTGGAAAGCTCGGCCACCTCGTAGCCCAGGCCGCGCGTGCCGAAGGTGCCGAAATAGGCGAGGTCCTTGCGCAATTGCGTCGGCTTGACCCCGGCGGCCTTGGCAAGCGCCTCGCTCGAAACGGTGCCGATGCCGTTCTCGCGCAGGCGCGCCAGACAGCGCGAGTAAATCGAAAGACGATAAATCGTCTTGCGCGGGATGTCCGGTTGACCGTTCCTTTTCAAGCCGGCCGGAAATTAAGCAAACGAATGTGCAAAAGCAAGCGGGTCAACGGCGCGGGCGAAAATTTCGGACTGGTCAAACGTGCGCTTTTGGCCGATGCTGCCGGACGCTTTGAATTTATGTTCACCGGCACCTACACCGCGATTGTCACCCCGTTCAAAAACGGGGGGCTGGACGAGGCCGCCCTCGAACGCCTGATCCGCCTCCAAATCCGCGGCGGTGTGGATGGCGTTGTGCCCGTGGGCACGACCGGCGAATCGCCGACGGTGGATTACGAGGAGCACGTCCAGATCATCAAGCTCTCGGTCAAATTTGCGGCGCGCCGGATCAAGGTGCTCGCCGGCACCGGCGCCAATTCCACCAAGGAGGCGATCTACCTGACGCAACGCGCGGAGGAAGCGGGCGCCGACGGGTCGCTCCAGGTCGCCCCGTATTACAACAAGCCTTCGCAAGAAGGACTGTTCCAGCACTTCCGCGAAATCGCCCGCGCGACGAAGCTGCCCCTCATGCTTTACAGCATCCCCGGCCGCTGCGGCGTCGAAATCGGCGTCGAGACGACCCGCCGCCTGGCGGCCGAGTGCAAAAATGTCGTTGGCATGAAGGAAGCGGGCGGCAGTTGCGACCGCGTTTCACAGTTGCGCGCGGCGCTGGGGCCAAAATTCACCATCCTGTCGGGCGACGATTCGCTGACGTTGCCGTTCCTGGCCGTGGGCGCGCAGGGCGTCATCAGCGTGGCGTCCAATGTCATTCCGCGCGGCGTTTCACGGATGGTTGGCTCGTTCCGGTCGGGCAATGCGGCGGCGGCGATGCGGTTGCATGCGAAATTCTATCCCCTTTTCAAGGACTTGTTCATCGAAACCAATCCTGTCCCCGTCAAGGCCGCCCTGGCGATGATGGGCCTCATCGAGGAGGAATACCGCCTGCCGCTGGCGCCCATGGCCGCCGCCAACCGGGCCAGGCTCAAAGCAACGTTGAAGGCGTGCGGCATACTGAAATAAATGCTGGAAGTTGGAAGCTGGAACAACCCGCGCTCCATTTCCCAGCTTCCAACTTCCAGCCCCCGACTGCCATGACCAGAGTCATCATCACCGGCGCGAAAGGGCGCATGGGCCAGGCACTCCTCGCCTGCGCGAAACATTTCCGCGAAATTGAAATCGTCGTGGCGATTGACCTGGGTGACGATCTGGGCGCCGTCATTTCCAAGGGCGACGCCGTGATTGATTTCAGTGCGCATACGGCGACGCCGGGCATCGTCGAGCTTTGCGCCGGGAATGGAAAGGCCGTGGTCATCGGGACGACCGGACATTCCGAACGCGAAAAGGCGGAGATCGGAAAGTGGAAATCGCAAACTCCAATTGTCCTGGCGTCGAACTTCTCCACCGGTGTCAACGCGCTGTTTTGGTTGACCCGCAAGGCGGCGGAGATTCTGGGACCGGATTTCGATCTGGAAATCGTCGAGACGCACCATCGCCTGAAAAAGGACGCGCCCAGCGGCACCGCCAAAACCCTCGCGGAAATTCTGGCCGGCGTCCGGAAATTGCCGCTGGACCAGGCCGTCCGCCACGGGCGGGTCGGCATCGTCGGCGAGCGCACGCCCTCGGAGATTGGCGTCCATTCCATCCGCGGCGGCGACGTGGTGGGCGATCACACCGTCATTTTTGCCGCGAACGGCGAACGGCTGGAACTGACGCACAAGGCGTCGAGCCGCGAGACCTTCGCCAACGGCGCCCTGCGCGCGGCGCTCTGGGCAGTACGACAAAAACCCGGCCTCTACGACATGCAGCACGTGCTCGGACTCAAATGATTTTTGAGTTGCGCCTTACAATTTACGATTTCAAATGCGCGGGTGAACCGCCGCGCAAAAACAAAAATCCTGAATCAAAAATCGAAAATGGTCTTTGTGGCGCTGGGTTCCAATTCGGGTGATTCACAGCGAATTATTCTGGAAACAATGGCCCGGCTGCAAAATTTCTCCAGCTGGCCGATTCTCAAATCCTCGCTCTGGCGGACGTCGCCCGTGGATTGTCCGCCGGGTTCGCCGACGTTCGTCAACGCCGTGGTTGGGCTGGAGCCGCGAAGCGACGAAACGCCGGAATCGCTGCTGGCGAAGCTGCGCGAGTTGGAACGGGAATTCGGTCGCGCGCCGAAAAAAATCCCCAACGAGCCGCGGCCGCTGGATTTGGATCTGATTTCCTTTGGGACGGAAATGCGCCGCACGCCAGAGTTGATGCTGCCTCATCCGCGCGCGCACCTGCGGCGGTTCGTGCTCCAGCCGTTGAGTGAAATCGCGCCGGATTTGATTCTGCCTGGCTGCCGGGAAACGGCGCGGCAACTGCTCGCGGCGCTTCGGAGCGGGGAAACAGTCACGCGGCTTTGAAGGTCCCGCCAAAGATTCGCCGGTGCTCGAGCAGGACATAGCGGTCGGTCATGCCGGCCAGATAATCGCACACAGTGCGATGCAGCCCGGCCTTGTTGACCCGGCGCCGCGTGGCCTTGCCGATTTCGTCGGGATGCTTGAGGTAATGACCGAACAATTGTTCGAGCATTTTCGCCGCGCGCCGGTTGGGCTCATGCACGACGGGGTTGTAATACAGGTTTTTGTAAAGGTAATCGCGGAGTTGCAGATTCAGCCGGCGCTGCCCCGGGCTGTATTGCACGAGCGCCTTGGGAAAGCGGCGGACGTCGTCGGCCGACCGGACGCCGGCGCGGCGGATGTGTGGCTCGCTGGTTTCCACCACGTCGTGAATCTGCAGGTCAATCACGGTGCGGATGATGAAGTATCGGCGGCATTCGTCCGGCAATCGGCCGTGTTCCCTTTTGACGAAGCGCGCGGCGCGCGCCCAGACGCGGACCTTTTGGAACAGGTCCTTTTCGGACAACAAGCCCGAGTCCAGGCCGTCGTCGAGGTCGTGACTGTAATAGGTGATCTCGTCGGCGAGGTTGGCGACCTGCGCTTCAAGCGAGGCGTTCTTGGCGTCAAAACCGGTCCGCCGGCCGGGATAATCGTAGGAAGTTCGGTGTTTGGCCAGCCCTTCACGGACCTCCCAGGACAGGTTCAGGCCGGAAAAACCGGGATATTTTTGTTCCAACTCTTCGACGAGGCGCAGGCTGTGGCGGTTGTGCTCGAAACCCCCATGGCCTTTCATCAGGCGCGCCAGCGCGGTTTCGCCGGTGTGACCGAAGGGCGAGTGGCCCAGGTCGTGGGCCAGAGCGATGGTCTCGGCCAGGTCGGAATTCAATCTGAGCGCACTGGCCATGTTGCGCGCCACGGCGGCCACTTCGATGGTGTGCGTCAGCCGCGTGCGCAAATGGTCGCCGCTGCCGTTGAGAAAGACCTGTGTCTTGTATTCCAGCCGGCGGAAGGCGCGCGAGTGGATGACGCGGTCGCGGTCGCGCTGGTAGTGGGTGCGCCATTGGGGGGGCGGTTCGGCGTGGCGCCGGCCGCGCGAATCGCCGCTGAACTGTGCGCAGGGCGCGAGAGTTTGCCGCTCGATTTGCTCCAGTTCCTGGCGGGTGCGGGGCATGGTTCAAATTTGTGACCGGCGATGAGTGGCTGGAGATGCGAAACCGGCGGCCACGCGGAAACGATCCTGTCGCTCGTCACCGGTCACTGATCCTCTTCAGTTTTTCAGCAGTTCCTGGACGGAAATGCCCCGCAGCTCGAACAACCGGCGGATGGTGTCTTCGATCAGATTGTTCGGACAACTGGCGCCGGCGGTCACTCCCACGGTGATGGGCCCGCTGGGGAGCCAGTCGCGGGTTTCAATTTCCTGTTTCAGGTGCTGGTCGAAATGACGGATGAGCCGGTCGGATTCCATCTTGGCGGCGTTCTTGATGAAATAGGTCGGCAGTTTGGCCTCGCCCATTTCCGCCAGGTGCGACGTGTTGGAGGAGTTGTAGCCGCCGATGACGATCAGCAGGTCCATGGTCTCGCGCAGCAGTTTCTGGAGCGCGTCCTGCCGGTCCTGGGTGGCGCCGCAGATGGTGTCGAAAAAGCGGAAGTGCCGGTCAATGTCCGCCTCGCCGTATTTCTGGATCATGGCGGACCGGATGCGGCGCTGAACTTCCTCGGTTTCCCCGCGCAGCATCGTGGTTTGATTGGCCACGCCGACGGCCTGCAAATGGAGGTCGGGGTCAAAGCCCTGGGAATAGGCGCCTTTGAATTTTTCGAGGAATTCGTGTTTGTTGCCGCCGTGAACGATGTAATGGCAGACGTAATCGGTCTCCGCGAGGTTGTAAACCACCAGGTAATGGCCGCTGCCGTAGGCCCGCGCCTGGGAAGTGGTGGCCTTGGTCTCCTCATGCTTGGCCTTGCCGTGGATGATGCTGGTGACGCTCTCCTTGGAATATTGCCGGACGCGCTTCCAGACGCTCATCACGTCGCCGCAGGTGGTGTCAATGAGGATGCAACCGGTGGCCTCCAGCTTTTTGCGCGTGCCGACCTCCGTGCCGAAGGCGGGAATGATGACCGCGTCGCCCGCCTGGAGCCGCGACATTTCCTCGTCAGTCGGCTTGGGGGAAATGATCTGGATGCCCATGTTGCGGATCTGGTCGTTGACCTCGGGGTTGTGGATGATTTCACCCAGCAGATAAATGGGCGTGTGCGGCGCCACCTCGGAAAAATGCTTGCGCGCGGCGTAGGCGAGGTCAATGGCGCGCTCGACGCCGTAGCAAAAGCCGAATTGCTTGGCCAGCTTGACGGTCATGTTGTCGGCGTGCAACACGTGGCCGTTGGCGCGGATGCGCTCGACCAGCTCGCTGCGGTAATGCGAGAGGACCTGGGCCTGCACTGCCTCCATGATGTCCGGGCGGCGGAGATTGATTTTCTTGTGCGTTGAGGGCGCTCCAGTTGACATGGCGTCAATAATCTACCACGGTGCGCCGGGCCGTCCAGCTTGAAAGCACCGGCGGAGGTTCGCCGGGCGCATATCAATTTCTGTGGGGGTCTCCATGAAGGATATGAGGAAATAGCAAATGCCAACGGCGATTGCGCCAGAAGGTTTCCAGACACATCAAGCCTTCATCGCCGACGCAACTCCAAAATTGTCCGGGGCGTTTGAATCGG
>JAGWMQ010000090.1 GCA_028873125.1 Verrucomicrobiota bacterium | reverse complement strand
GCCAGCTTCCGAAACTCCAAAACCAAAATGAAAATTGAATCATCCATAAACTCAAAGGGCAATGCCCGTTGGCTCCCGCGCGGTGTTAGGCGACTGCTTTCGCTAATTCAGGACATCTCTCATAAAAGAAAACGCGGCATACGAGACGATCTTGAGAGGCTCGATAAATGGCATGACCTAGAAACGGCATGCCATCATCTGCATCAATCAACCAACAGCCTGGCGTCAGCATTTCGACACCTTTACTGGGCATATCGCCATGTTGGACAGTTCGGACGCATTGCCACCACTTCTCTGTGGCGGCGCGGTTGTCTTCCGGCGGTGCCTTTATCACAATCAGGATTGAGTTCATATAATTGCGCTCAGTCGCCTAACGATCAAAAGCTGACCTGCGCCGACCGGGTGCGGGCCAGCGCAACCAAAGGAAACAATGAAGAATCCAAATCATAGCCAAAACTCAAAAGCGGGTCGGCGTCAGGTCCAGCGCCGTGTTAGGCGTATCAATCGAAAAGCTGTCATAAATGCTGGCCAAAAAACTGCGCCCAATAACGGGCGGAACTCGAACGCCAAGCATAAACCAAAACTTCCTCTGCGTCGTGCCGATAATCCCCTGTCAGTTGAAAGTCGTCTCGATAACCCTTCGGTAGCCGAAACGAAAGGTCAATGGCGAAAATTAGCCTGTGCATCACTTGCTGCGCCAGCCGACCCTGAAACTCCTCTTGGTCGCTTTTTGCGACTGCCGATGTCAGTGATACAAGGGAGCATCCTAGCTCAGGCGGCTCTTCGCAAAGCGATTCAACGGCTATATCTCCCATCTGAAGCTCGTGCCAAGTCAGCGCCAATAACCAATCCAGCACGCACGCTGGCGGTTCGACACGCCAAGGCGTTGCTCTGTCAAGCTCATCGGCAAATGGCTCAATCCGACGCCGAAGTAATTTCCACGGATTTTTTTTGCGCATACGCTGATACGCCTAACGATTCCAAGCTGAGCCATGCCGACCGGCGGCCAGCTTCCGACTGACAAATGAACCAACAAACAACAAGAACCGCGCGAAAGCTGATGGGGCAGTCGGCATTGGCTCCAGCGCGGGGTTAGGCATCTTATGGCTGACCAAACAAAATTCGATGAATGGGCGCTGGTGGAGCTTTTCGGGCACCAGAAAATCGTGGGCAAAGTGACGGAAGCAACGCTTGCCGGCGGCGCTTTTCTGCGCGTGGACGTGCCGGAATACAATGGCAGCCCAGCCTTCACACGCTTCTATGGACCCGGAGCCATCTACTCGATCAATCCGATTGGCGAGCAAATGGCGCGCGACCTGATGGAGCACTATCGGCATGAACCTGTCTCTCGTTGGGAGTTGCCGCAAATCGCCGAAAAGGTATCCGACGAAGATGCTTAACCTTTAAGTAAGCTGCAAACCGGGCCGGAATTGCAGCCTAATCGGGCAGTTTTGCAGCCTAATTCCCCGGATTGGGGATGAGCGGAATGCTCCGCACACTTGGAGCGGTTAAAGACCGCTCCTGTCAAATTGAGCCGCAGCCCTTTCACTTTTTTAGATTTTATCATGGCGCTCCGGGCACTGACAAGTTAAGTCTATGTCAATATTATGCCAAATCAGACTGAATATCCTAATCGTCGGCGGGAGCGTTTGACGCCCAATCCCAAGGCTCGCTTGCGTGAGCAGGTGCGGGAGGTGGCGCGATTCAAACAGCTCTCGCCGCGCACCGAGGAGGCGTATTGGGATTGGACTCGGCGGTTTTTGCAGCATCATCGGCGCAAAGCTGAATCCAGCGCACAGCCTGGCCAGGGGGGCGCGCCGGGACCAACGCGCCCCAGCCAATGGGCATGGCGGCATCCGCGGGACATGGGCGCCGCCGAGGTGCGGGAGTTTCTGGTGCATCTGGCAGTGGAGCGGCGCGTGGCTGCCGCCACACAGAACCAGGCGCTCAATGCGCTGGTGTTTTTGTATCGGGAAGTGCTGGGGCTGGACTTGGGGCCGTTGGGTGAATTCGAGCGAGCGCATCGGGGGACGCGTTTGCCGGTGGTGTTGACGCCGGCGGAGGTCAGGCAATTGTTGGCGGCGACACCGCCAGGCTACCGATTGTTTCTGGCTTTGTTATATGGGACGGGGATGCGGCTGCTGGAGGGGCTGCGGTTGCGGGTCCAGGACGTGGATTTTAATTTCAAGCAAATCATCGTGCGGGATGGCAAGGGAGTAAAGGACCGGCGACCAACATTGCCGGAGAAGTTGGAGCCGCAATTGCGGGCGCATTTGTTGACGGTCAAGGCGCTGCACGAGCGGGAATTGGCGGCGGGCAAAGGGCGCGTGGCGTTGCCGGGGGCGTTGGGCCGAAAATATCCGAAGGCCGACCGGGAATGGGGCTGGCAATGGGTGTTTCCGGCCAAATCGTTTTCGGTAGACCCAGCGGACGGGGTTGCCAAACGGCATCACTGGAATGAGACGAGCGTGCAGCGGGTGATCAAGGCTGCATGCCAACGGGCCCAGTTGACCAAACGGGCAACGTGCCACACGTTGCGGCATTCGTTTGCGACCCGTTTGTTGGAGGCGAATTACGACATTCGCACGGTGCAGGAGTTGCTGGGGCACAAGGACGTGAGCACGACGATGATTTACACGCACGTGATGCAGAAACCGGGGATTGGGGTCAAAAGCCCGCTGGACAGTCTGTAAAGATCAACAAGCTCCGCACGTGCATCCCAAGCAGATGAAATGCACTTCTCCTGCCGCGGTTCCGGCCGCTCACGGACGGTTCCAGTTTAGCCCTCGCCAGGGGCAATTCAATCTTTTTCTGGGGGAAAAAATTCCGGGACAACACCCGCAGGATAGGTTTGGGAGAGGCTATTCGCACGGTGCAAGCTGTGCCCTTTTAATCCAACGATGCGCTTAGGGACACTGAACCAGAGGCGTGCGGCGTATGTTTGGACAATCCCCTTCGGCATGGGCGAGGCGGACCAATAAAATTGGTGGGAGCGCTTCTGCCGGCTTGGGCGGGCTTTATCCGCCCGGTCACGCAGCCAAAAGTGTCGTGGCTACTGCTTCGCCAGAAGTTTCTCAACGCGTTTCACGTCTTCCGGCGCGTCCACGCCCACGCTGTCGTAATCCACCCGCACGACGGCGACCGGGATGCCGTTTTCCAGCGCGCGCAACTGCTCCAGCTTCTCCGCGTTTTCGAGCGGCGCCACCGGAAACCGCACCAGCCGCAGCAGCGTCTCGCGCCGGTAACCGTAGATGCCCAGGTGTTTCAAAAAGGGAAACGCTCCTAATGGTTTGGGGAGCACACGCGCCTCGCGTGCAACGGTTGGCGCCCCGGCAACCGAAGATGTCGAAAGCGGGGCGCTTTCGAGCGCCCGCGAGGCGCGCGCGCTCCGCTCGCGCAGATACGGAATCGTGCGGCGTGAAAAATAGAGCGCGCGCCCGGCGGTGTTGACAACGACTTTCACCACATTGGGATTGTCCAGTTCGGCGGGATTTTTGATGCGCGTCGCCGCCGTGGACATCTCGTCTCGCGCCAGCGCCGCGGCCACCGCGTCAATCACCGCCGGCTCGATCAGCGGCTCGTCGCCTTGGACGTTCACCACCGCGTCGCACTCGCAGTGGGCCGCGACTTCCGCGATCCGGTCCGTGCCGCTTGGATGGTCGGCGCGGGTCATTTCCACGCGGCAGAAGGGACTCACCGCGTCGGCGATGCGCGCGTCGTCCGTGGCGACGATGACCTGGCCCAGGGATTTGGCCTTTTGACATTGCTCGACGACGCGCTGGAGGAGCGGTTTGCCCGCGATGAGCGCGAGCGCCTTGCCGGGGAAGCGCGTCGAGGCATAGCGGGCGGGGACGATGCCGACAATTTTCACGGGAGGTAATTAAGCCACAGAGCGGCGTGCCTGGGCAAGAAATGAAAAACGGCGGCCCGTTCCGGACCGCCGTCGCGAATTCTTGCCCGCGTTCAAATGCCCTTTGTGATCATATACTTGACCAAATCGCCCACGCGACAACTGTAACCCCATTCGTTGTCATACCAGCTCACCAGCTTGAAAAATCGCTTGTTCAGCTCAATGCCGGCGCCGGCGTCAAAAATCGAGGACAACGGGCAGTGGATGAAGTCCGAGCTGACCACTTCGTCGTCGATGTAACCCAGAATGCCCTTGAGATAGGTCTCGCTGGCCTTCTTCATCGCGGCGCTGATTTCGGCGTAGCTCGTCTCCTTGACGGTCCGCACCGTGAGGTCCACCACGGAAACGGTTGGCGTCGGCACGCGGAAGGCCATGCCGGTGAGTTTGCCTTTGACTTCGGGCAGCACCAGGCCGACGGCCTTGGCCGCGCCGGTCGTCGAAGGAATCAAATTGACCGCCGCCGTGCGGCCGCCTTTCCAGTCCTTCTTGCTGGGGCCGTCCACGGTTTTTTGAGTGGCGGTGTAGCTGTGCACCGTGGTCATCAGACCCTCCTCGACTCCGAATCCTTCCTTGAGCAGCACATGCACGATGGGCGCCAGGCAGTTGGTCGTGCAACTGGCGTTGGAGATGACGTGATGCTGCTTGGGGTCGTATTTGTTTTCGTTCACCCCCAGGACGACGGTCAGGCAATCGCCCTTGGCCGGGGCGGAAATGACGACCTTCCTGGCGCCGGCGGCGAGGTGGCCCTTGGCTTTTTCCACATCGGTGAACAGGCCGGTGGATTCCACGACCAACTCCACGCCCATCGCCTTCCACGGCAGTTCGGCGGGCGACTTGGCGCTGACGACCTTGATCTTTTTGCCGTTGACCACCAGCACGTCGTCGTCGGTCTTGTCGGCGGCGGATTTTTCCGAGCCGACCTGGCCGTTGAAACGGCCCTGGATGGAATCGTATTTGAGCAGATACGCCAGATTGTCCGCCGGGACGATGTCGCCGACGGCGACCACTTCGATGTCCCGGCCCACCATGCCCTGTTCGACCAGCGCCCGGAAGACCAGGCGCCCGATGCGGCCGAACCCGTTGATTGCGACTTTGACTGCCATATTTTTTTATGCGTGCTGTTTAGATAAAATGTTGAACAAACCGAGCCGACAGCTTAATGCCAGACGCCTTTCCGTCAATGGAGAAATCTGGAGCAAAATTGTTAATTCCGAACCGTTTCTTGCCCGGCGGCGTTGAATTGAATCAGGAGCATTTATCGCGAGCCGGCCTTTGCAGATTTGCCGGGAGGGGGCGGAGGCATCTGATTGAACCTTGGAAAACCGCGGCGATAATGCGGAGAAGATCCGTGGGATTAATCGGAATACCTGGCAATGATGTCCGACACAACCTTGTCGGTCAGTTCGTAACCTTCCAAAAATGGAAAGCCTTCCCAGCGGACGACCCCGTGCGGATCGATGATGAGCACGTGCGGGATGCCGGTCACGCCCACCAGCTTTTTCGTGCGCGCCTGCGCGTCTATGGCGATGGAGTATTCAATTTTGGGGTTGGTCATGGCGCGCACGGCCGCCTCCGTCTCGTCAGACAGGCCAATGACCGCCAATTTGTCGCCGAATTGTTTTTGATACCCGTTCAATTCAGGAATGGCGGCGCGGCAGGGCGGACACCACGTCGCCCAGAAGTCAAGCAGGACAAATTTGCCCCGTAAATCTGGCGGCGGGGTGAGCCACTTCTCGACGGTCAAGGGTGGCGCCTTTTGATTCAAAAAGGATTTGGCCCAAAGTTTCTTGCCCGTCTCCGGCTCCCCCCTCGCCTCGTCCCTGGCCGCTTGTTCCGTTCCGGCGGACGGCGGCGCGGAGGAACGGCGCGCCATCTCCCGGTAATATCCGGCAGAGGCCGCCTGTTGTTTCCGCTCGACGGATGCCGCATTGGTCGGATTGAAATGAAAACGCCTTTGAAGCGCGGGATCGAGGTCTTTCAACTTCGCGTTGGCCAGCCCCTGATCGGACGTGAAATAAACATCCGTGGCTGACACGGTCATGATGGTGACGTTATGATAAACGTTGGTGCCGGCTTCGAGCACCGGCAATTTTTCGTCCGCCAGCGCCGTTCTTGCCGTGAGGAGCCAGCAAAGGACCCAGAGTAATCTTCCAAGCATGATCTACCTATGCCTTGCGACCCGGCATTTGTCAATGCTGCAAAATACCGGCCCATCAGCGATGATGGATTGCCAGACGCCAACCCGCTTTACGAGATCGTTACTGATTTTCTGCGGAGAGAAATCGTTCGGCTTCAATCGCCGCCGCACAGCCCATCCCGGCGGCAGTCACTGCCTGGCGATAGACGCGGTCCGCGCAGTCGCCGGCCACGAACACGCCCGGCACGTTGGTGGCGGCGCCGCGGCGCGGAAGGATGTAGCCGTGGGTGTCCATCTCGATCTGTCCCTTGAAGATGTCCGTGCTGGGGACGTGCCCGACGGCCACGAATACACCGGCGCAATTCAGAACGGATTCACCGCCGGCCTTAAGATGCCTCAATTTCACGCCGGTCACCTTGTCCTGTATGGGATCCAGGATTTCCGTCACCACCGAGTCCCAGACGGGCTTGATCCCGGGATTCGACAGGGTGCGTTCGGCCATGATTTTGGACGCGCGCAGCATGTTGCGTCGGTGGACCAGAAAAATTTCCGAACCGAACCGCGTCAGGTAGAGCGCCTCTTCGCAGGCCGAGTCACCCCCGCCGACAACCACGAGCGGCTGGTTGCGGAACATCGGCAGGGCGCCGTCGCACGTGGCGCAATAGGTCACGCCCTTGGTCTCCAGCAAGTCCTCACCCGGCACGCCCAGGCGCCGGTGGCTGGCGCCGGTGGCGATGATGACGGTTTCCGTCTCGATTTGTTCGCCGTCCACGGTAAGCGCGAACGGGCGCTTCGAGAAATCCACCTTCTCCGCCGCGCTGAAACTGGCGCGCGCGCCGAAGCGTTCGGCCTGTTTCTGCATCCGCGCCATCAATTCATAGCCGTCCACGCCTTCGGGAAAACCTGGAAAATTTTCGACGATGCTCGTGGTGGTGAGCAGGCCGCCGGGCTGATTGCCCAGGAGCACCAGCGGCCGCAAGTTGGCCCGCGCCGTGTACAGCGCGGCCGTCCAGCCCGCGCAACCCGAACCGATGACCACCACTTTTTCCATAAGCGGGCGCCAGCATGAAGTTTTTGGTTTTGAATTTCAAGTGAATCGCGCCGATCCGTGCCGTGCTGATTGTCGCCTTCCGCGGCAGTTTTTTGTATAGTGAAGGCGATGCAAATGATGAACAGGGCCGGCGCGCCAACCGCCTGCGTGAACTCGATCCGGACGGGGGGTGCGTCCGATTTGCTTCGGCGCGTGGAAGAAAGCCTGCGAAGCCGGCGCCTCGTCAGGCGCGGTGAAAAGATGCTGGTCGCGGTTTCCGGCGGGCTGGATTCCATGACACTCCTGCGGGCGCTCCACCGTCTGTCGGAACAGTGGCGCTGGAAGATTGTGGTCGCCCACTTCAATCACCGACTGCGCGGACACAGCAGCGACGCCGATGAGCGGTTTGTCCGCAGGGCCGCCGCCACACTCGGGCTGCCGGTCGTCGTCGGCCGGGGGGAGGTGAAGCGCCTCGCGAAAAAATCAAGCGTCTCCGTCGAAATGGCCGCGCGAAAATTGCGGCACGAATTTCTGGCGCGGGCGGCCGGGCAACGAAACATCCGCGTCATCGCGCTGGCGCACCACGCGGATGACCAGGTGGAGCTGTTTTTCCTGCGACTCCTGCGCGGCACCGGCGGCGAAGGCTTGAGCGGGATGAAATGGCGGTCGCCGTCGCCGGCCAATCCTCACCTCACGCTCATCCGTCCGCTTCTCGATTTTTCCAAAGCCGAACTTCGGACCTTCGCTCGGGCAAACCGGATCGGGTTCCGCGAGGACGCGACGAACCTCTCGCCTGATATTTTACGAAACCGCGTGCGCCGCGGCCTGCTGCCGCTGCTGCGCCGGCGGTATCAACCCGGCTTGGACAGAATTGTTTTGAGGTTGATGGAGATCGCCGGCGCCGAAGCCGATTTTGTCGGGATGACGGCGCAAAATTGGATTGTCGGCGGCGGACCCCTGGCCGTTCCAAAAAGGAACCGGTGTTCAGCGGCTGCCAGGCTTCAGAAAAGCAGTTTTGAAAATCTGCCGGTCGCCGTTCAACGGCGCATCCTGCAGTGGCGATTGTCCCGAGAGGGCGTCCTGCCGGAATTTGAATTGATCGAGTCGCTCCGCCGGTCGCCCGGGGTTTTCGTCAGTGTCAACGCGCAACGTTCTGTGGCGCGAGGCGCGGCTGGCGAACTGCAATGGCGCGCGCAGCCGGCGATCCGGTTCAACAAGCGCGGGCGGCGCGTCAAGCTGGAGCGCAACGCCGGGGAGGTCAATTTCGACGGCGTGTCCTTGAACTGGCGCGTCGAGGCGTATCGGAAGTTCTCGCGACCCCTGAAAAAGACCGGCTGGGAATTCTTCGACGCGGACCGGATTGGCGATGAAATCCTCCTGCGCCACTGGCGGCCGGGCGACCGGTTTCAGCCCATCGGTTTGAAGTCGGCGGCGAAGCTGCAGGATTTGTTCACCAACGCGAAAATCCCCCGTGCATGGAGGCACGAGGCGATCGTGGCCGCGACGGCGGGCGGCGAGGTCTTTTGGGTGCAGGGCCTGCGGATTGGCGAAGCTTTCAAGCTGACGCCGCACACGAAGCGGCGTTTGGTTTGGCGCCTGCAGGCAGCACGGTGAGCCATTTTGGGGAGCCATTTTTGGGTTTGCGGCGCCCCGGGCTATAAAATAGGCTTCGTTCCATGAAATCACCTGCTCGTCTCGCGCAAATCCTCTTTCCGGCAATCGTTGCGGCGGCGCTGGGTCTCGGCCCGGTTGCGACGGCGGCTGAAACCTCAACCGGCTCCGGCGCGGCAATCATTTTGACGCCGCCGCCCTCGGCCAAGCCGCGCATCAATGGCGCCCAAGTGTTCGGCGTCCGGCCTGGCACGCCCTTTTTGTTCACCATCGCCGCGACGGGCGATCGGCCCATGACCTTCGCCGCGGACCACCTCCCGGCGGGTTTGCAACTGGATTCGGACACCGGCCGCATCACCGGCGTGTTAAACAAGGAAGGGGATTACGTGGTGACGTTGCACGCCAAGAACCGGCTCGGCGAGGCGTCGCGGCCATTCAAAATCGTCTGTGGCCCGCACATCGGCCTGACGCCGGCGATGGGCTGGAACAGTTGGAACTGCTTCGCTTCGGCCGTCACCGCCGAGGACATTAAGAAGGCCGCCGACGCGATGGTTTCCAGCGGCCTGATCAACCACGGCTGGACTTACATCAACATTGACGACTTTTGGGAGGTCAATCCGCACCGGGCCAACGATCCGACCTTGCAAGGCCCGCAACGTGACGCCGACAGGAACATCGTGCCCAATCCGCGGTTCCCGGACATGAAGGCGCTCGTGGATTACGTCCACGGCAAGGGATTGAAAATCGGTCTTTATTCCTCGCCCGGCCCCTGGACGTGCGGCGGTTGCGTGGCCAGCTTCGATCATGAATTGCTCGATGCCCGGCAATACGCCCGGTGGGGCTTCGACTATCTCAAATACGACTGGTGCTCCTACCGTCCGGAGTTGGAAACGCATCGGAAAATTTCGGAAGCCTTCGTCTCGACGCTGACCAACTGGATCAACTCTTTTCCAGAAAACCGCCGCGATGACATGCGGCCCTACGCCATCATGCGCGCGGCCCTCAACCGGGTGCCTCGCGACATCCTCTTCAGCCTGTGCCAATACGGCATGGGCAACGTCTGGGAATGGGGCGCACAGGTGGGCGGCAATTCCTGGCGCACGACTGGCGACATCCGGGACACCTGGAAGAGCATGTCCGCCAACGGCTTCAGCCAGATCAGCAACCAGCCGTTCGCCGGGCCGGGACACTTCAACGATCCCGACATGCTGGTGGTGGGCTACGTCGGCTGGGGTCCGAACTTGCATCCGACGCATTTGACGCCGGACGAGCAATACACGCACATCAGCCTGTGGTGCCTGCTGGCCTCCCCGTTGCTGATCGGCTGTGACATGACGCGGCTCGATCCCCTCACGTTGAGCCTGTTGAGCAACGACGAAGTGCTCGCCGTGGATCAGGATCCGCTCGGCCAGCAGGCCAAACGCCTCGTCAAGAACGGCGATCTGGAGGTCTGGACCAAGGACATGGAGGACGGCTCCAAGGCGGTCGGCCTCTTCAACCGCGGGGACAGTCCGGCCGCGGTGGAAGTCAAATGGTCCGACCTCGGCTGGAGCGGCCGGCACCGCGTCCGCGATTTGTGGCGGCAGAAGGATCTGGGAACGTTCCAAAATGACTTTGGCGCCATGGTCCCGCGCCACGGGGTGGAGTTGGTGCGGGTCTGGTGACGGGGTTCCGCCGAAACCGGCTTCAGTGGGTCTGGCCGGCTCGTCGAACGAGCGGCCCGGATTTACCACCGTAATTCCCGCAAACGTCGCGCCGTTTCCTCGGCGTTGGCGCGGGTGTTAAAGGCGCTGAGACGGAAATAGCCTTCGCCCCGCGCGCCGAAACCGCTGCCGGGCGTGACGACGACGTTGGCCTCGTTCAGGATTTTGTCGAATGCCTGCCAACTGCCGACGCCTTTGGGCGCCCGCACCCAGAGGTAAGGTGCATTCACGCCGCCAAAGGTTTTCAATCCGGCTTTCGTGACGCCTTCGCGCAGGATTTTGGCGTTGCTCATGTAGCGGGCAATGACGGCCCGGGCCTGGGCCTGGCCCTCCGGCGAGTACAGCACCTCGGCCCCGCGTTGCGAGATGTAGGACACGCCGTTGAATTTGGTCGTCGTGCGGCGCAGCCAGAGCGGATGGAGCGGGTGGAATTCGCCGGACCGGGTCTGTGCCTGGAGCGTTTTGGGCACGACCGTGAACGCGCAACGCACGCCGGTGAACCCGCCGCCTTTGGAGAAACTGCGGAACTCGATGGCGCATTCGAGGGCGCCGGGAACTTCGTAAATCGAATGCGGGAGCGCCGGGTCGGTGATGTAAGCCTCGTAGGCCGCGTCGAACAGGATGACCGCCTTGTGTTCGCGGGCGTAGCTCACCCAGGCCGCGAGCTGCTCGCGCGTGGCCGCCGCGCCGGTGGGATTGTTCGGCGAACACAGATAAACGAGGTCCACGTGGCGCCCGGGAGGCGCGGGCACGAAACCGTTGGCCGGCCGGCACGGCAGATAAACCAGCCTGGCATAGGCGCCCGCTTCATTGGCCGCGCCGGTGTGGCCGGCCATCACGTTGGTGTCCACGTAAACCGGATAAACCGGGTCGCTGATGGCGATTTTGTTCCCGGGTCCGAAGATGTCGAGGATGTTGCCGGTGTCGCACTTCGTGCCGTCGCTGACAAAAATTTCGTCGTCGGCCACGTCGCAGCCGCGGGCGCGGAAGTCATTTTGGGAGATCGCCGCGCGCAGCCATGCGTAACCCTGTTCCG
This sequence comes from Verrucomicrobiota bacterium, assembly GCA_028873125.1. GTDB lineage: Bacteria > Verrucomicrobiota > Verrucomicrobiia > Limisphaerales > UBA11358 > UBA11358. The sequence continues at coordinate 4,252 of JAGWMQ010000090.1, read as the reverse complement.
GGCCGTAGCCGTGAAAGGTTTCGCGCACCGCCATTTCGTCCACGGCCCGGTGCATGGCGGCGATGACGGCGGGCGGCAGCGGCTCGGTCACGTCTCCGATGCCGCAACGAATCAGCCGCTGGGCCGGCTCCGGATGGGCCTCGCAAAAAACCCTCACGCGCCGGGCGATTTCGGGAAAAAGGTAGCCGGCTTTCAGCTTCAAAAAATGGTCGTTGAGACGGGCCATCAGTGCGCCGGGACCATAGCGGATTCAGGTTCACGGAGCAAGCCGGCCGCGGGCAGTTGACGGCGATGGTCCGCGGCATTAGGCTGGTTTCATGCTGACGACAACGCCCGCAGCCGACGCGACCGGGATCCGACTCTGGACGGCGGAGGAATTTCTGGAATGGCTTGCACCCGGAAGGCACGCCGACTTGATTGACGGTGAAAAATTTATGCACTCACCGGTGAACCTTCGCCACGCCAAATTGTTAAACTTTTTGGATCATTTGCTGCGCAGCTACATCGAGCGCAAAAAGCTGGGCGAACTCTATCGCGAAGTCGTCGCCGTCCGCCTCAGTTCGCGCAACGTTTTCCTGCCCGACCTCGCTTTTTTCACCAACGAGCAGGTGGCGCTCTTGCAGCCCGCGCACGCGCCGATGGCGCCGACGTTTGTGGTCGAGGCCATCTCGCCGCGCACGTTCGACCGCGACCTCGGCCCGAAGTTTGCGACCTACGAGGAGCACGGCGTGCAGGAATACTGGGTGCTGGATCCCGAAACCCTCGCGCACCGTTTTTTCCGGCGCGAAGGCGAGTTTCTCGTGGAATTTGCGCAGGGCGAGGAAGTCATCCGGGCGCAGACAATCCCCGGTTTTTGGATCAAACGCGCCTGGCTGAATCCTGAAACGCCCCCGGAGGTCGCCGGGTGCCTCGATGAAATTCTCCGCGGTCAGCCGCGATGACCTCTGAGTGCCGACCCATTTCAGCGCAGCGGACAACGGACCGATGAACCGGCGTGGCAAGCGACGCATCCGTTTGAACAGGCATGTCGAATAAACCTTTGCGCGCGTGGCGTTTTGCGTGAAAATCGAGCCGTGAGCGCTCAGGCCAACGAAAATCTGCCCGACACCCGGGGCCATTTCGGCCCCTACGGCGGACGTTTTGTGCCGGAGACGCTCATGCATCCGTTGCAGGAGCTGGAGGCCGAATACTTCCGCGCCCAACACGACCCGGAGTTCCAGCGCGAGCTGTCCTACTACCTCAAGGAATTTTGCGGGCGCCCCACGCCGCTTTACTTCGCCGAACGACTCACGCGCGAGCTCGGCGGCGCGAAGATTTATCTCAAGCGCGAAGACCTGCTCCACACCGGCGCGCACAAGATCAACAATTGCATCGGGCAGGTGCTCATCGCCAGACGCATGAGCAAGACGCGCGTCATCGCCGAGACCGGGGCTGGCCAGCACGGCGTGGCAACGGCGACCGTCGCGGCAATGTTTGGTTTGAAATGCGTCGTTTACATGGGCGCGGTGGACTGCAAGCGGCAGGAGTTGAACGTCTATCGCATGAAAATGCTCGGCGCGGAAGTCGTGCCCGTCCACGCCGGCCAGAAGACGCTCAAGGAAGCCGTGAACGAGGCGATGCGCGACTGGGTGACGAACGTCCGCAGCACGCATTACATCCTCGGCACGGTTTATGGCGCGCATCCGTATCCGGTGATGGTGCGGAATTTCCAGCGCGTCATCGGCGACGAGGCGCGCGCGCAGATTTTGGAAAAGGAACAGCGCCTGCCCGACCTGCTCCTCGCCTGCGTCGGCGGCGGCTCGAACGCCATGGGCCTGTTCCATCCGTTCCTCGACGACACGGGCGTGAAGATGGTGGGCGTGGAGGCGGGCGGACTGGGCATCCGGCCCAATCAGCACGCGGCGCGGTTTCATGGCGGCTCGCTCGGCGTGTTGCAGGGCGCGCGCAGCTACATTTTGCAGGACGCCTGCGGCCAGATTCAATCCACCCACAGCGTCAGCGCCGGGCTGGACTACGCCGCCGTCGGGCCGGAACACGCCTGGCTGTACGACGAAAAACGGGTGGAATACACCTATGCCAAGGACGACGCGGCGCTGGCGGCGTTCATGAAACTGGCGCGGCTGGAAGGCATCATTCCCGCGCTGGAAAGCGCGCACGCCGTGGCCGAAGTGATGAAGCGCGCGCCGAAAATGCCGAAGGACGCGCTCATCATCGTGAACCTCTCCGGCCGCGGCGACAAAGATGTCGAGCAAGTGGCGGACAAGGTGGGTTTGCAAATGCCGAAGTGATTTGATAATTTGGCTTCGATGCCGGTTGAGACACTACATCGCTTCAACGTGAAGGAGTATTACCGCATGGCCGATGTCGGTGTGCTCAAGTGGGGCGAGCACGATGAATTACTCGACCGGCAGGTCATTGATCCTTTTCGCATCTCTCCCTTACACGCCAGCGTCACTCACCAAATCGTCGAACCATTTTTCAACCTGCCTGAAAGAAGTTGCATTGTTTCGATCCGCAATCCGGTGCGATTGGATGAATACAACGAATTGCAACCGGACGTGATGTTGCTCAAATACATTCCAAAGTATTACACGATACGGCATCCTGGCCCAGACGATGTCCTCCTGCTGATTGAAGTTGCCGACGCGTCTCTGAATTACGACCGAGAGGAAAAACTGCCCGCCTACGGCCGTGCGGGCGTTGCGGAAGTCTGGATTGTGAACCTGAACGAACTGACGCTCGAAGTTTATCGCGAGCCGAATTTCACCGGCTACGGCAGCAAAACCGTTTTGCGCGCGGGCGACCGGGCCAAGCCGCTGGCGTTTCCCGACGCGGTTGTGGACGTGGCCGAACTGTTGAAGCGCTGAACCTCTGCGACCGCACGACAAGGACGTGGCGCAGGTGGCGGACAAGGCGAAATTGGAAATGCCAAAGTAACATCGAATGGGTTTGTTCTCAGAAACTAACCGACATGAACGAAAAATTACGAATCACTTCAATTCGATTTCGCAACTACAAGGCGTTTGACGATTATTCAATCAGTCTAAACCCGTTTAATGTTCTGGTTGGTCCAAACAACGCCGGGAAATCAACTGTATTGGGGGCAATTAGAATTTTATCGGAAGGAATTCGCCGGGCACGTTCGAAAAGCTCCGATCTGATAGAAAACGCGAAAGGGCATCAAGTTCGTGGTTACCCAGTCAGACTTGAAGGATTGCCAATATCAACGGAGAACGTTTTTCATAACTACGATGAATCAATTCCAGCGACTGTCGAATTTCGCCTCTCAAACGGCAACAGTTTGAACCTGTATTTTCCGGAGCGCGGAGAATGCTATATGATTCCAATTTCGGATCAATTTATTCGGACGCCATCAGATTTCAAAAAACACTTTGGCGTCACAATCGGGTTTGTGCCGGTGCTTGGACCTGTTGATCATGACGAGAAACTTTTCGAAAAGGAAGCCGCGCGCCTAGCACTTTTGTCTCACGGTGCGTCAAGGAATTTCCGAAACATTTGGTATCATTTTCCAAATGGTTTCGCGGAGTTTCGCAAAACCATTCAAGAAACTTGGCCGGGGATGGACATCCAGCCGCCGGAGATAGTGACTGGCAGTGACAAGACATATCTTTGTATGTTTTGCCCCGAAGAAAGATTCCCCCGAGAAATCTTTTGGGCGGGTTTTGGGCTTCAAGTGTGGTGTCAAATGTTGACGTTTATTTTGCAGGCGCGGACCGCGAGTGCCTTAGTAATTGATGAGCCAGATATTTATCTTCATTCCGATTTGCAGCGGCAGTTAGTCGGTCTGCTCCGGGAGCTAGGCCCGCAGATAATCGTTGCTACGCACTCGACTGAGATAATTGCGGAAGTTGAACCGCAGGCTTTGTTGAACGTGAACAAGCAGTTTCATTCAGCGAGGCACGTGAGGGATACAAAAGAACTTCAAGAGGTGTTCCAAGTTCTTGGTTCAAACCTAAATCCGACACTGACTCAACTCGCCAAAACGCGGCGCGTGGTTTTTGTGGAGGGGAAGGACTTTCGCATTTTATCGCGATTCGCACGGCGGCTAGGACTTGAAGCAGTGGCCAACCGGGCAGATTTTGCGGTTGTGCCGGTTGAAGGCTTCAACCCTCAAAAGGTCAAAGACTTTGCTTCGGGGATGGAAACGACATTGGGAGCAATGCTACTCAAGGTCGCAATATTTGACCGGGATTATCGCTGTGACGCTGAAGTCGCAAAAATCACAACCGAC
>JAGWMQ010000196.1 GCA_028873125.1 Verrucomicrobiota bacterium | reverse complement strand
ACGGCTATCACGAGATGTTGCGCGAAGTGAAGTGGGACAAATACGGCGTGGTGGATGGCGTAGCCCGCGATGCGCGATGCGAGAACTGCATGGTGCATTGCGGCTACGACCCCAGCGGCGCGCTCGGCACGAATTATCAACGCGGCGACAACTGGAAAATTTTCAAATACAACTTCGGCGCGAAACCGAAGCCGGTTCATTATACGCCGGAATTGGAAAAGCGCGTGTTCAACGGCGTCAGCATCGGCAAAGGGCATCTGGCCGCGGCGAAGGCGGCCAGCCATCCCGCCACCGGCCCGGCGGGCACCTTCTCCAACAACGGCCGCCAGGAGCAGCATGTCGCCAGCCATTGTGGAACAAGCGAGACGGACGCAAAAATTGTCAACGTCCGCCCGGAATAAATTTTCATGAGCCGAACACTCTACCTTTCACCCCCGTCGTTCGACGGGTTTGACGGCGGCGCCGGCTCGCGCTACCAGGCGCGGCGCGAAGTCACCAGCTTCTGGTATCCGACGTGGCTGGCGCAGCCCACCGCGCTCACGCCCGGTTCCCGGCTCCTGGACTGTCCGCCGCACAACGTGGGCATGGAAGAATGCCTGCGCGTCGCCCGGGACTTCGACCACGTCGTCATCAACACCTCCACGCCGTCGCTGAAAAACGATTGCCAGGTGGCCGAGGCCGTCAAACAGCAGAAGCCCGGCACCCAAATCGGCTTCGTCGGCGCGCACACGATGGTGCTGCCGACCGAAACGCTGAAGGCGTCGTGGGCCATTGACTGGGTCGGGCGCAAGGAATTCGACTACACCTGCAAGGAAGTCGCCGAGGGCCGCCCGCTCGAAACCATCGCCGGACTGTCGTTCAAAAACCGCGACGGGAAAATCGTCCACAATCCGGAGCGCGAGATGATCCAGAACATGGACGACCTGCCGTGGGTGGCCGAGGTTTACAAGCGCGACCTGAAAATTGAGAATTATTTCATCGGCTACCTGCTCCATCCCTACGTAAGCCTTTACACCGGCCGGGGCTGCCCGGCGCAATGCACCTTCTGCCTCTGGCCGCAGACCATCGGCGGGCACAAATACCGCGTCCGTTCGCCCCAAAACGTCGCCGAAGAAATGGCCTACATGAAGAAACTCTTTCCCCAGGTGAAGGAGTTTTTCTTCGACGACGACACCTTCACGGCGAATCTGCCGCGCGCGCGGGAAATCGCCAAAAAACTCGGCCCGCTCGGCCTGACCTGGAGCTGCAACAGCCGCGCGAATCTCGACTACGACACGATCAAAAGTTTCAAGGACAACGGCCTGCGCCTGTTCCTGGTCGGCTACGAAAGCGGCAACGACGACATCCTGACGCGCATCAAAAAAGGGGTGACGATGGACGAAATGCGCCGGTTCACCCGGGACTGCCACCGCGCCGGCGTCGTCATCCATGGCACGTTCATTCTGGGGCTGCCGGTGGAAACCCGGCAGTCCATCGAAAACACCGTCCGATTCGCGCAGGAGCTTGACGTCTTCAGCCTGCAGGTCTCACTGGCCGCGCCGTATCCGGGCACGGAGCTTTACGAAATGGCCCGGCAAAACGGCTGGTTCGTGAAGAAGGACAAGACCGACCTGGTCGAAGGCGACGGCTTCCAACAGAGCACGCTGGAGTATCCCGGCCTGTCAAAGGAGGAAATTTTCGAAGCGGTGGACCGTTTTTACCGCGCCTATTATCTGCGCCCCAAGCCGATCCTGCGCATCATCAAGACGATGCTGGAAGACAAGGACGTCTTGGTCCGCCGTTGCCGCGAAGGCTACGAATTCTTCAAGAGCCTCAATCAACGCAAGGCGGATTTGGCGGCGGCCCATGCCGCGGCCGCATGACCAGCGGAACCGGTTTGGATTACTCTCCGCCTTCCCGATGTCCGCCCCGGCCGCCGCGGGGCGATTGCAACTGCCGCAACGCCCGGCGCAAGGACTCAATTTCGCGCTCGTCGCCGAGTTTCTGTCGTTCAGCCAGCTCGACCAGTTCCAAGGCCTCCTCCATTTGTTCCAGCGCGCCCTTCAGGGACTCGACCACCTGCGCCACTTCTTCAACGGCCTGGCTGATCGGCAGAACCGCCTTGGGCGCCGGTTCGGGCGCCGGCTTGGCAACGACGGGGATCGGAACCGCGACCGCGCCTTCCGCCGGATCCGGAGTGGCGGGCGGCGCAGTGGAAACCGGTTGTTCCGCCACCGCGGCCGGTCCGGTGCGGCGCGGGCCGCGCCCGCGGCCCCCGCGGTGACCGCGACGGCGCCGGCCACCCTTGGCGGACCCGGGCGGATTTGATTCCGGCTGGAGTTCCTCTGGCATGCGCAACGAGCATGGCGTCCCGGCGGACAAAAGCAACAAAGAAACGCGTCTTACGCTGATTTCACGGGTCTTCAGGCCGATTTTTTGACAAACAACGCCAGCGAGGCGGTAAAGTTGTGGAGATAATTTCGTTCCCCGACCGGGCCGATCTGGCCGTTGCAGAAAAAGCCGGCCAGCCCGAGCGGGCCAAGCTCCCGCTGCACGAGTCCAGCATCATGGCTCGGCGCGCCAAACAGGTTTTGTCCGCGCCCGTTGCAGCAGCAAAGGCAACCGCCGTAAATCGCGGCGTGGGCCGGATTCTTCTTCGCGCGCGCCAGCAGTTCGCGCAGGTCATCGCTGGCCGCCTGGGCGTCGCGCCGCTGGAATTGCATGGTCTGGCCCGCGCGCGGCAGGGCGCCCACGGCCAGCACGCCGGAATTCGGGTCGCCGCCAATGAGCTGGCGCACGAGAAAGTCGCCGCGATGAAAATCCTCGAGATACTCGTTGACG
>JAGWMQ010000089.1 GCA_028873125.1 Verrucomicrobiota bacterium | reverse complement strand
CCGATCAGCAGGTTGCCGCGCGCCTTTTTCTGCTCGGCCGGCGGCAGCTTCTGAAACGTCTCGGCGAGCACCATGTAGGCGGGGCGGTTGGCGATTTGATGAATGAGATTGTGCTCCACGCGCGTGAGCGTCCAGGTCTGTCCGATCGGCGTGCAGCCTTGCGAAATGACGCCGGACAATGTCACCTCGCCGCCGATGGACACCGCCACGCCGCCGTCCTCGAACACGTCACCGTTCAAATACACCTGCGTCGTATGGTCGGAGAAAACGCCGCTGGCCAGGCCGCCGAACGTCGGCAGCGGCGCGTAGGCCTCGTTCCATGAGCGCATCCAGCCTTCCGCGTCCAGATGGAAGGGATCCATGAACACCAGCCAGCCGTTGGTGCGCGCGGGTTCGACGCCGCTTTCCACATGCCAGTATGCCGCGCCGTTGGATTCCTCGACCTGCGATTGCGTGAACCGAAAGCCGGTCAATTCGGCGCCGGGCAGCGCATACAAGGCCAGCACCAGGCCGGCGGCGTTTTCGATCTCGTCCGGGCCGACGATCAATCCCGTGCTCGAACAGCCGGCGAGCAAGGGAATGCGCGCGTGAACACGCAGAATTTCCAGCGCCGCCTGGGCGTGGGGGAACATTTTGGGCGTCATGAACACCAGGCCCAGCGAGACCTGCGGCGCCAGAAGATGGCCGCGCAACTGCTCCGCCCACCGGCGCAACCCGTCTTCATCGAAGCCGTCCGGCCAGTGCGCGGCGACTGAAAATTCAGTGTTCACCACCACAACTTACCGGGCGCTCCCGGAATTGCAAACCAGGAACGCCGGCGAGGGAGTTTTTGCGGCCTCAACGGCCCCATCCGTTCATTTCAGCCACGGCGCGAGTTTTTCCCCCGACCAGATGGCCTCGACCGGCTGGCGTTGGCGTGCGACGGCGGATTGGTTTCCATTCACCAGCACCTCGGCGGCCAGCGGCCGGGCATTGTAATTCGACGCCATGACAAAGCCGTAGGCGCCGGCGCTCATCAGCGCCAGGTAATCGCCTTCCACAACCTTCGGCAACGGCCGGTTCTTGCAGAAATAATCACCCGACTCGCAGACGCCGCCGACCACGTCGGTCTTGAGCGCGGCGCCGTTTTTGCGCGTGAGCGGGATGATTTCGTGGTAGGCGTCGTAAAACGCCGGGCGGATCAGATCATTCATCGCCGCGTCCACGATGACGAAGGTCTTCTTGCCGGTGCGTTTCACGTATTCCACGCGCGTGACCAGAATGCCGGCGTTGCCGACGATGAAGCGTCCGGGTTCCAGCAGGATTTTGAGCCCGAGCGGCTCCAGCAGCGGCGCCAGGTCCGCGCCGTATCGCTCCGGCGTCAGGATGTCTTTGGCCGCGGGCGTTTTCCACCAGTTCTCCGGGCCGCTGGCCAGCGCGGGCTGATAAACGATGCCCAGCCCGCCGCCGATGTTGAAAAATTCCAATTCATATTTTTCCGCGAGCCGGCGCGCCAGCGGCAGCACCTTGCGGACCGCCTTTGCAAACGGGGAGACGCGGGTCAGTTGCGACCCGATGTGCATCTGCAACCCGCGCAACCGCAGATTTTTCATTTTAGCGGCGAGGTCATAAACCGCCTCCACCTGTTCGAAGGCGATCCCGAATTTGTTGGCGTAAGTGCCGGTTGTGATTTTGGCGTGCGTGAACGCCTCGACGTTCGGATTCACCCGCACCGCCACCGGCGCGACCTTGTTCAGCCGCGCGGCAATCCGGTTGAGGCGCTCCAGCTCCGGCACGCTCTCGACGTTGAAGTAGCAAACCCCCCGCCGGAGCGCGAACTCGATCTCCGCGCCGGTCTTTCCGACGCCGGCGAAGACGCAGCGACGCGGATCGGCGCCGGCGGCGAGGACGCGCCGCAGTTCCCCGCCGCTGACGATGTCAAAACCGCTGCCGAGGTTGGCGAGCGCCCGCAACACGCACAGGTTGCCGTTGGACTTCACCGCGAAGCAAATCTGGTGGTCCAGCGGCGCGAAAGCCCGGTCCAGCCGTTGGAAATGCTCCGTGAGAGTCCGTTGCGAATAGACGTAAAGCGGCGTGCCGTGTTTTTGGACCAGCGATTCGACCGCCACCGCTTCGCAAAAGAGTCTTTTTCTGATGTAATGGAAATGGTGCATGGATTCCACCTCAATGCCCGCCAATCCGGAGAGCCTGGGAAGGACGGGCGTTGGGCGTCCTTCTTCAACAACATTCAGGGACTTGTGTGCCCCGCCCCTCCGATGAATCTTTCCGAAGCTCGAACCGGGGACCTTGAGCCGTCCCTACCGCTTTTGAGCCATGATCTTGGCCCGCTCGATCTGATATTGTTCCGGGGTGATTTCGTTGGCCATGTATTTTTGGAGCAAGGCCTGCAATGCCGCCTCCTGCTGGATGGTGACCGGCAACGGTGGCGGTGTCATCGGCTTGAAACCCGGTGCGTTTCCCAGCGCAGCCGCGGCGGAACCTCCGCCAGCGCCGACATTTTCTTCTTCCCGGGCAGCCTGGGCGCGGGCCTGCTGCTGGTTTAACTCCGCCATTTTTTTGCGCAACGCGGCCTGCGCCTGGGCCTGGGCCTCGGGATTCGCCTGCGGCGCGGCGGTGGCCGGCACTGCAATGGATGACAGCGCACTGCCGGGAGGCGGCGCCGCGCCCAATTCGCGCAGCTTGGCCTCCAAGGCGGCCTGCGCCTTGGCCTGATCCTCATTGCTCTCGTGCGGTGTGACCGCGGGCGACCTTTGAACCACGATCGGTTTTGTGGCGGCGGGCGCCGTCTGAATTGCCGCGGCAGGCGCCGTCTGAACCGCCGGAGTCTGATTCGTGGGGAAAGGCAACTGACCCAAACGCCGCATTTCCGCCTCCAACGCCGCGCGCGCCCGGGCTTGGGTGGGCGTGTCGCCGGCATGGACTGCCGTCCAGCCACCCGCCAAAACCACCGTCGCCGCCGCCACGCAATGGAATTTGAACATGTGCATGTTGTTTTCTTACGCCACTTGGCCGTCCAGTGCAACTCCTTTTGCGGCCGGAAACAAGCGGCGCCACAGCCCGGGCAGCGGACTGGCCAGCGCCGAACGCAGCAGGATCGCGCGCACCTCGCCGCGCGAAATCTTGACGCGACACCGCGGGTCCAGGACGTTCCCCGCGCGCAACCGCCCGATCGTCTTGACGCCGATCAGAATCGGCCAGGCGCAGGCCAGCCGGACGCGCACGCAGCGGAACGGCAGCGAGTTGGTGTAGTTCCAGCCCGCCGCCAGATGCGATTCGGCCAGGTCCAGATACCGCCGGTAAACCGGGCGCAGCCGGGGCTCGTTGGCGGGGGACAGCAAATCCGCCGGCGCCAGCCCGGTTCCGGCCAGTTGTTCCTTCGGCAGATAACAGCGGCCCTTGCGCAGGTCCGCCGGCAGATCGCGCAAGATGTTCACCAACTGCAACCCTTTTCCGAAACGAACCCCGTCGGCGAGCAATGGGCGGTCGTCCAGCTTCGCGCGCGGAAACAAATGCGCCCGGCAGAGCTTCGTCCAGAATTCGCCGACACAGCCGGCCACGCGCCAGGTGTAATCGTCCAGCTCGCCGTCGGTTTCCAGCGCGACGAGGTTTGCGGCGGACGATTTTGCGAACCGCCTCAAGTCCAGTTCCTGGCCGCTGGTGATGACGGCGAGGACCTCGCGGATCAGTCGCTGGTCGGCGGCGGAGAAATGCCGCAACGCTGACAGACTGTCCTCGGCTTTTTCCAGGAGCAACTTCTCGGCGGGCGAAGCTTGATGTTGCGCGAGGTCGCCGAAATCGGTCGGCGCAGAACTCGGGGCGAGGATACTCTCGCGCAACCGCTGCAACGCGTCCAGCCGCCTGTCGGGAGGCACGATGTCCGTGTCCGCGATGGTGTCGGTCGTCCGGGCCAGCAGATAGGCCAGGCCGATTTGCGGACGAATGGCGCCCGGCAGCGCGCGCAACGTCAGGTAAAACGAGCGCGAGGTGGCGCGCAGCAGGTTGTTCAGTCCGGGAGTCACCGGAAAATCACCACAAGCTGGCCGCCCGATATTTTGAAAATTCCCGGTCGTGCGTGACGATGGTCACGTCAGCGGCGATGGCCTGGGCAATCCACAAGCGGTCAAACGGATCGCGATAATGAAACGGAAGCCCAATCATGGAATCTTTGAAGTCCTCAAGCGGCGCGTCGAAATCCGGCGACAGCCAGATTTTTCCCGGCAAGCTTCCGGCCTTTGGCTGCGCGCGCTTGAGCGGCGGCGCGGCGGACAGCTTCGCCTTGGGTTCGCCATTCTGCGTGATGGTGAAATCCTCGCCGCTCGCGACCTGCCGGGGCAATTCAGGAAGCGTGGCCTGGGCTTGTTCAAGGGCGACCGTTTGCATAACGCTGAAACATTAACCCGCCGACCGGTGGACGCAAGGCCGGGTTTGCAACGGAGCGCGGCGTGGCGCGGAGCAATTCATTCAAGGGGAGGGGCATTTTTAGACGGAAAAAATTTCAGAGTTCAATTTCGCTGCCAGTTTGGATTTCAAATTTTGCTCGCGCGGCGGTTTTCTCCCGCTGCCTGCTTGCAAACGTTCCAGCGCGGTTGTAACCTCATCCAGTGCCGACGGTCCTGCGCGTCAAGGGCTATCGAATCGGGTTTTACAGTTCCGAACCCGACGAGCCGGCGCACCTGCACGTGCAAAAGGCCGGCCACGAAGCGAAGTTCTGGCTCGCGCCGGTGCAATTGAGCTGGAACAAGGGCTTTCGCGAAGCCGAACTCCGGGAAATCGCCCGGATTCTTGAAGCACACGAGGCCGAACTGATTGAATTGTGGAATGAAACTGAATAACACTCCGCCGCCGGACGTGACTTCGGTGCAAATCACCGACGAACGGCTCACGTTCGGCTTGGAAGACGGGCGCACGGTGAGCGTGCCGCTCACGTTTTATCCCACGCTGCAACTGGCCACGCGGCGCGAGCGCGCGGATTTTGAAATCACCCACTCGTCCGTCCATTGGCCCAAGCTCGACTGCGACATCAGTTCCGACTGCCTGCTGCGTGGCGCCAAGGAAGCCCACAAATTCGCCAAACGCGCCTGGCGGAAAAAAGGAAAGTTGGCAACGGCGTAGAGTGAATACGACGGAACACGCAACAATTTAACGACTAATTGCCACCAGCGAGGTTCTTCCCAAGTAGCCGGTTAACACGGATTCAAATTCGCGGGTTGCGTCCACCGTTCCTGTGGTAGCGTGTCCGACCTCGTGTAAAAGTGTTGCCGCATACCAGCAGCGCCTGTCCATCACACGCGACAACATCCGGGTCCAACGAGAAATCCTGGATCTGACCAGCAACCGTTTTCAAAACGGGCTCAACAGCGACCTTGATGTCCAGCAGGCGACGGCAGTTTTGACCTCCACCGAAGCGCAAGTGCCTTCGCTGGAAACTGGATTCCGGCGGAATGTTTATGCGCTCGCCGTCTTGCTGGCTCAGCCGCCAGGCTCGTTACTGGACAAAATGTCCGCCGAAAAGCCCATCCCAATCACACCGCCAAAGGTGCCGGTGGGATTACCATCCGATTTGCTGCAACGCCGGCCTGATGTTCAGCGGGCTGAACGCGAACTGGCTGCAGCGACTGCGCGCATCGGCGTGGCCAAGGCAGATTATTTCCCAAAGTTTTCGCTGACAGGCTTTGCTGCCTTGCAGAGCATTTCAGCGAGTGATTGGTTCGATTACAGCAGCCGGGCTTGGTCCGCCGGCCCAACCGTGCAATGGGAAATTTTTGAAGCCGGCAGCATCCGCGCAAATGTTCGAGTCCAGAATGCACGTCAAGAGCAAGCCTTGGACATCAGATGCCGCAGGAGCGAATACCAAAGCCGTTTCTCGGACTTTTGAGGTGCAGCGAGTGCGGCATGGCGATTACCGGCGAAATGCAAAAAGGACACATCTACTACCATTGCACCAAAAAATCCAAAAGGCGGAAATGCTCGCAAAGACAATTCATCCGAGAGGAAGAGCTGGACCGGCAGCTTTCGGCGCTCATCGCCCCGTTTTCACTTCGTTCCGATTGGGCGGATGAAATGCTCGAAATGGCCGAGCAGGAAAAAGAAAATGCCGACCAGTCGTCCGCCGCTCTTGTTGAGGATGCGCAGATGGGATTGGCGAATATCAAGGCCAGCCTCAATCGGCTCGTCTCGATCTATGTGAGCCAGGACATTGACCGCGACACGTTCCTGGCTCAGAAGGAGGAATTGCTGTCCCGAAAGAAGCAATGCCAGGAGCGCATCAAGAAAAACGAGAACGGCCAAGTGCCGTGGCTCGAACCGTTCACGGATTGGATTAAAACCGCGAAAACAGTGGGCGAAATCGCCTTGAAGGGTTCTCCGAAGGAGAAGAAAAGCATGGCCTTGAAAATCTTCGGCTCGAACCTGTTCCTCGACAACAAAAAAGCCCGTGGTTGCTGCGTCAAACCGTGGTCACTCATTCCTGAAAACCAGTCTTTCTCGAATTTGGTGCCAGAGGAGGGATTTGAACCCACGACCAAAGGCTTATGAGTCCTCTGCTCTACCACTGAGCTACTCTGGCAAAAATTAGCTTAAATAAAGGATAGAACCGCATTTATGCCGCTGCAAATTTTCTCACTTGTAACCCGCACTTGTAACCCTAAAAACTCTGTGCTATATTCTTCGCATGAAAACGAAGCAAAGAACGTCCGCGCCGGCTGTGCAGCCGGTGTTTCACAAGGTCGCAGAAAATTTATATCGGCTCGAATCATCCAGCGGATATTATGCCCTCGTAAAGAAAGGGGGCAAGCAATTTCGCCGCTCGCTCAAAACCAAAGACCGCAAATTGGCCGAACGCCGCTTGAAGGAATTCAAGACGCAAATCGGCGTTCTCACGGTAGCACCGGATGACGCGAAATTGACCTTCAAAGAAGTGGCGGATTCCTGGAATAACGCCACCAAACATTTGATTGCGGAAAGTTCCCAAACGCGGCGCGACACTTGCATCAAAAATCTTGCCGACCATTTTCAGACGTTGAGCATTCGCAGCATCACAGCGTGGGGTTGCGAGCAGTGGGCGGCAAAGCGCAGCGCGGAAGTGGCGGCCCAAACCTTCGCGCATGAACTCGGCGTGCTGAAGGCTGTTTTCAAATATGCGGCCAGACACGGTTTCGTCCTTTCCAATCCCGCAGCAGAAATCAAGCGGAAGAAAATTTCTAACCGCAAAATTCAAACGCCAGCGCGTGACCAATTTCAGCAAATCATTGCCACCATGCGACTTTCCGATGGGCGCAGCGACAGTCGGGAAAAGGCGAAGGACGGCGCTGACCTCATCGAATTTCTGGCCTATTCCGGCGCGCGACTCGGCGAGGCCCACGTCGCCACCTGGAAAGATGTCCGTTTCGATACGGGCGAAATTTGGTTGCACGGGCAAAAATCGGAAGCGAGCGACCGGCTCATCCCTATGCCGCAGGCATTGCGACTTTTTTTGGAACGTCTCAAAAGAGAAACCACCCCAAAACTTTCCGACTCTATAATCAAAGTAAAAAGCGCAAAGAGAAGTTTACAGCGCGCTTGCAAGAAACTAGGGCTGAAGCGTTTCAGTCATCACGATTTTCGTCACTATTTTGCCACGACGTGCATTGAGGAAGGCGTTGATATTCCGACCGTCTCGCGCTGGCTTGGGCACAGCGACGGCGGCGCGCTGGCCATGCAACGCTACGGCCATTTGAGGCGCGAACACAGTCTGGCGATGATGCAACGAGTTAGCTTTGCACCAAAGCAACCGGACAACGTTATTCCCCTCCCCAAATCAGAGAGTGCGGAAACAGGTGAAAAATCCAAAGCTACTGATGGCCGCCGCACTGTCGCCAAGGCAAAGGCGAAATACAATTATCCGTGGTGGGTTTCTGAAACCCCACTGGAAATTTTTTGGGGACAACTCAATGAGGAAACGATGATTGTCCCGCTGGAAACATTTCTGGAAGTGGCCAAACGCGCAATGGGGCGGGAAGTTTTCAAACAGGAATTGGCCGACCGACAGGCTCTCATGGATGAGCTTGTGGAGCGGGTTCCTTTACCGTCACCAGTTCACCATTGGCGAGCTTGCGGCCATCCTGGGATTTGTCGTTGGCCTTGAGTTGGAGCCGGTCGCCGGTGGACAAGGACAGTTCCTTGGGTTGGCAAACCGTGACCCGCTCCAAATCCTTGAACGGGACAGGCCGGATGCGATTGTTTGATTCAATCAGCAAATGTTTGTCGGTGATATCACCGGACAAAATGATCCGACCGCGTCCGACTTGAACGTAATCCAGCAGTTGCAACATTTGTTCGCCGCCGATTTGTCCGGCTTCATCCACCAGGACAATCGCCCCGCGCGGCATGGAAACCGAGTTGAAAAAGTTTGGAGCTAGGGAAATCACCTTACCGGTGGTCACTTCCATCACGCTGCTGGCCATCAAACGCGCCGAGGCCAAGGCCGGGCGCAAATTGAGCTTTGCGGAAGTGGCAATTCCTGATGCTCCGCACTTGGAAATGATGCTGGCCGGGGAAATGCAATGGGCGATGCAGCAGATGTTCCGGCAATACGATGCCGTGGCCGATCTACTGGTGCCCGCAGAACAAATACCAGAAGTTGAGCCGCAACCCGAACTGGCGGCGACCCCAGCGCGCTCCAAACAGCCCATGCTCAACTTGGGTGAATGATTGTATGGACTCGGATAAAGATAATCTGGCACTTCTTTCCGCCGATATGACGAAAGAGCAAGTGGATCGGGTTCACCGGCTGCTCTATGAATGGGGCGCTGCCCCAGCGGACAGTTTCCCAGCGCAACTGTCATTGCTGACGCTGGCGCAGTTATCTTCATAGTTTTGTGTTGCTTGTTGTGTGGTGCGAACGATGCCTAACGATCCAAAGCTGAGCCACGCCGACGGGCGAGTGGCTTCGCTGGCTCGATAACCGTTGTATAATCCGAACCATTCATAAACTCAAGGGGCAGTCGGCGTTGGCTCCAGCGCGGTGTTAATGTAAGAATCATAGATGCGGACACGCGGCGCAACAAGTCCACCGGCTTGCGGGCAGATGACCCCGGTCAGACCGTCCAGGCGCGCGCGCTGCGCGCCCAGCTTGAAGCCAAAGAACTCAACCGCCATGCCGGAGAAATCAGCGGCGGCGGGTGGGATACCTGGGTTCCGCAATATCTGGAACGCCATTGCCAGACTGAGCGGACGTTTGAACGATACACGGGCAACTGGAAATGGCTGGCCTTCTGGCTGCAAGAAAGGCGCTATCATACCCCGCGCGCCATCACCTATCGGAATGCCCTTGAATACATTGAGTGGCGCACGGGTTACCTATGTCAACCGGCTGCGCCGGGCGGGCGTGCCGCGTGAAGCGGCCATGCGGCTGGTCAATCACGCTTCGGAGTTGATTCACAAAATTTATCAGCGGGAGAAGGTTGAGGACGTGGCGCAATGGCGGGACGTGGTGCAATTCGCGGTGTGAAGGCGCTGGCGGTTTGACGCGGCGAAGCCGAGGCAGGACGGGAAAATCCCGCGGCGGAATGCCGCCTTACCGCCGCGGTGAAGAAGGGGGCGTTGACAACCCGGTGACAAAGTGGCACCGTATGGTTATGGAACATGTCATCGAAGAGCCTCGCAAGAGGATTACGGCCCGCGTTTCTGACCGCGAGCGCGACACGCTGGAACAGGCGGCGGAGCTTTTAGGCGCGACGGTCAACCAATTCGTGGTGCAAACGGCCTGCCTGGAGGCGCGGCGCGTGATTGAACGCGAGTCGGTCATCCGGCTTTCGCAAAGGGACGCGCGCAAGGTGCTTGCCCTGCTTGACCATCCGCCCAAACCCAACAAGCGTCTGAAGGACGCGGTAAAGGACTTCAAAGGGGCGGTGCGTGTATAAGATCGAACTGCTGGGCAAATCCCATGACCGGGACGGGTTCGACTGCGGAAGCGAACCGCTCAATCTGTTTCTCAAGCAAACGGCGCGGCAACACGCCGAGCGGGGAATCTCGCGGACCTTTGTGCTGGTGGACGAGGCGGCGGTTGCGCCGAAGCCCATTCTTGGTTTTTTCGCGCTGAACATCTGCCAGATAAAATCGGAGAGGCTTGCGCCGCCGGAAGCCCGGAAGCTGCCGCGCGACGTGTCCGGCGTCCGGTTGGGGCGGCTGGCGGTTGCCAAGGGGCATCAACGGCACGGCATTGGAAAAACGCTGCTGGTGGCGGCGATGGGGAAGTTCCTGGAGATTTTCAACACGGCGGGCGGGATTGGCCTGTTCGTGGACGCGAAGGATCAGAACGCCAAACGCTATTACGAGCAATTCGGTTTTATACCCCTGCCGTCCAACGAACTGGAATTGTTCCTGCCGGTCAGAACCATACAAGAGGCGCTGGCGACGCGTCCTTGAGGCTCCAAAATGATAAGCCATCTCAAGCGGGACGCGCCTTGGGCGGCCGGCGAGCGTCAAACCTTGGGCGTTCATGCTTCTGATAGAAGTTTTTGAGCCTTTGGCGGCAGTTGAGAATCCGGATGTTTCAATGAGGAAGGAGGATTTTCCGCGGCCAGTGAAGCGCCAGCGGAAGGTTCGATGCCGGTTTGTCGCCGGCGCCAGATGACAAAGTCCTGCCAGAACACCTTGCCATTGAAGGCGGGAAAACCTTTGGCGCGGAACCAGCCCCGGGCGGTGGAATAGGAGAGGCCGGCCAAGGCGGCAAATTCCTTCACATTAAGCGCTTGGCCGAGGCGCTGTTTTTGGAACACCTCCTTGAGTTTGATGCCACGCAGTTGTTTGTCCCGCGTCATAATTTCATACGCGAACCGCGGTCCGATGAACGCGGCGGTTCAGTTCCGTCGAGGTTTGTTTTTGTGAATTTCCCTCATTGTTTTCGTTCGTGGCAGCATCAAGCTGGCTGGTTGCCTGGTTTTTGGTGAGATCAAGTTTTTCCTCAATTTCAGCCTGCCGTTTGACCAGAAGATGAAACCGCTCCCCCTTTTCAAAGGTCGCCCCCACCTTCGATTCCAGTTCGACCGCGCGTTTTTGAGAATCTTTGATGTCGGATTCCAATCGCGCGGCATGTTCCTCGAAACCCTGCGCGGTGGCTTCGAGCGAGCGGATGGTGCCCAGGGCCGTGTCGGTGACGCGGATGCCATAACTGTTCCTGCCGCGCAAAACGAGTTCGGCGGTGTTGTTGAAGCCGGAGTGGATGAACAAATCGAATCCGGCAAACGCGCCAAGGGGGATGTCTTCGCCAAAGCGGGTCTTGATTTTCTCGGCCCGTCGCAACAGCAATTCGCCGGCGACGCCGCGATTGTCGAGCGCCTGCCCGTCCAGTGTGATGCGGAACTTGTCGCCGGAAGTATCCTGCCGCACTTTCAAATCGAGGCGCAGGTTTGCCAGCCGCTCGGTCCATTTTTCCACTTCTTCGTGGGCGTGCCGCAAATTGCTGCGGATGCGATATTGTTCTTCAGCATGGGCGGAACGCAGCCGGTTGAGCCGGATCAACTCGGCGTCCACCTGCGCCTTTTCGATGACGAGCGGGTTGCCCGAAGCGATGGCCTTGACCTCGGCGTAGGTCAACGCCGCAGAATCCATGTCCTCCAGCCGCCGCACCGTCATGTCACCGCTCATCACCTGGGCGATGAACTTGGCCTTGGTTTCCAGCGTCTGCCACATATAGGCGTCGAAGCTGCCCTCGGTGACATAGCGATAAATTTGCACGCTGGTATTCTTGTTGCCCTGCCGCAAGATGCGGCCCTCGCGCTGCTCCACGTCAGCGGGACGCCACGGGGCATCGAGATGATGCAGGGCAACCAACCGTTCCTGCACGTTCGTTCCCGAACCCATCTTCTGTGTGCTGCCGAACAGCACGCGGATTTTCCCTTCGCGGACGGAACGGAACAACGCCAGCTTCGCGTTGTCGGCGTCGTAATTTTGAATGAAGGCAATTTCATTTTCAGGGATGGCAAGCTGCTTCAATTTGTCGGCCATGTCCCGATAAACCGAGAAGCCTTTGTCGTTCGGCGTGGACAGGTCGCAAAACACCAGTTGCGTCAAACGATTATCCCTGGTCGCCTCCCAGATGCGATGAATGTTTTCCACCGCGAGATTGACCTTGCTCTGCGGGTCGTCGGGCAGGCCGGGTTTCATCAGCCGCAAATCCAGCGCGGCCTTGCGGCCCTCGGTGGTGATTTTGAGCATGTTGTCCTCGCGCGGATCAACGCGGCCGGATTTGAGCGCCTCGGCGCGCCGGGCCAGGCTCTCGACAAATTCCTTCAATTCCGGCGAAGCGGGAGCATTGCGGATGGCCGGCTTTTCACCTTCCAATTTCGGGCGCGGCAGGTTGAGCATCTGCGCCGTCTGCACGTCGGTGGTCTGCCGAAAAATCTGCATCAGCTCCGGCACGTTGACGAACCGGGCGAAGCGGGTGTTGAGCCGGTAGCCCGCGCCGTCCGGGGAAAGTTCCATTGCCGTCACCGGCTCGCCAAAGGTCGCCGCCCAGCCGTCGAAGTGGTGCAGGTTGTGTTTTTGCAGCGCCTGCGGCTGCAAATACCGCTGCATGGTGAACATCTCAGCCATGCTGTTGGCAATGGGCGTGCCGGTGGCGAAGACGACGCCCCCACCTCCGTTGACGGACTGAATGTGCCGGACTTTGAGAAACATATCAAACGCCCGCTCGCTGGCCGTCTGCGGCAGACCGGCGATGCGGGTCATCTTGGAGACGTAGAACAGGTTTTTGAAGTAATGCGCCTCGTCCACGAAAAGGCGGTCCACGCCAAGTTCTTCAAAGGTCAGTGTGTTGTCCTTCTTGTGGGCGGCAGCCAAATCTTCGAGTTTGGCTTCCAACCGCTTTTTCGCCTTTTCCAATTCCTTCACCAGACGGCGATCATCCGGGTCTGCGTGTTCACGTTTGATCTTTTCCAATTCCCCGATTTGCTCCTGAAAGAACCGCCCCTGGGTTTCTTGGGACAGGGGGATGCGCTCGAAGCCAGAGTGGGTGACGATGACGGCATCCCAATTGCCGGTGGCAATGCGGCTGAACAATTTTTTGCGGTTCTTCGCCTCGAAATCTTCCTTGCCCGCCACAAGGATGTTCGCGCCGGGATACAACATGAACAACTCGGTGGAGAACTGGCCGAGCATGTGATTGGGCACGGTGAACAAGGGTTTGTTCGCCAGCTTCAGCCGTTTTAATTCCATCGCGGCGGCAACCATCGTGTAGGTCTTGCCCGCGCCGACGACATGGCCCAGCAGCGTATTGTCGGTTTGCAGGATGCGCCAGACACCGGCTTTTTGGTGCAATTGCAATTGAATGGCCGCGCTGACGCCGGGCAGCGTCAGGTGTTCGCCATTGAACGTGCGAATCCGGCTGTGATTGAACGTGTCATTGTAGAGACGGCAAAGCCGCTCGCGCCTTTCATCGTCCTTCCAAACCCATTCCTTGAACCGTTCCTTGATGCGCTCCTGTTTTTCGCGGGCGGCCTCGGTCGCCTGTGCGTTGACGACGGGTTTTTTGTCCACGTAATCGTAAACGGTGGGCGTTTTGAGGTTGAGCGTTTCCTCAATCAGTTCAAGGGCGGTGAAACGGTCGGTTCCCCAATCGGTGGTGTTGGCCGTCGCGCCCTTGGCTTCCCAATCAGCGGTGATATGCCACGAGCCGAGGGCGTGAATGTGGCCGACCTCAACACCCGCCGTGACGCCGAGCAAGTCGTGGACGAACTGTTGCACGTCGGACGGCGGCAGCCAGGAAGCGCCCAGCCGCACGTCAATTTCCGTGGCCGGCAAATCCTGTGGCTGAACGGATTTCAGAGCCTCGACGTTTTCGCGGAAACGGTGGTCGTGGACGCTGGCCACGTCCGCCGCCGCCAGTTTTTCGCGGACATTGCCCGAAAGGTATTGGTCTTCAGTTTCCCATTGGTGGGTCTGCGGATTGAGAAAAATCATCCCCTTCAAGTCAGGAAGAAAGTCCTCTGCCGGACGGGCCAACAAAGCGGCCATGTGGCCGAGGTCAACCCGGCCCTTTTCGTTGAGCGTGACGAGCAAGGCTTCCTTTGGCGTGCCGACTGACTCAATGGGCTGCTTGGGATGGATGGTGCGTTCGCGGAAGAGGGCCGCCTTGGTCGCAACCTTGGTCTCATCATTGTAATTTTCCAGCGACAGCAGCAGCGGCAAATCGGGATCGCCGAAAAACGCCCGCTGGTTGACCGGGGCGTTGATGGAGCCAAAACGGGCGACAAAACGGTCATAGACCAGGTTCAGTTGAAAGCGCGCGTCGGCGACCTGTTCCTCGTCGCTGCCATCCAACTGCGAGCGCAGACAGACGCGGACGGCATTGCGCACGTCAATCAACCGCCGGATGCGCGAGCGTGTTTCGACCGGCAGATCGTCCAGCGGTTGCAACACGCCGTCTTCATTGAGGCAAAGCCGGCCGTCCTCGTGAACGCAATAGGCGTTGGGTTTGATGTCCTCGGGCGCGGGGATGGCGGGATCGAAAGTCTTTTTTGTAATGGCCGCTGTTTCGGCTTGATAGACGTTTTGCGGCAGGCGTCCCACCGCCTCTGCCAGGGCATCGTCCAACTCCCGATCATCCGGGACCAACACCGGCTCTCCCTGCCGATACATGCAGCGCGCCAGCCGCATCGTGCCCAGCATCATGTGAGGATGCGTGGCGAAGTATTCGTTGAGGACGAATTTCTCACCCCGGTCATTGGCAAAGTCCACAGCGGATTTCCACACCGGACCATGCGGCGATTCACCGGCGCGTAACTTGCGGAGCATCACGATGTCGGTGGTCACTTCCGTGCCGGCGTTTTTCTTGAAGGCGTTGTTGGGCAGCCGGATCGCGCCCAAGAGTTCGGACTTTTCGGAAAGCAGTTCACGCAGCGTTGAATCCATTTTGTCCAGCGTATGATGCGACGTGATAAACATGAGCAGGCCGCCCGGCCGCACTATGCCGAGCGCGGCGGCAAAGAAATAATCGTGAATGGGAAATTTCCAGGCATTCCAGCGCGGGTCGTGGACGGCGTAATCGCCAAAGGGCACATTGGAAATGGCCAGGTCAAACGATTCGTCGGCGAGTTTGGATTTTTCAAACGGCTGCTGACGGATGTCGGTATCGGGATAAAGGGCACTGGCAACGCGCGCCGTCAGCGGATCAATTTCTACGCCCGTGACGGTGGATTGCCGGAGCATTTCGTCGGGCATCAGGCCGATGAAATGGCCGATGCCGCAGGCCGGCTCCAAAATGTTGCCGCCCTGAAAGCCGAACCGTTGCGCCGCCCGATACATGGCGCGGATGACGGCAGGCGACGTGTAATGCGCGTTGAGCGTGGTGGCGCGGGCGGATCGATGTTCCTCGTCGGACAGAATGTCGGAAAGCTGGATTTGCTCCTTGCGCCAGTTGGCGCTGTCGACGTCGAAGACCTGGGGCATGGCCCCCCAGCCGGCGTATTTGACCAGCGCGGCCTTTTCATCGGGCGAAGCCGGGCGTTCCTCGGCGTCGAGCAACCGCAGAATTTCAACCGCCCGGATGTTTTGCCGGAACTTTTGCTTGAGACCGCCTTCGCCCAGCCGGTCCGCGTCGGTGATGCGGTAGCCGTTGAAATTTTTCGGCCCGTTTTCCGCCCGGTGGCCGACGGCGTGGTGGCCGTCCGCTAGGACTCCGGCGGGATCAGGATGTATTCCTCCCGCACCATTTCCCAGGCGCGGTCGTGGGCCTGCTGCGGCGTCAA
>JAGWMQ010000195.1 GCA_028873125.1 Verrucomicrobiota bacterium | reverse complement strand
ACCAATTCGCCTTATGCAGAATACCTCTCGGTCGGCAAAGGCACGGAGATCCAGCCGATCTTCAGCGTGCTCGAAGGCGAGCCGCTGCCGGTGAACGGAAAAATCTCGCTGGATTCGGCCAAACCCGGCTTCGGCGTCGAGTTGAAACGCGAGTTGTTGGCGCCCTACAAAGGTTGAGACATGAAAAAAGTCCGCATGGGCATTATCGGAGCGGGGTGGTGGGCAACCTCGGCCCACATCCCCGCCGTCAAATCGCATCCGGACGCCGAACTCGTCGCCGTGCAAAGCCGCGAGAAGGCCAAGGCGGAAAGAATTGCGCGCGACTTCGGCGCCAAACACGCCTGCACCACGGTCGAAGAACTGCTCGCGCTGAAGAACCTCGACGCCGTCGTTGTTGCCTCGACTCCCAATGTTCATCATGCGCAAGCCAAGGCCGCGTTGGAACGCGGTTTGCACGTCCTCATCGAAAAGCCGATGACCTTCACGGTGGACGAGGCGCGGGAATTGGTCGAGTCGGCGGCACGGAGAAAATTGCATTTGCTCATCAGTTGTCCGTGGCATTTCACCGCCCACGGCATCGAGGCGCGGCGGCTGATTCAATCCGGCGCGCTGGGCCACATCCAAATGATTTCCGTGTTGATGACCAACCCGATTGACAAGCTGCTGCGCGGCATCAACACCTCGCCCACGCACGGCATGGACCGCGTCTATGTCGAGCCGCGCAAAGGCTCCTACAACGACCCCGCCATCGCCGGCGGCGGACAAATCTATTGCCAGGTTTCGCACGCGGCGGCGTATCTGGCCTTCCTGACCGGCTTGCGTCCGGCCGAAGTTTATGCGCGCTTTGACCGCGACGGTTCGCCGAACGACATTTATGACGCCCTCACGATCACGCTCGAAAACGGCGCGCTGGTCAGCCTCGCCAGCACCGGCGCCACCCCGCTGTGCGAGCGCAATTATGAAGTCCGCGTGTTTGGCGGCCAGGCCATTTTGCAGCTTGAACTCTGGCGCGGCACGATGACGCTGGTTGATTTCAACGACAAGCGAACCGAATATCCGCCGCTCGCGGAAAATGCAATTTACCCCAGCCAGGCACCCGCGCGGAATTTCGTGGATGCGATTTTGGGCAAAGCACCGAACGGTTCGCCCGGCGAATTGGGCCTGGCGGCGATGGAGCTCATCGAGGCGGCCTGCGAATCCGCGCAGACGAACCGCAGCGAGAAAATCCGCGAAGTGAAAGGCGTCGCCGGCAAAAAAATTGGCGCCCGCAAAGGCGCTGCCGTTCGCGAGCACGCATGAAGCCTGTTGCTCCAACGCGCGCAGCGCGGCCGTCCACGGCTGCGGGTTCGGGCGGCGTCTCGCTGCCCGATTCAGGAATGCCCCCTCTTGCGCCGAGACGGCGCAAGAACCCGCAGGCGAGGACGCCTGCGCCACGCTGAATCCGATGAGCCGGCCAGTTCAACTCACCGGCATCGCGTGGGACCACAGCCGCGCCTTTCCGCCGCTGGTGGCGACCGCGCAACGTTACGAGGAAACGCATCCGGGCGTCCGCATCCGCTGGGACAAGCGCACGCTCGACGAGTTTGGCCACGCACCGATTGACCGGCTTGCGCCCAAATTCGACTTGATTGTGATTGACCATCCCTGGGCGGGATTCGCCTTCGAGAAAAATCTGGTCCGCGACCTGAAACCGCTCCTTCTGCCTGACGCGCTGAATGAATGCGCGCGTCATTCCATCGGCGCAGCGTTTGAGAGTTACTGTTATGCCGGACGATTGCTGGCGTTGCCGATTGACGCGGCGGCTCCGGCGGCAAGCTGGCGTGGTGATTTGCTGGAGCGCGCGGGCCTGTCCGTGCCGGCAACCTGGACCGAAGCCGTGGCACTCGCCCGCCGCAAGCTGGCGGTGATTCCCGCCTTCAACGCGGATCTTTTTCTGCATTTTGTCATGCTGGTGAAAGCGCTTGGCGCCGAGCCGTGCGCCGATCCCGAAAAAATTGCGCCGCGCGAAATCATGCGACGCGCCGTGGAACTGTTGCGAGAACTGACCGAGCCGATGCCGCGCGCCATTTTTGACTGGAATCCCATTCAGGTCGCCGAACGCATGACCGCGACCGACGACTTTGCATGGAATGCGTTCGCCTACACCTACAATAATTACGCCCGCGCCGGTTTTGCCCCCCGCCGTTTGCGCTTCGGCAACCTGATTTCACTGGAGCCGAATGCCCCGCGATGGCGCGGGGCGCTGGGCGGAACCGGCATGGCGGTGTCAAGCCACTGCCGCAATTGGGAAATCGCGGCCGATTACGCCTGTTTCGTGGCCAGCGGCACGGTTCAAAAAACGCTTTACGTCCACGCCGGAGGACAGCCTTCTCACCGCGCCGCGTGGGATGACTCGCTGGCGGACACATTGTGCGGCGGATTTTTCAGCGGAACGCGGACCACGCAGGAAGAAGCCTTCATCCGCCCGCGATACAGCGGTTACGTGCCCTTGCAGACCAACGGCGGCAAGGCGTTGCAGGAGGCGCTCCGTGACGGGCGTGACGCGGAGGCGGTGCTGGAAAAATTGGATGCGCTCTACCGCGAATCATGCCAGACTGGTTCGCCGTCCTTTCAAGCCAATTGAATGCCGATGAAGCTCAAACTCAGTTGCGCCGATTTCAGTTTTCCGCTGCTGCCGCACGAGGCCGCGTTGAAAGTGATTGCGCTGCTGGGATTGCGTGGAGTGGACATCGGATTGTTCGCGGGCCGAAGCCACTTGCGTCCCGAAGCGGAGTTGCGCCAACCTGTGAAAAGCGGCGTCGCGCTGCGCCGCCGGCTTGCGCGCGAAGGATTCGTCGTG
>JAGWMQ010000194.1 GCA_028873125.1 Verrucomicrobiota bacterium | reverse complement strand
TCGCCCTTGGGCAGCGCCTTTTTTTTCAGCGCGCGAATCGTCGCCGGGGCGCAAACCAGCCTTCCTTCGGCGACGGCGCGGCGGGACTGCACCGGCTTGGGTCCAACATTGACCATGCGCGCGCCGCCCGAGCCGTCCAAATGCGAAAAGTGTCTCTTCATTCGTGGCCGCCGGCATCCGCCGGCTCGATCAGATTCGTCAAAGTTAGAACGCACCCGCTTCCGCCGCCACAATTATTCGGCCGTCGTTGGTAGAAAATCCGCTTCCGCGCCGGCTTCGATCGAACCGCGGCCGGCTGGCACACGGATCAGCGCGTTCGTTTGCGCCAGGCAGGTCACGTCGCCGGAACTGGCCCAGGGGAGCGGACGCAACTGCGGCGCGGCGCCACGCCACGCCACCCGCGTCGGCCAGAGCGTCTCGCGCGGGCAGGGTTGGTCCTCGAGTTTTTCGGCGAGCCGGCCGCGCAAAAAAGATTGTGGCTCCTGGCCGCCGAGTTTCGCCAGCGCCGCAGCCACAAACAAATGAAAACAGACAAAATGGGACAACGGATTCCCCGGCAACCCGAAGGCCGCGCGCGGGCCGCACACGCCGAAAATCAACGGGCGTCCCGGCCGCAGATTGACCTGGTTGAAGACAATTTCAAAGCCGAGCCATTCCAGCAGCGCGCGGGTAAAATCCCTTTCGCCGACGCTTGCGCCGCCGGAAACGAGCAGCAAATCGGCGTTTTCAATCTCCGGTTTGCGGCTGGAAATTTCCAATTTTGCCCGCTCGAAATTTTCCGGCAGATGCGCCTGCTGGAGATCGCAGGAAAAATTTTGCAGCAAACCGCGAATCAAAATGGAATTGCTGTCACGAACTTGTCCGGGAGCGGGCGTCCGCCCGGGCGGAACAATTTCATCGCCCGTGGTGAAATGGCAGACCCGCGGGCGTGGACTGACGAGCGGCGTGGCACGGCCGGCGGCGGCCAGGAGCGCCAGCGCCCCGGCGTTCAGGCGGATTCCGGCGGCCGCCAGAATCCGCCCCGCGCGAACGTCCTCGCCGCGCGAGCGGACGTTGGCCGAATCCTCCCGGCGCAAAATGCGGATCTGGTCGCCTTGGCGCTCCACGTGTTCCTGCATCACCACGCGCAGACCGCCGCACGGCAACGCCGCGCCGGTCGCCACGCGGACCGCCTGGCCGGGTTGAAGCGAACGCGGCTTCCAATCGGCGGCGTGGATCGTGTCCACCACCAGAAACGATTCCGCCGGGTCGTCCTGCGGCACCGCGTAGCCGTCACGCGTCGAGCGATCGCAGCGCGGCAGGTCCTCCGGCGCGCGAACCGCTTCACGAAGCACGCGGCCCAGACCTTCTTGAAGCGGAACAGGAATGGCGGGCAGCGGCCGGCAGCGCAACCGGATTTCCGCCAGCGCTTCGTCCAAGGATTTCAAGGCGGGGCGGGCAGTCCCCTGTCCGCCGCTTGCTGAAACGCCCGGCGCGCACGGAGTGACGCGCCCCACCCGATCTGGCAACGCCCGGCGTTTCCAGATTGGGACATCCTGTTTGAGGCGGTCCATGAATTCGGCCAGCAGCCCAAGCGCCTCGCCGCGATGGGGCGACGCCACACCGACATAAATCGCCGTTGCACCGACGGGAATGACGCCCAGGCGGTGAATCACCCGCGCAGCCAGGCAGGGAAATTTCTCGGCCAGCTTTTCAAGGATGCGCCGGATTTCACGCCGGGCCATTTCGGGATAGGCCTCATACTCGAGCGCCGAAATTCTTTGTCCCGCTTCCTCGCCGCGGACCACCCCGCGAAACTCCAGCCACGCGCCGGCGGCGGGCCGTGTCAGCGGCTGAATTTCTTCCGTAATCGGCTCGTGGGTCAGTTGGATTTCGATGTCCATGCCAGGAATTCAACCGCCCGACACCGGCGGAATCAGCGCCACTTCGTCCTCCTCGCGGAACGTGGCCTCCGGCGCCGCATATTCCCAATTGCGGGCGAGCCGGACGGTGGCGCGTTGCGCGGCCAGCGCGGGAAATTTTTTGAGCAAAGTGGACCAGAGCTGTTCGCCGTCGCGCGGCGCGGGCGCCAGCTCGATGGCATCGCAGCCGGTGGCGTCCTTGAGTTGGGCAAAAAAGAGCACCCGCATGGCTGGAATTAAGAGTGAAAAACGAAAAATGCAAACTGTTTTCGCGGACCTGCACGGACCGCTTGTGGAACCGGGCCAACTCGGCTAATCTGGGCTTTGTGATCTACGACGCGTCATTGGACGAGTTGCTGCAAAAAGTCTGGGAGGGCCGGCGCATCAACCAGGCCGAGGCGCTGCGGCTCTATCCTCTGCCGCTGGAGGAACTCGGCGCCCTGGCCGACCGCCGCCGGCAACTGGCCAAGGCGCAGGATTTCAACGGCCGCGGCAACGACATCGTGACCTACATCGTGGACCGCAACGTCAACTACACCAACGTCTGCAACGTCTATTGCAAGTTCTGCGCGTTCTACCGGGTGGAAAAGGACGACGACGCCTACGTCATCACGTTCGACGAGATGGACCGGAAAATCGAGGAAACCATCGCGCTGGGCGGCACGCAGATTTTAATGCAGGGCGGCCACCACCCGAAGCTGACGAAGCAGTGGTATCTCGATCTGCTGTCCCACATCAAAAACAAGTTTCCCGGCCTTAACATCCACGGATTCAGCCCGAGCGAGTTCATCCATTTCCGCGAAGTGTTCAACGAGCCGCTGGATAAAATCATCGGCGATTTCAAAACGGCCGGACTCGGGTCAATACCCGGCGGCGGCGGGGAAATCCTGGTGGACCGCGTGCGCCAGCGCATTTCGCCGCTCAAAGCGATGAGCGACGACTGGCTGGAAGTCATG
>JAGWMQ010000193.1 GCA_028873125.1 Verrucomicrobiota bacterium | reverse complement strand
GTGGTTTGGCTTGACGTAACTTGCCAAGGTGTTGTGGTTGGTTGAGTCATGTGCATAGCCCTAAAGAAAAAAAGAATCGCCGGCCCTCGGGGTTGGAGGAACCCGAATCACGCGACCTTCATCATTCCTTTGCCTTGGCCGGGGGTCTGGTTCAAACTGTCCGGCGGGAATGAAAACGAATTGTCCGACACGGACGGTTTTCGGCCAGAGGTCCTGGCGACTGGCTTCTTCCATGGTTGAAGCCTTCGTGACCGAGCAAGGCGGCCATCTGGCTCCCGTGACCTTTGATTGCGGCGGACGCAAACTCCAGCCGCTATCAATTTGCCCGTGGTGCAACGAAAAACCGGAGGTCCGGCTGCCCCCCATGCTGCGGGTGTTGCGCGGGGACTTTTTTTGCATGCCGTTCGGCGGCAACACCGCGCCCTTCCACGGCGAAATCCATCCGCCTCATGGGGAGACCGCGAACCGCAAATGGACGTGCGTGAACCTTACCCGACTAGAAGGACGGGTCACTCTCAAGTTGCGCATGAAGACGCGCTGCCGTCCGGCCTCGGTCGAACGCCGGTTCACCCTGGTGGACGGCCACAGCGCGGTTTACTTGCGCACCGCCGTCGGCGGAGGCCGCGGGCCGATGTGTTTCGGCCACCACGCCATGCTGAAATTTCCCGAGCGCCCCGGAAGCGGCATCGTGACGACCAGCCCGTTCAAGTACGGCCTGGTGGCGCCGCGGCCCGTCGAACGCCCCGAGGACCGGGGCTATTCGATTCTGAAACCCGGCGCCCGGTTCACCCGGCTGGACGGCGTTCCGATGATCACCGGAGAAACCGCCGATTTGAGCCGCTATCCGGCCCGGCGGGGCTTCGAGGACATCGTGATTTTGGTGTCCGGTCCGCGGCGGCCCTTTGCCTGGACGGCGGTCACTTTTCCGGACCAACGTTATGTGTGGTTCGGCTTGAAGAACCCGTCCGTTCTGCGCCAGACGGTGATCTGGATGTCCAATGGCGGCCGGCATTATCCACCTTGGAATGGTCGCCACGTGAATGTCCTGGGCTGGGAGGAAGTCACCGCCTATTTTCATTACGGTCTCGCCGAGTCGGCGGCGCCCAATCCCCTCCGCCTGCGCGGTGAAGCGACAACGGTTGAACTGGACCCGGCCCGGCCCTTGGTCGTGAATTACGTCATGGGCGTTGCCGGCATCCCCCGAAGGTTTGATGTCGTGGCCGACATCGAACCGGCGGATAAACCGGGCCGCGTTGTCATCACTTCCAAGAATGGCTCGCGGGTCGTTGCGCCGCTGGATTGGACGTTTTTGACGGATGACGATGTAAAGGGTTGAAGTTCCGGACAATCAAGCCATCCTTGCGGATGGAATTCCGGCTTCATGGCGTTCATCGTTTGCTGCTCCGCCACTCTGAAGTTTAGGCGCTTCAATCCGAATTTTCTGAAATGACGCTGCAACCGCGGGATCCCGGTGGGACGATTCCGTGCGGTTCAGCCAATTGAAGTTACTCGGGCCGAAGTGATGCAACCGGCTGCCTTTATTGTCGCGGGCTCCCTGGGGGGACGAAGGCTGATTTGCCGCCGGGAGGAATGTTCCGCATTGTGGACCCGGATTCCGCTCCGTTCTCGCCGTCACGCTCTTCCACCGATTGGAGGCAGGAATCTGACAGATCGAGGCGATACATGATTTGGTTGTAGTCGTAGCGCGGCGTGGGATGTTTGTTGCCCGAAAACGTGCTGGCGTAAGTCCCTTCAAAATAAATCAGCCGCCCGTTGTCCTGGTCGAAAAAGGGATGCACAAGAGGATTGTAAAAGGTGTAATCGTTGTGGGTCACAATTTTTTTTGCCCATTTCCACGGCCCCACCGGCGAGCCGGACTCGGCATACCAGATCTCGCCCAGGTACGACGAAATTCCTCCGATCTGCTCGCCGATCAGGATCCACCTTTTCCGGAATGGATTCCAGTTGACGACTCCGATGTGGATCCGAACCGGCCAGCCCGAGTCCACGTCGCGGAGTTGGAACCGCGCCTCGGATTCCTTGATTTCGCCCGCTTCGATCAGTTTGTGCTCCTCGGTGGCGCCCAACGGCGGCAGGTTTGTCTGCCAGGTCCAAATCAGACGGCCATCGGCGTCGCGCGCCACGTTGGTGACGGTTTGGTCATCGTGCGAATGGACCGCCAGGCAGGTGAAGGCCTCGTAGGCCGGCGGCCGCTCCAAGTCCGCCAATTCGGCCTGCACGCGCACGGCCCGGTCCGGCTGGAGGAAATAAAAGTAATCCCGGCCGCCTTCCCGGACGCGGATGGGATGATTCTGCGGGCAGCGCCAGTGGTCGGCATTGTCAAATTGCACCGCCTTTTCGAACTGCTCCTTCGCGTCATTCCAGACCGCCAGTCCATGTTCGAGGCGTTCTGTCAGACTGGCCATGCGGCTGTAATGCGCGACGAGACGCTGGCACCCGTGAGAATCCGGCGCCGTCAGGAGGCCGTCGAGCCAGACCACGCCGGGACCCGGCATGGGAGCCATCGGTTTGCAAAAGCCGTCGCGGTTCGTGAAATAGATCACATCCACGCCCACGCCGGGGTCGAGGCCGCCGGCGCCGGGTAATTCCGAGGTCGCGCCCGAGGTGTGGAAGTTGCCCAAGGGATAGCTCAGGCGGGTGGTGTCGCCCCAAAACCAGTAAATTTTGCCGTGATACTCGGCCGCCTGCGCCGAATCTTGGCCGACGACCTGCGAGTTGAGCAGGGGATGGCGCACCGGCGCGCGCTGGCCCAGCAACATCGTGTCCCGGTAACAGCCCGCGCCGGTGATCCGGTAGAGGCGTTCGGCGACGTTCAGCCGCCGGAGCTTGAGCGTCGC
>JAGWMQ010000088.1 GCA_028873125.1 Verrucomicrobiota bacterium | reverse complement strand
TGGCCAGAACGGTCCAGGCAATCCACAGGCCCAGAAGGACGGCCACGGCCGCCAGCGCCAGGATTTCCGGCGCCCAGGCCGCCCAGCCCGGCTCCAAGACCGTCTGGTTAAAGGCGATAATCCAGCCCGTCGGGTAATGAAATTCCGCGTAGCCCGGCAGCCAAAACACCCGGACGGTCTGCCGTCCAAATTCTATCTGCACCTGGGAGGTGGAATGGATTTGCCCGGAGTGATCCAGGTCCACCACCAATCCCAACAATCCGCTTTCCGCCAGCAGCCGGGGCGAAGGGCCGCGCCAGTCCAGCCGGCCGGAGCGGATTTCGCCCTGCGCCGGTAGCCGCCCGATGGCCTCGCCGATGACTGGAAAACAACTGTCGCTCAAAAACCAGTCGGTGGCCGCGGCGACGAGCACGGCGACGATGACCTGGACCAGCCACAGCCATCTCAGCCGAGCGTGTGCAAAGGCCGCCACGCCGCGCGGGGTCAGCGGTTCCCAGGCAAACGGGGATTGGGTTTCGGCACTCATGCTGTTTCGGAGCGTTGAAGGGTTGAAGCACTGAAGCGCGGCACCAGATTCGAAATCGCTTCAACGCTTAACACTTCAATGCTTCAACGAATTTCCAGTTCATTGGTCGCCCCAGATTTTGCCTCGGTCCCGCGGCACGATGCGGCGCAACGTGTAAATGTCGGAATCCCTCAACTCCTCCCGGACCGCAGCCAAGTCCGGCCACGGGTCCCACGGCGCGCTGAGGAGGCGTCCGCTGAGGCCGTCGCTCTTTTTCGACAGCAGGAATTCCACCAGGCCCCGGACCTTCTCCAGTTTCGCGGCATTGTCGCGCGGGAGAGTGCTGGCGGACTCAAATTCCTCCCGTCCGGCCAGCTTTTCCCCGCGAGCGAGGATTGTCTCGGTCATTCGGGTGAAAATGGCGCCGGGCGCGACGGCGTTGATGTCCGGCGGCCGGCCCTCCCATTCGGCGGCGAGCGTTTCCACGAGGCGCACCACGCCGGTCTTGGCCACTCCGTAGGCGGCGAAATTGGGCCGGGGACTCGTCGCGCCGCCTCCCGAAAAACACACCACCTTGGCGCGTCGCGCCGATTTTTTGAGCAGCGGATAAAAGGCGCGGATGGCAAAAAAGGTTCCGTCCAGGTTCACCGCGAGATTCCTCCGCCATGCCGAGGGGTCAATGTTCATCGCCGGGCCGATTGGTTCTTGCGTGGCGGCGCAGCAAATCAATGCGTCCACGGCGCCCCATTTGACCGAGATTTTTTCGGCGCACTGTTGCAGGGCTTTCCAATCGGACACGTCGCATTGAAAACTGAAGCCGGGCTGCAGCGAGCGCGCCAGGCGGCAGAGGTCGTGCCGCCGGGCTTCCAGTGAATCGGCGAGAAATTGGCCGATGCCGCTGCTGCTGCCGGTGATGGCTATTTTCATCGTTTCTGGAGCACCCACCGGTTTTCCCGGAGCCACTGCAGCGTGCGCACCAGGCCCTGCTCGATGCTCAACGCGGACTTCCAGCCGGTGGCGCGGATTTTTTTCGTGTCCAGGAAAATGAACGGGTTGTCGCCAATCCAGCCTCGGGCGCCGCCCGAATACTCGAGCCGGGGCTGGAGGTTGAGCGCGGCGCAGAGGATCCGGACCGAGTCGTTCACCTGAACGTATTCGTCGGCGCCCAGGTTGTAGGTTTCGACGCGGTGTTTCGCCGATTTTGCCGTGCCGAGTTTCACCACGTGCAGCATGGCCTCGATGCAATCGGCGACGTGGAGGTAGGATTTGCGCTGCGAGCCGTCGCCGAGGATCTTCAACCGCTCCGGGTGTTCGAGGAGCTGTTTGTAAAAATCGAAGACGTGGCCGTGGGTGTAGCGTTCGCCCAGGATCGAAACAAACCGGAAGACGTAACCCTCGAACCCGAAGCCCTCGCAGTAGGCGTGAATAAATCCTTCGGCGGCGGCCTTGGACGCCGCATAGAGCGAGGTCTGGATGGGAAACGGATGGTTCTCCGGCGTGGGGATGATTTCCGCCTCGCCATAGACACTGCCGGTGGAACTGTAGGCGAGGCGCCGGACGCCATTGGCGCGCATGGCCTCCAAGACGTTGAAGGTGGCGACGGTGTTCTGCCGCAAGTCCTTCGAGGGATGTTCGAGCCCGAACCGGACATCGGCGTTGGCCGCCAGATGAAAAACGAAATCGCAACCGGCCATCGCACGGGTGAGCGCGGCCAGGTCCAGACAATCGCCCTCGAACAGGCGGAATTGCGGATGGGCCAGGGCGGATTGGAGGAATTCACGCTGGCCGGTGGAAAAATTGTCCCAGCCGGTGACGGACCGGCCGTCGGCCAGCAGGCGGTCCACGAGATTGCTGCCGATGAAACCCGCCGCGCCGGTGACGAAAATCTTGTCCATGATCAAACGCGGAATGTAAGGCTGCCGGACGCCCGGGGCCAGAATTTTTGGCAGCCACCGATGCCGCGTCCGCGCCGGCACGCTTGACTTGGATCAGTGAGGCCGCGATTCTTGCCGGCGTGAAGTCCGTCGCTGTTTTATGCTGGATTGTCTTCGCGTCAACCGGCGCCGCTCAGGAAGCCGTCATGCCACACCAACGCCTTGAGCTGTTCGACGGCGCGCATTTTTCCGGCTGGACGTTTTGCATGAAGAACCACGCCGACCCCAAGAAGACCTGGAGCGTTACCCACGGGGTCATCCATTGCACCGGCAAGCCGGCGGGTTATCTGCGGACGGAAAGGAGCTACCGCGATTACCGGCTCACCGTCGTCTGGCGTTTTGTGAAAGTCGCGCCGCGCGCCGACAACACCGGCGTGCTCGTCCACATCCAGCCGCCCGACCAGGTCTGGCCGCGGTGCGTCCAGGTCCAGGGCAGACACGAGCGTCAAGGCGATTTATTTTTGATGGCCGGCGCCGAATCGAAGGAGCACCGGGGCCTGGACGCCAACACGCCGATTTCCATGCGCGCTGCGTCGGCGGAAAAACCCGTCGGCCAATGGAACACCTGCGTGGTGGTTTGCGCCGGCGACGACGTGAAGGCCTACGTCAACGGCCAATTCATGAACGAGGCGACCGAATGCACGATTTCGTCGGGCGCCATCGGCATCCAGAGCGAAGGCGGCGACATCGAAATCCGCCGGATGTTTTTGGAGCCGCTGAAGTAAATTGCGATTTCTTCGCCGCGCGCGGGAGAAAATTTTTCAGCTGTATCCTTACTTACAAATTCGGGTAGGGCGGGCAGTCCTCTGCCCGCCGCGGACGCCGGGACGGCGCGCACGGAGTGACGCGCCCTACCAAAGTGAGGAAGATTTTTCGAGGCATTTGGGCCGGTTTGGGCTAATGCGGCATGGACAGGAAAATAAAAACTAAACCCGGCCATGAAAATGAAACTACGAACCCCGGCAACCATTTTGATCCTCATCACCTCGATGGCGGCCGCCTCCGCCCAACCGCCTCCGCCCGGCGCGCCTGCCATCAAGCCGGCCACGGGACTGGCCGTTCGCGGCGGCAGCGGGGGTGCCGGTGTGCAGGCGATTGACCCGAATACCGGCCTGCCCGTGGCGCAACTCCCGCCCAAGCCGGAGTGGATTTCTCCGGACTGGCAGGACCCCAACAAGGTGCTGCCCGAAGTGAGATTCGATGGCCTTCCGGTCTCCGAGGTTGCGCGTTATCTGCGGGACCAGTTCCGCAGTGACTTTGATATAGTCACTGCCGATGGGGAAATCCCAAACGAGCAAATGGCGATTAGCCAATATCAGTTAAAACTGCAATTGAAAAACGTCAAGGCGAGCGAAATCTTCCGCGCCATGAATTGGCTGTTTGAAAGCGAAAATGCCCCGATCCGCTGGGAGCTAAAGATGAATGGCACCCGGCCCACGGCCTTGCTGCGCGTTGAGCCGGAGCTTGTGCCTCCGCCGAAACCGAAACCGGAACCGAAACGGATGGTCTTTTTCGTGGGCGATTTGATCGGAAATGAAAAATCCGGCGGCATGACGATGGATCATATCGTCAAGACTATTTCACAGGTCTGGAACACGGCTTATAGCGAACCTACCAAAATTCAATTCTACGAACCGGCACAACTGGTCATTGTCACCGGCACTCCCGACCAAATTGATTTTATTCGGCAAACGATTGAGGCTCTGGAACAAAGAGTGGAATTCGCACGCCCCAAAACCGCGGCTGAGCAAAAAATGGAAAACCAGATAAAGGAAATGAGGCTCTTGCAGCAGACGCTGAAGGCCGGTGGTGGTGGCGGCGGCAGCGGCTCAAACTGAATTCGCCATGAACGCATGACCGTTGCCACAACCCCCCTGCGGTTGCTCGCTCCGGAGCCGGCGCCGCGCCCCATCGTGGAGCCGTCCCGCGTCCAAAGTTCTCCGCCCGACGCCGATGTTGTGGCGCGTCGGCTCGCCGCGGCCTTGGCCCGCGGGAACGAGGCGGCGTTCCAGGAATTATACGACCGGTATCACCGGCGGTTGTTCCGCCTCGCCCTGGTGCTGGGTCGCGGCGACGAGTGGCTGGCGCACGACACGGTACAGGCGGCCTTCGTGACCGCCGCGACCAAACTCCGGCGCGTCGAGAGCGAAGACCATTTGTGGAACTGGCTGGCGCGCGTCGCCCGGCAGCAACTCGCCAAATCCCGGCGGCTGCGCCGGCGCGATTCCGCCGTGGTGGCCATGGCCGATTTGCCTGAACCTCCCGACGCGGTTGAAACCGATTCCGCGCTGGAAGAAAACCTTGACGCGGCGCTGCGGGCGATGGAGCCGGAGGAACGCCAGCTCATCCAACGGTTTTATTTTGACCGCTTGAGTCACAAGGAAATGGCCCATGAACTGAACGTCACGCCCAAGGCGGTGTCCAGCCGTTTGGAACGGGCGCGCGCCAAATTGCGGTCGGCGCTGATCCGGAGATTGTCCCATGAGACCTGAGAAGAAAGAATTGATTCACGATTTGTTCGGCGACGAAAGCCGCCGCGAAGCCGCCCTGCTCGCGGGCGCGCAAATTCTCTGCCGCCGCCGCCGCTGGCGAGCGGCAGGGCGCGTCTTTGCCTTGGTGGCGCTTGCCGCCGTCGCAGCGTGGCTGGCGGAGCTACAAAATCCGCGCCGCGCGCCTTCTGAAATGGCCCCCTTCGAAGCCAAATCTGACGCGGCAACTCTTGTGCAATCCCTGACGGATGACGAATTGCTGGCGCTTTTCCCGCACACGCCGGTCGGCTTGGTGACGCTGCCCAACGGCAAAAAGCTCTTGATCTTCCCGCGTCCAGGCGACGAGGCCCGGTTTGTCGGCCGCCTGTGAGCCGGCTCCGGCCGTCGGTGACGGCCCGCCACCGCGAATGGGGGCGGCACTTTCCTGAACGCCGGTCACGACTTCCCGGAAAAAGAGGCCGGGTCAAATCGCAAAGTCGGTGTATTCGGGTTTCACCGTCTCGGCGGGCGGGGCCAACATCCCGGCGCCGGCGGTGGCGTTGCCGCCCTGCTCGATCAAAATGAATGAGCCGGTGAGGCGATTGGTCGTGTATCCGTCAAACACGATCGGCTTGGAGGTTCTCAGACGCACCACGCCGATGTCGTTCATGGCCAGCGCCGCGGGGTCCGGTTCCGGGTCGAACGCGGCCAGGTTGACCCGGCTTTCCAGCCTGGTGACGACGGCCTGCACGGTCTGGGTGGCGTGTTTAAGAAAAAATTTCCGGCCGGATTGCAGCGGCCGCGGGTGCATCCAGCAGACGCGCGCCTGCAAATCCGCGCCGCAACCGGGAAGATTTTCCACCCCGACAATCATGTCGCCGCGGCTGACATCCAGGTCGTCGGCGAGGCAGAGCGTCACGGATTGCGGGCAGAAGGCCTCCGCCGGCGCGCCGTCGCAAGTCCAAATCGCCGCCACGGTGGTTTTCAATCCGGCGGGCAGCACCAGCACCGTCTGTTCCGGGCGCACGATGCCGCCGGCGATCTGTCCGCTCAGCCCGCGAAAATCGTGGAGCCGGGGGTCGCGCGGATTGTTCGGGCGGTTGACCCATTGCACGGGAAAGCGCAGCGCGCTGAGGTTCCAATCGCTGGCGATGTGCACCGTTTCCAGATGGCCCAGCAGCGCCGGCCCCTGATACCACGGCATGTTGGGCGACGGCCCGACGACGTTGTCGCCGTCGAGCGCGCTGAGGGGGATGAACTTCACGTCCCGAAAGGCGTCCAGCTTGGGCAGAAAGCCCTCGATCTCATCGCGAATTTCCTGGAAACGCTCCTCGCTCCAGCCGACCAGATCCATTTTATTGACGGCGATGACCAGGTGCGGAATGCCCAGCAACGCGGCCAAGTAGGTGTGGCGGCGGGTCTGCTCGATGACCCCCTGGCGGGCGTCCACCAGCACCACGGACAGGTTGGCGGTCGAGGCGCCGGTGACCATGTTGCGGGTGTATTGGACGTGGCCCGGTGTGTCGGCCACGATGAACCGGCGTTTGGGCGTGGCGAAGTAGCGGTAGGCGACGTCAATGGTGATGCCCTGCTCGCGTTCGGCGCGCAGGCCGTCGGTGAGGTTGGCCAGGTTGATCTGGCCGCCGCCGGTGATGTCGGCGCTGCGTTCGAGCGCCTCGAGCTGGTCCTCCATCAGCGACTTGGAGTCGTAAAGCAGCCGGCCGATGAGCGTGGACTTGCCGTCGTCCACGGACCCGCAAGTGTTGAAACGCAGGATTTCGACGGGATGCCGAGAAGCTGGAGGCTGGAAGTTGGAAGCTGGTATTTCGGTTCGCGAATTCATGTTGAAATCAACGGTCGCAGTTGCCGAGCGAACGAAGCAATCCGCTGGTCAACCGTCCTACACGATTGGCGCGGTCTGACAATGATTCAAATTGTGCGTCAGGGATAAAGCCGATTTCACGGAGGAGATGCAGTTGCGAGCGAAGCTCGCCACACGATGCGCGCGCAACGTTGCAAAACCGGCGTTTTTCAGGAACATGGAGGCGTTCATAACCTTCGGCGATGTTCGACATGATGGAAACCGCGGCGCGTTGTATTTGGTCGCGCAGTCCAAAATCTGCGGCTAACGGTTTGACACGCCCCAGAGCATAAACTGCCACCGCGAGTGCTTTCGCTTCGCGCCACGCTTCAAGTTGTTCGAATGTGATCACTCCCAACTTCCATCTCCCAGCTTCCAACTTTTAAAAATATCCCGCTTTTTTCCGGTCCTCCATCGCCGCCTCGCCGGCTTTGTCATCGGCGCGCGAGCCACGCTCGGTCACGCGGGCGGCGGCGATTTCGGCGAGGATGTCGTCCACCGAATCCGCCGGCGACTCGACCAGGCCGGTGCTGATGACGTCGCCGATGGTGCGGACGCGCACGACCAGTTCCCGGACCTTTTCGTCGGGTTTCGGCGGCAGCAACTCCGTGGCGGGAAGCCACTGCCCGTTGCGCCGGACGCACTGGCGTTTGTGGCTGAAATAAATCGTCGGCACCTCGATCCGCTCCTGCCGGATGTATTCCCACACGTCCATTTCCGTCCAGTTGGAGAGCGGAAAGGCGCGCATGTGCTCGCCCGGGTTGACGCGGGCGTTATACAGGTTCCAGATTTCGGGCCGCTGGTTTTTCGGGTCCCACTGTCCGAAGCTGTCGCGGAAGCTGAAGAAGCGTTCCTTGGCGCGGGCCTTTTCCTCGTCGCGCCGCGCGCCGCCGACGAGGCAATCGAAATGGAATTCCTCGACGGCGGCGAGCAGGGTCGGGATTTGAAGCCGGTTGCGGCTGATCTCGCCCGGCGCCGGCACGGCGATGCCTTTGGCGATGGCGTCCTCGACCCGGCGCACGATGAGTTTGACGCCCAGTTCCCGCGCGCGCCGGTCGCGGAACTCGTTCAGTTCGGGAAAATGATGGCCGGTGTCCACGTTGAGCAGCGGCATCGGGATGTCGGAGGGGCGGAAGGCCTTTTCGGCGAGCCGCAGCAGGCAAACCGAATCCTTCCCGCCGGAAAACAAAATGGCCGGGCGCTCGAACTCGGCGGCGACCTCGCGCATGATGTGCATCGCCTCGGTTTCCAGATACTGCAAATGGTCCAAGTGATAGCTGCTCATTTTGACACGGATTTCACAAATTGGCACGGATGCTTCATAAAATGACACGCTTCCATTCTAGCGAATCGGCGCCGAAATTAACCAGCAATCCCAAGCGCAGTTTTGAGGCAGCCAGATAGTTCAAGACCTGCTTGACATGCGCATCGGTCAGTTGGTCGACGGCTTTTGCCTCGAATAAAATTTTGTTCCAAACAACGAAGTCAGCCCGATAAGAGTGTTGAAGAATCACCCCTTTGTATTTCACTTCGTATTTGTTCTCGCAGGCGAAGGGAATGCCTCCCCGGGTCAATTCGATAACCAGCGCATCCTTGTAGATGATTTCATCATGTCCCTTTCCCAGTTCACGGTGAATCTCCATGCAAAAGCCGATGAGTTGTCGTGTTTCTTCGCGATAGAGAAGTTCTGACATAGAAAAATCCGTGATGATCCGTGAAATCCGTGTCTAAATGCCAGACCCCAATTTCTCGCCGCCCCACCTTGCGTGCAGGCCGCACTCGCGCCGGTCGTCGGCCTTGGCCGGGTCAAAATAATCCCACTCGTTGGGCAGGTTCTGCTGCTTCAAGTAAATCTCCATGTCCGCGTCGGTCCAATAAAAGACCGGACTGACCTTGAGCGCGCCGAAGTTATTGTCTTGACTGACGATGTCGAGTCCGGCGCGGTTCGAATTTTGCACCTTGCGCAACGCCGTGATCCAGACCGTCGGCGCCAGATCCCTCATGCCGCGCTGAAATGGCTCCAGTTTCATCAAGGCGCTGAACTCCTTCAATGCCTTTTCGTCGTCCGTGGAGGGAATCCCGCCGCAAATCGCGTCGCGGTGGGCGGCGGAAATCCTGGGCAGATAAGCCTTGAGATTCAGCTTGAGCAATTTTTTTA
Organism: Verrucomicrobiota bacterium; assembly: GCA_028873125.1. Classification (GTDB taxonomy): domain Bacteria; phylum Verrucomicrobiota; class Verrucomicrobiia; order Limisphaerales; family UBA11358; genus UBA11358. The sequence continues at coordinate 7,253 of JAGWMQ010000088.1, read as the reverse complement.
GCTGCTCGGCGTGCCGGTACGTGGCCGGACGATTGTAGCCGTGGTCCACCCACAATACCGGGATGTCCGCCTGGACGCGGATGCAGAGGTGGAGGATCACCGCCTCGTAGGGACGGAAATTGGTCGAGACAACGGCGCGGCCGCGGGCCTGGGCCACGGCCCAGCGGATGATTTCCAGCGGCGATTGATTTCGCATTTCGGCGTTGGCCCTGGCCATTTGCTCGGGGGTCATGGATTGCTCCGTGTTAAGTTCCAGTTCCGCCGCAATTTCCGGCGCGGCGGCGAAGGTCAGGTCATTTCACCGGCCGGCGCTGGAATTGTCCAACCTTTTCAAATCGAGAACCCCGTCTCCGGCTCCCGCAACAGCACGCGCTCGCACCAGTCGCCGAAGCTCTCGCGGTTGAAGCGTTCGTTCGCGTAACGCGTCAGCACCGGGCGCAATTCCGTCTCGATGTCGGCGTCCTTGACCATTTCCTTCCAGACGCGGGCCAGCCGGGTGCCGGCGAGGTTGCCGCCGAGCCAGATCTGGTAGCGTCCGGGGGCCTTGCCGACAAATCCCAACTCCGCCGTGTAGGGCCGCGCGCAACCGTTCGGGCAGCCGGTGGAGCGGATGATGATTTCCTCGCCGGCCAGCCCGACCGCCTCGCACAGTTTTTCCAGACGGTCCACCAAGCCGGGCAACATGCGTTCGGATTCGGCCAGGGCCAGGCCGCAGGTGGGCAGCGCCGGGCAGGCCATCGCCGCCGCGTGCAGGACGGTGGTCTGGCGCAGCCCGGTCTTGACGCCGTGTTCGGCCAGCAATTCGTTGAGGGCGTCCCGGTCTTCCTCGAGGACGTTGGCCAGAATCACATTCTGGTTGGGCGAGAGGCGGAACTCGATGTCGGTGAATTTTTCCGCGACCTGGCGCAGCGCGGTCTTCAGCCGGTGGCCTTCCACGTCCTTGACGCGTCCGGTTTCGACGAATAGGGTCAGAAACCATTTTCCGTCCACCGCCTGGCGCCAGCCATAAAGATCGCCCGTGGTGGTGAAGCGGAACGGCCGGGCGGGCTCCAGTTCCAGGCCCGCGCGTTTTTCGATCTCCGCGCGCGTCCAGTCCACGCCGCGCTCCTGCACGACGTATTTCAGCCGGGCGTGCTTGCGGTCGGCGCGGTCGCCAAAATCCCGGTGGATCGTCAGCACCGCCTTGGCCACATCCAGGAGCTGGTCGGGCGTCAGGAAGCCGATCACGTCGGCCAGGCGCGGATAGGTCTGGGTGTTGCCGTGGCTGCGGCCCATCCCGCCCCCGACGGCGAGGTTGTAGCCGGCGAGTTCCTCGTTCTCGACGATGGCGATGTAGCCCTGGTCATTGGTGAATACGTCCATGTCATTGACCGGCGGAATCGCGAAGGCGGTCTTGAATTTGCGCGGCAGATACCGCTGGCCGTAGAGCGGGTCCGCAAAATTCTTGTTCTCCGGCTCCTCGAGGTTCAACTGCACGCCGTCAATCCAGATGGCATGATACGCCCTGGTTTTCGGCGCGAGCGCCAGCGCGACCTTTTTGCAGTCGGCATAGACCCGTTCGCGCGCCCGGGTGTAGGCGGGCGTGGGCGGCGCGGTGACGTTGCGGTTCACGTCGCCGCACGCCGCCAGCGTCGCCAGCAGGCTCTCGTTGATGCCTTGGACGAGTGCGCGCAGATTGCCTTTTGGCACGCAGTGAAACTGGATCGTCTGGCGCGTGGTGATCCGCAGCGTGTTGTTGCCATGGCGGGCCGACAAATCGTCGAACACGCGCCATTGGTTCGCCGTCATCACCCCGCCGGGGATGCGGCTGCGCACCATCATGATGTATTTCTTGCCAGTCTTGCGCAGGTCCCGGTCGTCCTGCTGGTAACAACCGTGAAATTTCAGGAATTCGTAGTCGTCGTGGCTAAAATGGTCCGCCCCCGCGTCAGCCAGGGTCGCGGCAATGGTGCCGGCCAGCGTCGGGATGGCGGCCTTGATGTCTTCGTTGTGCGTCAATTGGACTGGTGCTTCATTGCTCATGCTCAAACATGAACCTTAACAGGAATGCGCCTTCCTTTCAAGGGCGGCGAGGAATTGAAAAACCCAGTCAAACGGCCGGCAGCAACTGCTGCAGCCAGAGCGTGGCCAGGAAGAGGACCAAAAAGGCGCTGCTCAACCCGTGGGGGCCGCCGGCCACCGCCAACCAGTCCACGATGACAATACCCGCCAGCAAACCCGGCACGGTCCGCCCGGGAGCGACGGCGCCCCGCTGAAAAATCGGGCGCACGCAAAAGGCAATCCACAGGATCAGCACGAGTGAAAGCCAGAGGGCCGCCACGCGCGCCGCCGCCGCGTTCATCAACAGCGCCAGAAAAGCCGGAGCGGCCAGGAGCGCCAGCGGCCAGAACGGGACCGGTCCGCGCCCGCCGGCCCGTTGTGCCACGCAGCCCAGACCGGCGACATACAACGCCAGCGCCAGCCCGCACCAAATCGGCCAGCCGTTCACCCCCTGGATGCCGGTCGAGCCGGCGATGACATAAACCCAGAAGCGGCACAATCCCATCAGCCAGGGCGAGGCGGTGATGACCTTGTGTGTGGCGTTGAATAGGAGCATGCAAACCAGCAGCGCGAACGCCAGCACACCCGTCGTCGTGCCCAAAAGCAGCAGGCAAAAAAAGCCGAGGGCCACCCACACAAACCCCCACACCCAGACCAGCTCCGCGGTGATTTGACCGGAGGGGATGGGGCGCCCGGGCCGGCGCTGGCGGTCGTATTCCGCGTCAAAGGCGTCGTTCAAGAACATGCTGCCGGTGTACAGGGCGCTCACGCCCAGGAAGAGCAGGGGCAGCCGGCCCAGGTGGCCGTGCCCGCCCAGCCACCAGCCGGCCAGACAGTTGGACCAGACCGTCGGCAAGTTCGACACGCGGCCGAGGACGAGCAGCGTGCGGAGTCGCGGGGCGGAACTCATGCGGGCGAAGGAAACCAAAAACCGCCGCGCCTGAAAAGAAAGTTAAGCCCAAATCCGCCGGGCGAACGCACGCCTCACGCCAGCCCGCGCTCCTTCAATCGCGCCAGGGTCCAGTCGTATTCGGCGGCCAGTTGCTCGGCGAGGCTGCGCGACCTCAGTTCCGCCGACAGAACTTCCCAGGTGTAGGTTTCCATTTCCAAGTGCGGGCAAAGCTCCGGACTTTCGGCCAGCAAATCCAGCACGCCGAGCAAATGATCGTTGGTGTTGTCCAGCGGTGGAACGGCGGGCGCGTGCAGCGGGACGTGAAAATGAATCCGCCATTCGGAGTTTTGGGCGGCCTCCTCCGGCTCCTGCGGCTCGCAAATGAGCGCGTCGTCCAGGTCGCGGTAAATGAAGCGCTGGCCGCCCGCCTGGCAGATGACCACCTGATGCAGGTAGGCGTCGTCGCAAAATCTTTTCAATTCCGCGCGGGCCGCCGGCGTGGGCCGGACCCTGAGCGCGGAACTCAGGTGAATTTTGACGATTTTGATCCCGTGTTGGACCAGACAGGGCAGGGCGTCGTGCGGTTCCTCAAAGCCCACGGCAAAATGGCACGTGTCGTAGTTGAGGCCCAGATGCTCGTCCAGACGCGGGTCGCGCGGATGCTCGGCGCGCAGCCGGTCAAAGCAATGAATCACTTCGCCGCTGCTTTCCAACATGCACATCGGCTCAGGCTCCAGGCCCAGGAGCAACCGGCGCCCGGACTGTTCGCTCACCCGGGCGACGTGCTCGACGCAGCGCCAGAGGTGGTGGCGGATGGCCTTCAAGGCGTCGGCGTGAAGATCGAATTCCTTGAAGGAACCGGGCAGGGTGCTGATGCTGCCGGTCACGCCCGCCGGCACCAGTTGCGCCAGCAGGTCGAACAGCAGGTTGGTGTAAGCCAGCCGTTCCGGCGAGGCCCAGTCGGGCATGTAAACCTGTTCCTTGATCCGGGCGCCCTGGAACCGGCCGTAAGGGAACCCGTTCATCGTGAAAACGTAACAGTTGTTTTTGGCCAGCCACCGCTGAAATTCGAGGAACCGTTGCCGGTCGCTCAATTCCACCGCCGCACGATGGCTCAAACGCAGGCCGATGGCGAACGGCGCGCGCGGGCAGACCCGGTCGCGCACGGCGAGGGTGTGGAATTGGAGTGCGGCGAAGGCTTCGTCCCACGTTTCATCGCCGTGAACGTTCGTGCTGTAAGCCAGATGCTGGCCGCGGCTGAGTCGCATGTCCGGGTCCGGTGCTTCCGCTTAAACATGCGGCAAAATCCCGGTTTGGCAAGGCGCAAACTGGCTGTCAAACTGGCATTGACAACCGCCGCCCAAGCCCTTAATTTTCGGAAATCATGTTGACGCGCATCAGCTTAATCGTGGCCATTGTGGCGGCGCTCGCCGTCGGGGCGTTGAATTTTCTCAAGGTCCGCGATGAAATCACCACGCTCATCCAGCAGCGCGACAACTACCACGGCCAACGCGATCAGGTGCAAAGCGAACTCACGCAGACCAACAAGGTCCTGGTGGCCACCCAAGGCACGCTCAAGCAGACCCAGCAGGACCTGGCCGACGCCAAGGCCGCGCGCGACAAGGCCATCGCCGCCGCCGACGCGCAGACCAAACGCGCCCAGGACTTGAGCGACAAGCTCGGCAAAACCAGCCAGACGCTGAGCGACACGCAGGCCAAACTGGAGGCCTACGTGGCGACGCGCCTGACGCCGGATCAAGTGATGACCATGAGCAAAACGCTCCGCAATTCGCAGGACGCGCTGGACGTCGCCACCCAGGAGAAACAGATTCTGCAGCACGCGGTCGAGCACTTGAAAAACGAGCTGGCCAAATACGTCGGCACCAACGCCCCCATCACCATGCGCGCCGATTTGCGGGGCAAGGTCGTCGTCGTGGATCCCAAGTGGGAATTTGTCGTGCTGAACATCGGCGACGATCAGGGCGTCAAACAGGACGGCCAGATGCTGGTCAGTCGTGACGGCAAGCTCGTGGCCAAGATCATCGTCCGCAGCGTGCAAAAAGACCGGAGCATCGCCAACATCGTGCCCGGCTGGCAACTGGGCGAAGTCTTTGAAGGCGACATCGTCACGCCGGCCTATCCGTCCAGCGGAACATGAAACGACGCATTCTTCCATGGCTGTTGCTGTTGGCGTTGGGCGCGGTCCTGGCCGGCGTCGGCGGCTGTTCGACCAACGATCCTCAAAACGCCTCTGTCCGTCCCTGGGACGCCCCGCAAGGCTGGGAAGGCGGCCTGCCCATGGACATGAACCAGCAACACGAGTGAAGCAACCGGCGGCCTGTGCCGGGGGAGACCAGGCTGCGTTGCCGCGTCACCGGTCACCTGCCGGCTTCACACACCGCTCCGGCGTCAGGATCCAATCCATTTTTACGTCCCGCTCTTCCGCCGGGACCTGATCCACGATCTGTTCGTCAAAGGCGAGGCCGATCCTCCAGGCCGGGCAATCCGCCAGCAACCGGTCGTAAAACCCCTTGCCGCGGCCGAGCCGGCGGCCGTTCAAGTCAAAGGCAACACCCGGAACGAGAACCAGGTCCAGGTCTTCGAGAGGAATTTCCGCGCAGTTCGCCGCCGGCTCGCGAATGCCGAATCGGCCGGGCGCCAGTTCCGCGCGGGGATGGCCGACGCGATGCGGCGCATAGCGTTGCCGGTCCTGGTCGAAGCGCGGCAGCGCCACGATCTTTCCGGCCGCCAGGGCGTTCTCCAGCAACGGCCATAAATCCACCTCGGCGGGCAGCGACGCGAAAAACAGAATGGAGGCGGCGCCTCGATAAAAGGATTGTTCGCCTAGTTTGGCACGGAGCTTTGCTGAATCCATCTCCCGTTTTCCCTCCGAAAGGCCTCTCAACACCGCGCAGATTCTTTTGCGCAGCCCGGCCTTGGCATTTGCAGTTTCCGTTTCCATGTCCGTTCAGCCGGATTTGGACTTCGGAATTTGGCCTTTGAACTCCGCGAAAGCCGTCCGCCATTTTTCCACGCGTTCCTTGATCTGCTTTTCCGCACCTTGTTCGGTCGGCTCGTAATAAATCCTGTCCGCGCCCAGATAATCCTGGGCGACAAAGTGGCCGGGATGGTCATGCGCGTATTCGTAGCCTTTGCCGTGGCCGAGCCGCTCGGCGCCCTGGTAATGCGTGTCGCGCAGAGGTTCCGGCACCGGCAATGTCCGCCCGGATTTCACGTCCGCCAACGCGGCGTCAATCGCCAGATACGCGCTGTTGCTCTTGTTGGCGGTGGCGATGTAAACCGTCGCCTCGGCCAGCGGAATGCGCGCCTCCGGCCAGCCGACAAATTCCGACGCCGACAAGGCCGCGTTCGCCAGCACCAGCGCCATCGGGTCGGCCAGCCCCACGTCTTCCGCCGCGCAAATCACGATGCGCCGCGCAATAAAGCGCGGGTCTTCGCCAGCGTGAATCATCTTGGCCAGCCAGTACAGCGCCGCGTCCGGATCGCTGCCGCGCATCGCCTTGATGAACGCCGAAATGGTGTCGTAATGCGCGTCTTCGTCGTCATACACCACGGCCTTTTTCTGGATGCTCTGCTCGGCGACGGCCAGGTCAAGGTGGATGACGCCGCTTGGGTCCGGCGCGGTCGTCAGCGCGGCGATTTCCAGCGCGTTCAACGCCTTGCGCGCGTCGCCGTCGGAAATTCTGGCCAGATGCCGCAGCGCGTTTTCGTCCGCCTGAATCTTCAAATGACCCAGGCCGCGTTCGCTGTCGGCCATGGCGCGTTGCAGGAGCAAGAACAGTTCGTCCTCGGTCAACGGGCGCAGTTCAAAAATCTGGGAGCGCGAGACCAGCGGCGAGTTGACGAAGAAAAACGGATTGTGTGTGGTGGCACCGATGAGCCGGACGACGCCGCTTTCGACATCCGGCAACAACACATCCTGCTGGGCCTTGTTGAAACGGTGGATTTCGTCAATGAACAGGATGGTCGGCTGGCTGGTGTTTTCCAGGCGGTTGGCGGCGCCCGACAAAACGCGGCGCATGTCGGCCACGTTGGACTCGACGCCGCTCAGGCGCTCAAACCTGCTCTTGGTCTGGCGGGCGATGATCTGGGCGAGCGAGGTCTTGCCCGTGCCGGGAGGACCGAAGAAAATCAATGACTGGATCCGGTCAGCCTCGATGGCGCGGCGGAGCAACCGGCCTGGAGCCAGGATGTGCGTCTGGCCGGCGAATTCCTCGAGCGAACGCGGCCGCATCCGCGCCGCCAGCGGCTGGCGGGAAGGAGGGCTTTCCACGGCGGGTACGGGTTTTCCCGCCGGCTG
>JAGWMQ010000087.1 GCA_028873125.1 Verrucomicrobiota bacterium | reverse complement strand
TGCAATCGGATGGCATGGGCACGGCCAACCGCTCGAAGAAATTCCAGGACGTCTGCTGGAAAAACCTCCGGGACGCCGGCTTTCCGGATCGCCTGCTCTGGATCCAGGCCGCGGCGGCGAAGCATCCCTGGATGGACCTGACTCGCGTGGGCATTTACGGCACCTCGGCGGGCGGGCAGGACGCCTTGCGCGGCATCCTGGACCATGGCGATTTCTACAAGGTCTGTGTGGCCGACTCCGGCTGCTACGACAACCGCATGGACAAGATCTGGTGGAACGAGCAATGGATGGGCTGGCCGGTGGACGCCAGCTACGCGCGCAGTTCCTGCGTGGCCGACGCGCGCAAGCTGCGAGGCAAACTGCTGCTCATGGTCGGCGAGATGGACCAGAACGTGGACCCGTCCAGCACCCTGCAAGTGGTCAGCGCGCTCATCAAGGCGGACAAGGATTTTGGATTGCTCTACATGCCCGGCGCCGGCCACGGGGTGGCGCGCACGCCCTACGGCTGGCGGCGGTTGCAGGAGTTTTTTGAAAGGAATCTCCTGGGCGCGAACGGCGGCAGGCTGGATCCGCACAACTCCACAACTCCGTCATGAACCCTTGGTTTATGAATTACGCAATCTGGATATGGACCGTCGCCGCCTTGAATCTTTTGATGGCGGCCGCGCCGGCGCTGGCCCAGCCGCCGGAAGACGACAAATTGAACACGTTTTTCAAAGGCTACCTGGACGAATACTTCCGGCAACAACCGCTCGCCGCGACGCAACTGGGCGATCACCGGTTTGACAATCTGCTCGACGACATTTCGCCGAAGGCGCGCGCCGGCTGGCTGATCCTGGCGGACCAGACGCTTCGGGAGCTGCCGCGCCAGGTGGATTACCGAACGCTGACTGGGGACGGCCAGATTGACTTCGAGATTTTCCAGCACAACCTGCAGACCCAGATCTGGGAGGCAAAGAATCTCCATCCCTTCCGCGAAGACCCGCGCACTTACGGCGCGTACATTAACGACAGCGTGTATCTGCTGCTGACGCAATCCACGCTGCCGAAAGAGGCGAACATCGCCAACTGCCTGGCCCGCATGGCGCAAATCCCGCGCATCGTGGCCGAGGCGGAGAAAACCTTGACCCATCCACCCAAACCCATTCTGGAAACCGCCATCCGCCAGAACCGGGGCGCGATTGACTTTTACGAAAAGGACCTATTCCAGTTGGCCGGCGACACGGCGCAACTCGACCAGTTGAAGGCTGGCGCCGCATCGGTGGCGGCGTTGTTGCGGAATTACCAGAAATTTCTCGAAGGGCCGCTCATGACGCGCGCCACCGGCAACTGGCGGCTCGGCAAACGGAAATTCGACAGGAAATTCGAACTGGAGACCGACGCGGGCATCACCGCCGAACAAAATCTGGCGGACGCCGAAACGGAGTTCAACCACGTCCGGCGCGACATGTATGTTCTCGCGCGCCAGTTGTGGTGCCAGTATTTCCCGCAAACGCCGTTGCCGCCGGATGACGCCGCCGGCGAGCGCGAGACCATCCTGAAGGTCGTGGACGCCATCAACCAGGACCACGGCGCGCCGGAGGAGCTGGTTTCGGAGGCAAAGGCCGACATCGAGCGTATCAAGGCGTTCATCCGGAAACGGGATTACATCCAACTGCCCGACCCCGACCGTTGCGAGGTGATCGTCATGCCCGAATTCCGCCGCGGCAACTCGCTGGCCTATCTGGACAACGCGCCGCCGCTGGACCCAGAAGCCCACAGCTACTACGCCGTCAGCCCGCCGCCGTCGGACTGGACGCCGCGGCAGGTGGAAAGTTTTCTGGAGGAATACAACCGTTACATGCTGCAGATCCTGACGCTGCACGAGGGTTATCCCGGCCATTATGTGCAACTGGCGGCGGCCGCCCGAGTGCCGTCGCTCATCCGGCGCGTGTATCAATCGGGCGTGTTCATCGAAGGCTGGGCGGTTTACGGCGAGATGACCATGCTGAACGAAGGCTACGGCGACGGCGATCCGCGATTGCGGCTGATGGAGCTTAAATTCTACCTGCGCGCGGTGGCCAATTCGATCCTCGATTACAAAATGCACTGCGCGCAAATGACCGACGCCGAGGCGATGAAGTTTCTCACGCAGGACGCGTTTCAGTCCGAAGGCGAGGCCAAACTGAAGCTGATCCGCGCCAAGCAGAGTTCCGTGCAACTGAGCACCTATTTCGTCGGCCGCATGGCCCACTACCGGCTGCATCAGCAAATCGAACGGGAAATGGGAGACAAATTCAGTCTGGCCCGCTATCATGACGCCGTGATTTCCCACGGCTCGATACCGGTGAAATACCTGCCTGAACTGGTGCGCGCGGATTTGGGCCTGTCCCGGCAATGAAGCGGCGCAAATTTCTTCAACTCGCCGCCCTGGGCGGGGCGGAGGTTTTGATGGCGCGTTCCGCCCTGGGGCCACCGTCAAAACCCTCTCCCGCGGCGGCACCCTTCCGCATCAAGCCGTCTGGCCTCGAGGAGTGGACGATTGCCGCTCTGCAGGCCGCCATGAAGTCGGGGGAAGAAACCGCGGTGTCGCTCGCCCAAAAGTATTTGCGGCGGATTGAGGGAACGAACCTGCGGGGACCGACCCTGCGCGCCGTGCTCGAAGTCAACCCGGACGCCCTCGCCATCGCCCGCGCCTTGGACCGCGAACGCAAGGCGAAAGGCCCGCGCGGGCCGTTGCACGGCATTCCCGTGCTCCTCAAGGACAACATCGGCACGCATGATCGAATGACGACCACGGCGGGATCGCTGGCGTTGCTCGGCTCCATCCCGCCCCGGGATTCCTTCGTGGCCCGGAAGCTCCGTGAGGCCGGGGCGGTCATCCTGGGCAAGGCCAATCTCAGCGAGTGGGCCAATTTCCGGGGCGAGCACTCGTCGAGCGGCTGGAGCGGGCGCGGAGGACAAACCAACAATCCCTACGTGCTGGACCGGAACCCTTCCGGATCCAGCTCGGGTTCGGCCGTGGGAGTGTCGGCGAACCTCTGCGCCGTCGCCGTCGGCACGGAGACGGAAGGTTCCATTATTTCGCCGTCAGCCGTGTGCGGCGTGGTTGGCATCAAACCGACGGTCGGCCTCATCAGCCGATCGGGCATCATTCCCATTTCACACAGCCAGGACACCGCCGGCCCAATGGCTCGAACGGTGACCGACGCCGCCCTTCTGCTGGGCGCGCTGACGGGCGTGGACAAGCGCGACAAGGCCACGGAGGCAAGCCGTGGAAAAATGCATCAGGATTACGCCCCGTTTCTCGATCCGAGCGGCTTGCGCGGCGCGCGCCTCGGTGTGGTCAGGCGATATTTCCATTCCGACAGCGTGGCCTCGAAAGTGCTGGAGAATGCGCTGGCAGAATTGAAGCGGCTGGGGGCGACGTTGGTTGATCCCGCCGACATTCCCGTTTTGGCCAAATTGGGCGATGCCGAGGACATCGTGTTGCATTATGAATTCAAGGCGGACATCAATGCCTACCTCGTTTTTCTGGGACCGGGCGCGCCCGCCCACACCCTCCGGGAACTGATCGAGTTCAACGAGCGAAACCGGGACCGGGAGCTGCGCTACTTCGGCCAGGAGGAATTCCTGCGCGCGCAGGAAAAAGGCCCGCTCACGGACAGGGCCTACCTCGACGCCTTGGAAAAGTGCCGCCGCTCGTCGCGGGTGGAAGGAATTGACGCGGTGATGGACAAACATCAACTCGATGCCCTCGTTGCGCCGTCCGGCGGACCCGCCGGCGTGACCGATCTGGTTTATGGGGATCGGGATGTCGGCGGCAGTTCATTCCCCGCGGCGGTGGCGGGTTATCCGAACATCACCGTTCCGGCTGGTGAAGTTCAGGGATTGCCCGTGGGGATCTCCTTCTTTGGGCGCGCCTGGAGCGAACCGAAATTGATCCGAATCGCCTATGCCTTTGAGCAGGGGACAACAGTCCGCAAACCGCCAGCCTTCAGACCCACCGTCATTTGAGGAGCATCATGGCGAAATCCAAATACCTCACCGCGCCGCTGAAGACGGACCGGATGCCGCCGGGTGTTCCCTACATCGTAGGCAATGAGGCGGCCGAGCGGTTCAGTTATTACGGCATGAATTCCATCCTGGTGATCTTCATGACGCAGTATCTGATGAACGCCCGGGGCCGGCCCGACCACATGACCGACGCGCAGGCCGACGCCTGGTATCATGCCTTCGTGTCCGCCGTCTATTTTCTCCCCGTTTTGGGCGCATTTCTCAGTGACGCGCTGCTGGGCAAGTATCTGGTCATCCTGCTGCTGTCCGTCGTTTATTGCTTCGGTCACTTCACCCTGGCCATGAACGACACGCCGCTGGGGTTGGCGCTCGGGCTGGGGTTGATTGCGCTGGGCGCCGGCGGCATCAAACCCTGCGTCAGCGCCAACGTGGGCGACCAGTTTGGGGCGACCAACCAGCGCCTGCTGCCGCGCATGTTCAACTGGTTTTACTTTTCGATCAACCTCGGGTCGGCCTTTTCGACGCTGCTCATCCCGGAGTTGTTGGACCGGGTGGGGCCGAGGATTGCCTTCGGGGTGCCGGGCATCGCCATGTTGATTGCCACCGTGGTCTTCTGGATGGGACGCCGGAAATTCGTCCACATCCCACCGGCCGGTTTCAGGGCATTTCTCGGGCAGTTTTTCAGCCTCAAGAAATCGGTTGAAACCAAAAGTGCAACGGCCGCAACGGGATGTTCGAAATCGGCCGCGTGGTTCAAGGGGTTTCTTGCAGGATTCAACCGCGAAAATCTCAAGGCGCTGCTGAACCTGCTGATCCTGGTTCCGTTTGCCGCCATGTTCTGGGCGCTGTGGCAGCAGAATTTCTCCTCGTGGGTCTTGCAGGCGGAACACATGAACCGGCGCCTGTTCGGCCACGACTGGCTTCCCAACCAGATCCAGACCGTCAATCCCATTTTCATCCTGCTCATGCTGCCGCTGTTTTCCTACGTGATTTATCCGGCGCTCGAACGGTTCGTGCGGGTGACGCCGCTGCGGCGGTTCGGAGCGGGGCTGTGGGCGGTCATCGCCGCCTTTTTGATCGTCGGCTGGATCCAGGCGCGGATTGACGCCGGCCAGCATCCGACCATCCTCTGGCAAATCCTCGCCTTTGTCGTGCTCACGGCGGGGGAGGTGATGCTGTCGGTGACGCACCTGGAATTTTCCTACACGCAGGCGCCCCGGAAATTGAAGTCGTTGGTGATGTGCATGTACCTGGGTTCGATTTCCCTGGGCAACGTGTTCACCGCCGCGGTCAACTTCTTCATCCAAAATTCGGACGGGAGCGTCAAACTGTCGGGCGCAAGTTACTATTTCTTCTTCGTCAAGGTCATGCTGGTGACGGCGGTGCTCTTCGTTTTCGTCAGCCGGTTTTATCGCGGCAGGACTTACATTCAGGACGAAGTGGAGCCGCAGCCGGCGTGAGCCGTTGGCGTGGCAGCGGGGAGGCGCCGCGGTCGGCGTGCAATTGGAATATGCGGCGGTGCATTGCGGCTATGTGCGCCACTGTTTTCCGGCCTTAGTCTGGGGCCTGGAATCCTGGGATGCGTATTCGTGCCGGACATCCTGCTCCTTTGCGCCGAAGCGTGCTCTTTGCCGTTTTGCGTGGCACGGCCACTGCCTGGGAGAGCGCCGACGAGGATGGAATTTTCCTGTTCGGGGTTCATTGTTGTTTCCAGATGGAACGCCCGCCCATATGTCCAAAATGAATGTTCCCCCGCTGGTCCTGAGCGCCGGTATTGTTGCCGCCGCCATTCTGGCTGGCTGCCGTTCGCCCCAGGAGGCGGATTCTTCACCGGCTGCTTACTCCAGGTTGTCGCCAACCGAAGCCATCCAAAATGCCGTGCCTTGCCGGGCCAGGCCGTTGCCTTTGTCCAGCGTGCGGCTCACCGGCGGCCCGTTGAAGCGCGCGCAGGGACTCGATGCCAAGTATCTGCTCGAACTGGAGCCGGACCGGATGCTGTATTGGCTGCGCAAGCGGGCCGGCTTGAAGCCCAGGGCCAATTCCGGCTACGGGGGCTGGGATGGATTGGGCCGGAACCTGACCGGCCACATCGCCGGCCACTACCTTTCGGCAGTGAGTTACATGTATGCTGCCACCGGTGATCCCCGCTTCAAACAGCGTGCCGATTACATGGTGGAACAACTCAAGGAAGTCCAGGACAAGCAGGGCGATGGTTACATCGGCGCGTTGATGGGCGCGGAGCGCACGGGCGGCGCCAACCGTCTGGTGGACGGCAAGACGCTGTTCGAGCAGGTGGCCCGCGGCGAAATCCGTTCGGGCGGCTTCGACCTGAACGGCATGTGGTCGCCGTGGTATGTCGAGCACAAAATCTTCGCCGGCCTGCGCGACGCTTATCATGAGACCGGCAATCGCACGGCCCTGCGGGTGGAAATCGGGTTCGCCGGCTGGGTCGGCAGCATCGTCACCAATCTGGACGACGCGCAGGACCAGCGCATGTTGAACACCGAGTTCGGCGGCATGAACGAAGTGCTGGCCGACCTTTACGCGGACACCGGCGACCGGCGCTGGCTGGCCTTGTCAGACAGATTCGAGCACCGCGCCGTGGTGGGTCCGCTGGCGCGGCGCCATGACGTTCTCGCCGGGCTGCACGAGAATACCCAGGTGCCCAAAATCATCGGCGAACTGGCGCGTTACCTTTACACCGGCAACGAAACCGACGGCGCCGCCGCAAAGTTTTTCTGGAACCAGGTGGTGTTCCATCACAGCTTCGCCACCGGCGGGGCGGGGCATGATGAATACTTCGGGCCGCCGGACAAGCTGAACAACATCGTGGAAGGGCGCGACGCCGAATCCTGCCCGGTCTATAACATGCTCAAACTGACGCGCGCGCTGTTCGCCCTTCAGCCGGACATCAAGTATGCGGACTACCAGGAGCGGGCGGTGTTCAATCACGTGCTGGCCTCGATTGACCCCAATGACGGCCGGACGTGCTACATGGTGCCGGTGGGGCAGGGCGTCCAACACGAGTATCAGGACATGTTCCACGATTTCACCTGCTGCGTCGGCACCGGCATGGAAGATCACGCGCTTCTCGGAGACGGGATTTACTACGAGTCCGGCGACAAACTTTGGGTGAACCTTTACACGCCCTCCACGGCGGACTGGAAGAACGAATCGGTGAAGGTCGAGACCCGGACGGATTTGCCCGAAGGCGAAAAGGCCGCGCTGGAGCTGGCGCTGAAATCGCCGGAAAAATTCACGCTGGCCCTGCGGCGTCCGGCTTGGGCGGGCGACGGTTTTTCCGTGGCCGTCAACGGCCGGCAGGTTCGGGAATTGCCGGCGCCCGACTCGTATCTCGAACTCACCCGCACGTGGCGCGATGGCGACACGGTGGCGCTGGTGTTGCCGAAACGGCTTTACGAGGAGCCGTTGCCGGACAATCCGCGCCGCGTGGCATTGATGTGGGGACCGCTGGTGCTGGCGGGCGACTTGGGACCGGAACAGCGGCGCGGTGCTGACGGTCGCCGCGGACAAATGCGGGAGGACGCGCCGGTGTTTGTGGCGGCGGAGCGGCCCGTGGCCGACTGGCTGAAGCCCGTTCCCGGCCAGCCCGGAGTTTTTCGCACCGCCGGGGTGGGGCGGCCGAAGGACGTGACCTTCAAACCATTTTATCAACTGCCGGAACGCACCTACGGCATCTATTGGGACCTGTTCACAGCGGCGGAGTGGGAAATGAAGTCGGCCGAACTGGCTGCAGAACGCAAGCGTCAGCATCAACTCGATCTGGCGACGGTGGCGTTTGTGCAGCCGGGCGAAATGCAGGCGGAGCGGGACTTCAACGAACAAGGCGAGCAAAGCTGGCCCGACCGGGTCATGGGCCGCCCCGGCCGCCGCGGACGGGATTGGTTTTCGTTCGATGTGCCGGTGGATCCGACTCATCCGATGGCGCTCGTCGTCACCTACCACAGCGACGAATGGCGCAACCGCACGTTCGACATCATGGTGGACGGCCGGCGCGTCGCCAAACAGACCGTGGAAAAAGAAGCGACCGAACCGCATTTCTTCGACGTCGAATACCCGATTCCCGCCAATTGGGTCCAAGGCAAACAAAAGGTGACAGTCCGATTTGAAGGCGCCAATGGAAGCGAAATCGCCGCCGTATTTGGCCTGCGCATGATCCGGGCCGACGAAGAGCGGTAAGAATTCATCACCATGAACGCTGCGGCGGCTTCCACCCCTGTCCGGGGCGTGCATTTGGGATATGAGCCTGTGGATTTCGCTCATGGGCCTGATCCGGATTCCTGATTAACATCTTGTCATGTCCAGCGCGCAGTCCCTGTCCCTGTCTTGGTCCGCAGACCTGTCGCCGGAAGTTTTCAATGCGGGCCGGTTTGGTCTCCACCGGCAAGCCGTCCGCCCCAAGCGCCGTGCGGTTCGCCCGGGCACGCTGATGCCTCCCTTGTTTCCCGCCTGGAAGCGATCCGGCAAGGAAACTAAAGTATGAAACTCCTCACCCCGCCAACCAACTCATCCGAACCCTGACTATGAAAACCATGAACTCAGCCCCGCCAAAAGGCGGCCGTTTGTTTCTCGCCATGCTCTGTGGCAGCCTGGCTTGGTCTGCCCAAGCCGGCAGTCTGACCAACAACTTTGACTCCGGCGCCGACTTTCTGGCCAACGGCGTGGCCGGCACGATGTGGGACGGCGTGTATCTGGGCTACGGCGACGTGCCCGGCGGAATTGCCGGCGGCGACGGGAATGGCATGACGCTGCAGGCCAACGAAACGGCGTTTGCCGGCTTCCTCACGGTGCAGAGCACGCGCACCAGTTGGGCGGGAACGGACGATGACGGTTTCTTCCTGTGGAAGGTCGTGGCGGGCGACTTCGACGTTTCCGTGAGAAACGCCCAGCCGTTTGCAAATCCCGGCTACCATTTCGCCGGTTTGCTGGCCCGGGCCTACACCACCAACGGTCCGGCTTGGGGCGCGCCGTTCGGCGCCGGCGGGACCAACGCGGAGAACTGGCTCAACATCACGCGCTTCAACGAGTTCAGCATCGGCGACCAGGTGCGGTATGCCACGAATGCCGACGACATCCAGATCTCCGCCCCCTTCAACAGCGGCAGCACCAACTACAACACCGAAACCAACGATGACCGGTATTTCCGGATCACCCGCGTGGGGGACACGTTCAGCTTTTACGACAAAACCAACCAGTCCGACGCCTGGGTGCTGGAAACCAACATCACGCAGCCCGATCTGGACGGCCTCCCGATGAAGGTGGGTATCGAGGATGCCGCGTTTTCCTCGGCCACGCCGACCACGTACTTCACCGACTTCGAACTCTCCGGCCCCAACGTGAACCCCGCGGTCACTCCGCCCTCGGACCCGGCGGGATTGACCGCCGCCGTCACGAACAGCGCCCAGGTCACCTATTCCTGGACTCCGGGCGCCGGCAGCGCCGGCAGCGCCGGCAGCCTGCTGGTGATCCGGTTGAAAAATCCTTTGGTCCTGGCCGAAAAACCCGTCAATGGTTTTGCTTACAGCGGCAACACCAATTTCATGAGCGGAGACACCCTGGGCACCGGCATTTACGCGGTTTATGCCGGCTCCGGCAGCAGCGTCACCATCACCGGCCTGGGCAGCGTCGTGGATACGAATTACGCCGCAGTTTATTCCTATTCCGGTTCCGGCTCCTCGATTGTATATGGGACGAATCCAGCCACCGCGACCGCCACCGGTTCCGCGCCGGTCACGGGGGTCACCTTGTCTTTGTCCTCCACCAATCTTCCCGCGAACGGCGCCGCCGCCGTCCAGGTGGTGGTGACTTACGGCAACGGCACCACGGTCACCAACCCGGCCTCGGGAGTCACGCTGGCTTCCAGCGATGCGACGGTGGCCGTGACTGCGAATGGAGCGGTGAGCGCCGTGGGAATCGGCTCGGCGGCCATCACGGCCACCTATGGGGGCCTGTCCGACACCAACTTCGTGTCGGTACACAGCCCGGTTTTTGCCGACAACTTCAGCGGTCCTCAAGACTTCGTCACCAACGGGTTGCCGGGTTCCACTTGGGACGGTCTCCATGACCGGCCCGGCGATGTGCCCGGCGGCGCTGACGGCGGCGACACGATGTTCACCGCGGCGGCCAACGCCGGCATCTCCAGCAACAACACCCTGACCGTGAGCGCCGGCGGCACGACTTGGGAAGGCGCCAGCGACGACGGCTTCTATCTCTTCAAAAACGTGCCGGGTGATTTTCAGGCGGTGGTTCACGTGGACCTGTCAGCCCACGGCGCCTATCAGTTCGCCGGATTGCTGGCGCGGGCCGCCAATGCCGATGGCGGACCTTATCTGGGTTCGGAAAACTACGTGGCCAACTGGTTTTTTGACCAGTACGGGGTGACGACTTCGGCCCGCGAAACCATCAACGGCGTTTATCAAGGTCCAAACGACCAGACGGGCGCGACCCCGCTCAACACCATGTGGCTGCTCCTGCAACGGGCCGACGGCACCAACTTCTATTGTTACTCGAAGCAAAACGCCACTGATCCTTGGACGCTCAATATTGCCCTGGTCCAGCCGGCACTGACCAACGGGGTGCCGGTGGAGGTGGGGTTGGCGCAATCCACCTACACGCCCGGGCCGGCGGAGACGGTGCGCTTCGACGGCTTCACGCTGGACGCGGCCGACATTTCCGGCGGGACGCCGCCATCGCCAACCACGGGATTGACGGTGGATTACGACCCGACCAACAACACGATGACTTTGACATGGACGCCCGGCACGAACAGCGACGGGAGCGTGGACACGAGCATCGTGGTGATGCGCCAGGGCGCGCCGGTTTCGGCCCAGCCGTATTACGGCGTCCTCACCTCGGGCAATTCCGTTTTCGGCCAGGGAACCGACCTGGGCAGCGGCAATTACGTGGTTTATCGCGGCTCGGGCAACACCGTGACGGTGAGCGGCCTGACGGCCGGCGCGGTCTATTACGCGGCGGTCTATGGCTACTCGGGCGCGGGTTCCACCAAGTCAGTCGACGAGGCGGGTTCCTCTTCCGCCGCCGTTCAGGCGGGGATATTTACCGGCATCAGCGCAAGCCTGACCGGGGGGATTCCTTTGGGCGGGGTCGGACTGCCCGAAGTCATGGGGCTGCTGGAAGGCGGCGGCTCGGTGGACGTCTCCAGTTCGGTGACGGTCACTTCCGAAAACACGAATGTGGTGCTTGCCAGCAGCGGCGTGCTGACCGGCGTGGCGCCTGGCTCGGCCACCAACACCGTCACGTTCGTGAGCGGAACCAATGTCTTCTCCACCAACCTGGTCGCCACGGTGCGCGCGCCGGGTTATACAGACAACTTTGGCGTCAATCACGATTACCTCGCCGCAGGGGTGACGAATACAACCTGGGACGGCGTTTACGAGTATCCCAAATTCACCATCCCGGACACGACGTTCGTGTCCGATCCGGCGGCCCAGATCTTTTCGGCGGACGCCAACATCACCAGCAACGGGGTCTTGTCCGTCTCCAGTGAAAACGTTGGTTGGGAATTCGCCCAGAACGACGGCTTCTTCCTGTACAAATGGGTTCCGGGAGACTTCCAGGTCGCGGTGCATCTGGACATGGACACCAACAACATTCTCTCTTACGACAACCCCGGTCTGCTGGCCCGGGCCTATCGCATTGACACCAACGGACTGGCGGGCGCGCCGTTCGGAGGCACCAATGGCGAGGCGTGGGTTTCGTGGACGCGTTTTGACCAGTATGGAATTGGAACCTATGCGCGCTACACCCTCAACAATGCCACGGCGCGCGGCACGCAACTGGATGCCTTTGACGGTCAATACTGGCTGCTCATGGTACGACGGCATGGAACTAACTTCCTGTTCTATCAACGGCAGAACCCGACCGATCCGTGGACGCCCGCGCCCAACGGCACCACCTATTCCCTGGGTGCTTTTGCCGGCGCTCCAATGCAGGTCGGCATCCTGGCGGGCGCCTTTGTCAGCGGCAACCAGGTGGTGGACCAGTTCGACAGTTTCATGCTCGATGCGGCGCCTTCCGCCCCGGCCATCATCGCCGGCAGTTCCGCCGGAAACATCAACTTGAGATGGCCGACCGGCGGCAGCTTCACGCTGGAATCCACGCCCACGTTGAATCCGCCGAACTGGCAGCCCGTCCCGGTGACGCTGCAGACGAACAATGGAATGAACACGGTCGCGTTGCCGGCCACCAACGCCACCCTGTTCTTCCGTCTGGTTCAATAAGACGAAGGTTCATGATAAACTGGAAGCATCAGGCCGTGGGGCGTGGAGGCGGGGGCTGGGCCCCGTCCTCCCCGCCGCCGGCTGCCGGAGCGGCAAGGCGGGGGAGGTCAAGTTGATGCCAGTGCTGAGAAAATCCAGAGACCTCGAACGCGGGCAGGCCGACGGCTTTACGCTGATTGAGTTGCTGGTGGTCATCGCGATCATCGCCATTCTGGCGGCGTTGCTGTTGCCGGCCCTGTCCGCCGCCAAGGACAAGGCCATCCGCACGCAGTGCATGAACAACCTGCACCAGTTGAACATCGCCATGCTGGGTTATGCCTACGAGAACAATGACCATTTTCCCGAGGCGCACGCCGGATTTTGGATTTGGGACCTGGATGGGACGGCGGCGGACGCCATGCTCCACGCCAACGGTCCGACTTTTCAAAAATCCTGTTACTGTCCCGGCACGGCCTCCCGTTTTTCCGATGCGGACAATTTGCGCCTGTGGTGGTGGTCGAATGGAGGCGTGCCGAGCAGGACCATTCCCGCCTTCAGGGTGCTGGGTTATGCTTTGACCTTGTGGAACTCGCCGGCCTTGATCCGCACCAACATGAACAAGACCATTGAACCCCAGGCGATCTCCTACGGGCCCATGCAAGTCGTCCAAGGCCCGCCCGTCAACCGGGTTTTGATCGCCGACTCAACCATTTCTCAAACGGACCAGCACGACCCGGCCAAGCGATACACCGGGAATTACAATTACACGGACATCGTGGGCAGCTATCCCAAACATCATTTATCACCCCACTTGAGGGGCAGAGTGCCCGAGGGCGGAAATGTGGGATTTGTGGACGGCCACGTGGAATGGCGGAAATTCCAGGATATGAGCGTCCGGGGCTATGATGGCGCCCCCTATTCCGGCACGGGCGGGGGCGCCACGACCATGTGTCCCACTTTTTGGTGGTAAGCGGATGAAGCCAGGGGCCGCGTGAGAGATCGGGCAAGGAGAATGCATTGAGACCTCTGAAAAACTGTGGCAGCGGACTTCAGGTTGAAAACCGCGGCCCGCGGCGCAGGTTTGCTCGATGCGGCGCCCGCCCGTCCTTTTCGCCCTTTACAATCCACTCGCCAAGGCGCGTTCGTTTCGCCTAACCTCCGGGGCATGATTGGACCTCGCGCGGAGCTTACGGATGTGACCATCCACAGCCCGCGCACGCGCATGACCGGGGTCAAGGCCAAGGACGTCGAGTCGCGTCCCTGGATTGCAAATTTTCCAGTCTGCCCGGTCTTGAACCAGTATCACATGGTCCATGTCGGGATTCAGGAGACCCGGGCGCCCACCCGGATTGTGCGCACCAAACAGACCTCCACTTATTTTCTGGCCTGTTTCGGCGGCCAGGGGCGGGTCCTCGTGGATGGGCGCTGGCGGATTTGCCGCGAAGGCTACGCCTGTCTGCTGCCGGCTCACACGTTGAACGCCTTTGAAGCGCTGCGGGGCGTGCGCTGGGAATTCTGCTGGGTCTGCTTCCAGCGTCCCAGCGGCCAGCGCCCCATTGCCGATGTGACCTCTCCGGTCATGGCCCGTTTCGATCCCTTGCCCTTGCGTTCGGCGATCCAGGGTTTGATGTACGAATGCCATGGGCCGCAGCAGCCGACCCTCATGCATGAGTGGACCGATCTGATCCAGGCCTACGTGCTGCGTTTCGCCCAACCGCGGGAACAGCCCGACCAGTTGCGCCTGCTCTGGGAACGGGTGGCGGCGCACCTGGCGGACGACTGGACGCTGCCGCGGCTGGCGCGGGAGGCCGGGTACAGCAACGAACACCTGCGCCGGCTTTGCCGCCGCCAGCTCGGACGCAGTCCCATGCACCAGGTCATCTACCTGCGGATGCGGCGCGCCGCCGAACTGCTGGGCACGACCGACCAAACCATCGAGTCCATCTCCCACGAAGTGGGCTACGGCAACCCCTTCGTCTTCTCCAATGCCTTCACCAAATGGATTGGCTGGCGCCCCTCGGAATACCGCCGGAAGAAATTGAGCGCCGCGGCGGAGTAATCAGCGCCTGAAGCCGGTTTGCCTTCAATGCGACGCGAATGCCCCTTACCCTTCCTTCGGACGCCCTCTCCCCATCCGATGGGGAGAGGGACGAGGGGAAGTTCGCGGCACTTTGAAAACAAATTGGCATGAGGGCTTGCACGGTGCTCGCGCTTCGCACGCTTTGACGACAACGGGAAAAAACAAGGGCCGCCGTTGTCGGCGGCCCTTGCCGTGTCAGAAAACGGGACGAATTCAGGCCTGGCGCAAAGGGGGACGTGGGCGTGTATTGGGACAGCAGCGGCACCCTGGATCCGAAGCACGTGGATTGGCATTGGCTGGCGGAGCGCACCGCTTGCAGACAATAGGGTCCTCTCATCATTTCGAATCCGCAGTCAGGGAGCAGCGTCGGGATTGCAGTTTCTCTACGTTCGAGAACCAAGTTCAAATCCCGATTCACGCTCGACATCCTCATCCTTCAATGAGCGGAAGGGGATGACGGCATCTGGTCCGATCTTCGGCCCCTGGAAGCGCCGTCAATTTTTCAACTTCAACGCCCATTCAATGCCGCCGAGAATGTGCGCCTGATACACCTTGCTGGTCTCGGGCGGGTTCCTGCGATCCTTCAAGTTCGGGTCCCCATCAATGATGTCTTCCCGATGGCCGAGCGAGGTGTAGAAAACCCGTCCCGCGCCGTAAGTCCGGCACCACGAGACCGGCCAATGGGCCGGTGCATGGTCATACGGATTTTGATCAAGTGAGAGAAGTTCATGCACCTTGGCGGGATTGAAGTTTTTGAACTGGTAAATTTCCTCCTGTCGAATCTTCCAAACCTTCGGCACATGCGCCGTGGCCGGGTGGGCCGGATCGTCATTGATGCACGACACGCCGACCTGCGGGCCGTGCGTCTTGAATTCGCCGCCGAGCATCTCGATGTATCCCGGCCAGCCGTGAAACGTGTCGCTGGCGGCGTGAATGCCGATGAAGGCGTGGCCGGCCTTGATCCAATCCAGAAAGCCCTGCCGGTCGGGAATGGGCAGGTCGCCCGTCGTGCTGGCAAAAATCACCCCGTCGTAATTCTGCAATGACTCCGGCGACAGTTTTTGAAGTGCGGTTTTCAACGCCTCCTCCCATTTGTCCTCGGCGCCCTGGAAAGCCGCCTTCTGCGCGTCCGTGGCGTCCTTTTTCAAGCTTGCCGGCTTGCCGGGCGGCTGTTCGACAAAGTCCACGGTGAACTCGCCGCTGTCGCGGCCGAGTTGCGCGAGAACCTTTTCCAGCGTCGGAATCGAGATGTGCCGGAAACCCGTCGTGGTGGTGACGACCAGCACCCTTTTCGGCGCGGCGTGCAGCGAGGTCGCCGCCAGGGCGGCGGCCAGAAGGGCGGAAAAAAGTTTCATATCAGGATGGATGGAGTTGGTGGTGATGTTCAGGGATCGTTGACCACGGCCACCGGCCGCACCCAGATGTTGCGGTAGCGCACCGGGTGGTTATGGAACTGCAACGCCAACGGGCCGGTGGGCCCGGTGGGCGTGTAAACGCCGGGCGAGCGCCAATTTGTGTCGCCGCGAATCGCCTGATGGTTTTGCACCACGACGCCATTTTGAATCACGGTGACGTAGGCAGGTGACAACAACTGGCCATGCGCGTCGAAATGCGGCACGTTGAAAATGATATCGTAGGTCTGCCATTCACCGGGCGGGCGGCAGGCGTTCAGCAGTGGTGGATGCTGGCCGTAGATCGCCCCCGTCGCGCCGTCGGCGTAGGTTTTGTTGTGGTAGCAATCGAGCACCTGGATCTCATATCGTCCCATGAGAAAAACTCCGCTGTTCCCGCGATCCTGCCCGGTGCCCGGCCCCGGGGTTGGCTCGCAAAATTCCAGGTGCAACTGCATGTCGCCAAACTCGTTGGTCGTCTCGAT
>JAGWMQ010000086.1 GCA_028873125.1 Verrucomicrobiota bacterium | reverse complement strand
GCAGGGATCGAATAATTGATCTCTTCAAAGGGAAGTCTGCTCCTTTTGAAAAATTGTGGGTATGGAAAAATGTGGCAGTTTTCGACGACCTCAAATGGAACGGCGCGCACTTTGCGTTAGACGTAGCGGTTGAGCCAGAATCATACTCGTTCGTGTTCTTTGACAGGAACGATGACGAGGGAGTAAACGGTCAGGTCAAGGCCAAGGCGGTGCTCCAAAAAATGGGTAGCCTCAATGAATACCGCATAGGTCAATGTAAACGATTCAACAAGGGCTTTGAGTTCCCGTCGCGGGAGAACGATTTAATTGACCACATAAAGACTTTCAAAAGCAAGCTCGCGGACATTGTGGCGGCGGTTAAGCGTTGATTTTTTAGAATAGTGAAGGATCTTTGTTTCTTCCTCCGCGTCCTTGCAGTTAAAATCTTTTATTCGGTTTTCCAAAACGGACAGCGCACAAAACGTCCGGTTTCGACTTCGACCAAATCAGGGTTTTTGCTGGAACATTCCGGCTTGGCCATCGGACAGCGCGGGGCGAAACGGCAGCCGGGCGGGAAATTGCCGATGCGCGGGACGTTGCCGGGAATGGCCGAGAGCCGGTCGGCGTCGCCGCGCAGTTTTGGCACGCTCGCCATCAGCGCGCGGGTGTAAGGATGCAGCGGGCGGCGCAGGAGTTCGCGCGCGGGCGACAGCTCGACAATCTGCCCGGCATACATCACCGCCACGCGGTCGGCCATGTCGCCGACGATGCCGAGGTTGTGCGTGATGAGCAGAATCGCCATGCCGAGCCGCTGCTTGAGGTCGCTCAACAAATCCAGGATCTGCGCCTGAATCGTCACGTCCAGCGCGGTGGTCGGCTCGTCGGCCACCAGCAGTTTCGGCTCGCTGGCCAGCGCCATGGCAATCATCACGCGCTGCTGCATCCCGCCGGACATCTCGAACGGATAATTGCGGAGGCGCGATTCGGGCGCGGGAATGCCGACGAGTTTCAACAGGCGGATGACTTCGGCGTCGAGCGCCTTGCGCCGCGACGGAGCGCCGGGCACCGCCCCGGCCCGATGCCGCGCCATGCCGGAACGCGCCGAGGCGGTGCCAGGCGCTCCGAGGTCGGGCCGATGGAGTTTGAGCGATTCCTTGATTTGATTGCCGATGCGGAAAACGGGGTTCAGCGCCGCGCCGGGTTCCTGAAAAACGTAACTTACCACGCCGCCGCGGATTTCCCGCAACTGGCGGCTGGACATTTTCAAAACGTCCCGGCCGTTGAGCAGGATTTCGCCGTCGACGTAATGCGCCGGCGGCGTGGGCACCAGCTTCCCAATCGAAAGCGCGGTGACCGTCTTGCCGCAACCGCTTTCGCCGACGAGGCAGACGGTTTCGCCTTCGCCGATGGCGAGCGACACGTCGTCAATGGCCCGCAGCGCCCCGGCGTCTTTGCCGAAGTCCATCTTCAAATTCTTTATTTCGAGCAGGTTCATTTTCTTTGGACGGGATTGACAGGATGAACAGGATTGAAAGCAAATATGGGGAAACCAGATTTCATCCTGCAAAATCCCGTCTTCATTGCGCCTTCGTGTCCGCCGCGTCTCTTAAGCCATCGCCGAGAAAGTTGAAAGCCAGAACGGTGACAAAGATGGCCGCGCCGGGGGCCAGCAGCCACGGAAAATTCTTCAGATACTCGGTGTTTTGGGCGGCGGTCAGCATGTTGCCCCAACTGGCGTTCGGCTCCTGGATGCCCACGCCCAGGAAACTCAGGACCACTTCACCCAGGATGTAGTAGGGCACGTTCAACGTCGCGGCGACGATGACATAGGAAAAGGTGTTGGGTAGAATGTGGCGCGCGATGACTTTCAGGTGCGTCTGGCCGAGCGCGCGCGCGGCCAGGACGAAGGGCTGTTCGCGCAGGGACAACGCCATGCCGCGGATGACGCGGGCCATGCCCGCCCAGCCGATGAAGCTCAGGATGACCACAATCATCGCATAGACCTGCGCCGAACTCATGCCCGGGGGAAAGGTCCCGCGCAGGGAAATGATGAGATACAGCGCGGGGATGGACATGATGAGTTCGCACAGCCGCATGAGGACCGTGTCCGTCGCGCCGGCGAAGTAGCCGGCGATGCCGCCGATGATCATGCCGAAACTGAACGAGAGCAGAATGCCAATGACGCCAATGGACAGGGAGATTTGCGAGCCGTAGAGCAGGCGCGAAAAAACGCAACGGCCGAACTGGTCGGTTCCCAGGAGATAGACCGGATAATTCGTGTCGCCGGTGCCGAAGAGATGGAGCGAAGCCGGAATCAGGCCGAACAACCTGTATTTGTCGCCGCGGATGAAAAAATGGAGGGGCCTGGTGTCGTTGGGGACTTCGCGGTAAACAAAGTCGCCGGGCAGCTTCTCGTAGCGGGGGACGACGAGGCGGAAATGTTCCCAGCGCGGCCAGATGGGCGGATGAAAGAAGCGCGCCCGATCCTGGCGCTGATAATCGTAGGGCGCGATGAAGCCCGCGAACAACGCGGCGAGGTAGAGAAACACCAAAATGACGCCGCCGGTCATGGCGATTTTTCGCCGCCGGAGCCGCCGCCGGAACAGTTGCCACGGCGAAAGCGCGGTCTGCGTTTCAGCGGTTGGCGTGGGTGTGGCGGCGTCCATGTTCAATTTCATTTCAACCGGATGCGCGGGTCGCTCCAGGCCAGCAGCAGGTCGGCGATGAAATTGCCCGCGACCAGCAGCGCCGTGGCCATGACCACGCTGTCCACCACCAGGTAGGAATCCTTCGCGAAAAAGGCCTCCATGGTGAGCCGGCCAAGCCCCGGCCAGGCCATGATGTTTTCCACGATGAACGCCCCGCTCAGCAGGTTCGCCAGCGAATAGCCGAAAATCGTCAGCAACGGATTGATGGCGTTGCGCAGGGCGTGTTTATACACCACCCAGCCCTCGCCCAGGCCGCGGGCGCGCGCGGCGGTGACGTATTCGGCGCGCAGGGTGTCCAGCAGGTTGGAGCGCATCTGGCGCATGATGCCGGCCAGGCTGCTGGCGGCCAGGACCAGCGCCGGCAGGAGGAGATGATGGACCCGGTCCCAAAACTGCTGCGCCGGAGGCATGAAATCGTACAGCGGACTTTGCGCGCCGCCCACGGGAAACCAGCCGGTTGCCGCCGCGAACCACAGCGCCAGCAGCGACAGCAGCACGTCGGGGATGGACAGGCCGACGAAGGCGATGAAGGAACAGGCGTGGTCCACCCACGAATCCTTTTTGACCGCCGCCCAGACGCCGAGCGGCACGGCGACCGCCCAGGCAACGACCATGGCCGCGAACGAGAGCAGAAAGGTGTTCCAAAGGCGCTGCACAATGAGCGTGGTGGCCGGGATGTGATAGGCCATGGAATAGCCGAAGTTGCCCGACAGGACATTTTTGAACCAGAAGACGTATTGGACATACCACGGCTGGTCCAGGTGAAACTGCGCCTTGAGGCGGGCCACCGTCTCCGGCGAGACCTGCGGGTTTTGCTGGAGCGCGGTGAAGAAGTTGCCCGGCGAGAGCGCCATGAGCAGGAACGTCAGCAGCGACACGCCCAGCAGCAGGGGAACCATGTGCAGCAGGCGCTTGATAACGTAAGACCACATCGCAATGACGCCGGCAACGTGGCAAAAAGCGTTCGCGCGCGCGAGGGAAAAGGTTTTCTCGACATTGAGCCGGCAACGCGAAATGCTGTTCCAAGGTGGAGATGACACGCATGAAAAAACGGGTTTGGAGCGCCGGCATCGTGGTTGCGGCGCTGATTTCGCTGGCCGGCTGCGGCAAAGAATCCGGAAGGGCCGTTTCGGAAAAGGCCGCCGCCAGCTATCCACTGCCGGAGCCTCCGGTGGTGGTCAACTGCCAGCCGGGTGTTCCGGGCGGACGGCTGGTGATCACCGAGCCGGGCGACCCCAAAACCTTCAATTACATCACCGCCAACGAGTCCTCCTCGATTGACATCTGCCGGTTCATGTTCTGGAGCCTGCTGAATTTTGACGTGCCCACCCAGCAGGTCAAGCCGGGGCTGGCCGACGGGTGGACCAATTCGCCGGACGGCCGGACCTGGACGTTCAAGCTGCGGAAAAACCTGCGCTGGAGCGACGGCGCGCCGCTGACGGCCGACGACGTGGTGTTCACCTGGAACGACGTGATTTACAACCCGAAAATTGACAACGTCATGCGCGATCCCTTCATCATTCACGGCAAAAAATTCACCATCACCAAGGTGGACGATCTGACTATCAAGGTGGTGATGCCGGAGATTTACGCGCCGTTCCTGGCGGCGTTCGGCGCGGGCGTGCCCATCATGCCGAAACACATTCTGGAGAAATCCGTCGCAGACGGAACGTTCAGTTCCGCTTACGGCGTGAATGCCCGGCCGCAGGACGTCGTCGGCAGCGGCCCCTTCCGCCTCAAGGAATACAAACCGGCGCAATACACCCTCCTCGAGCGCAACCCGTATTTTTGCGAAGTGGACGGGAAGGGCCGGCGCCTGCCGTATTTTGACGACATCGTTTTCACCGTCGTGCCGGACATGAACGCGATGTCCCTGCGCTTTCTGAGCGGCGAGAGCGACGTGGACGACATGATTTATCCGTATGAATACGACCGGTTCAAGGCGGCGGCGGCCGGCGACAGGATCAAGTTGCTCGAACCGGGCGCGGGGCTGGAAATGAGTTTTTTCTGGTTCAACGAAAACACCAACGTCAATCCCAAAACCGGCGCGCCGTATGTGGCCCCCCGGAAATTGCGATGGTTCCGCAACGTGAAATTCCGCCAGGCCTGTTCGTACGCCATCGACCGCGAAGCGATCATCCAGTCCGTCTTTTCGGGCCGCGCCATTCCGGCCTACGGGTTTGAAACGCCCGGCAACAAGAAGTGGTTCAATCCCCACGTCAAAAAATATCCGTACGACCCGGCCAGGGCCCTCGCGCTGCTGAAGGGAATCGGCATCGAAAAACGCAACGGCGACGCCTTTCTCACCGACGCCGACGGGAACCGGATTGAATTTGTGCTGAACACGAACACCGGCAACAACGCGCGCGAAAAAACGGCGGTGCTCATCGTGTCGGATTTGCAGAAACTGGGGATGAAGGTCATCTTCCAGCCCATCGAGTTCAACACCCTGGTCTCGAAAATCCAGGACACCTACGATTACGACTGCATCCTCATGGGGCTGGCGCCCGGCACCAGCGCCGACCCGTCCGACGGCATGAACGTCCTCAAGTCCGACGGCTTTACGCACTTCTGGTTTCCGCGAGAGAAGGCGCCGTCCACCGACTGGGAGGCGCGGATTGACCAATTGATGGACGCGCAAATAAAGACCTTGGACTACGCCGAACGGAAAAAAGATTATGACCAGGTCCAGGAAATCATGGCCGAAGAACAGCCGTTCATCTTCACCGTCACGCCCATGTATTACGCCGCCGTTCGTTCGAATATCGGCAACGTGCGTCCCACGGCGCTGAGTTCTTACCGCGCAACCTGGAACGCCGAGGAGTTGTATTTCCAACGCTGAATTCAGACCGCCCGCTGCGTCGCCGCTTTACTTTCCCGTCTTCGTCACGCATTTTGGAGACAGCATGACACGATTTTGTTGCTGTTTGGTTCTCTCGGCCCTCTTGCCGGCCGCGCCGGCTCCGCTGCGGGCGGACGGGACGAACCCCGGGCCGTCATTTCATCAGGTTTATGACCTGCTCCGCGCCCATCTGGCGGGTGCGACCGATGAACGCCTCAATCGCTCCGCCGTCCGGGGCCTGCTGGCGCAATTCCCAGGCCGGGTGTCGCTCATCGCCGGCCCGGCGGAATCGCCGACGAAAGCCGCGCTCGAAAAGTCCTTGATGCTCGAAGGCAATGTGGCGTATCTGCGCGTCGGCCGCGTCGGGGCCGATCTCGCCGACGACCTGCTGGCGGCGCGGCGCGCCCTGGCCGCCACGAACAAAGTCGCCGGGTTCGTGCTGGATTTGCGGTTTGCCGGCGGCGACGATGTTTCGGCGGCGCAGGCGGCGGCCAAGGCCATCCGCTCGCATTTCAGCCCGCTGGCCATCCTCGTCAACGGCGAAACACGCGACGCGGCCGCCACGCTGGCGGCGGCGTTGCGCGCGAGACACGCGGGCCTGGTCCTCGGCAGTCCGCCGGCGCGCGCCGCCGGGCAGTTCCAGGAGTTCACCCTGAGCGACGGCGAGCGGCTGCGGATCGAGACGGGGCCCAAGACCGACGACGCTCCGGCGATGGCGGCGGGCGCGCTCCAGCCGGACATCGCCATCCGCGTGAGCGCGGCGACGGAGCACGCCTTTCTTGAAAATCCCTACCGGCCTGCGCCCACGGACGAGCAGGCCTCCGGGATGATCGGAACCAACCTGTCGCTACCGGCCATTGACCACACCACCGAGGCGGACCTGGTCCGTGAAAAGCGATACGCCGACGACGAGGGAGACCTCCCGCCGCGCGCGGCCAAACCGCCCAAACCGGTGATTCGCGACCCGGTCTTGGCGCGCGGGGTGGATTTGATCAAGGGCCTGGCGGTCTTGCGCCAGTCGCGGCTCTGACGGTGAAGGATTTAAAGCGGTCAAGGAGGGATTCCGCGGGGTTTGGCCGTTTTCGGCGCCGGGCCTCGATGCGCGATCGGTTTGACCCTGTTTGGCGGACCTTTCAGATTGACGATTGGCCGTCAACAACCCACCTTGGATTGTTGCGCACATGAAAACCATCCTGTTCGTCTGCACCGGCAACGTCTGCCGCAGTCCGATGGCCGAGGCGCTCTTCCGGCGCGCAACGGACGGACGCGGCGACTTTCGCGTGCTGTCGGCGGGGCTGGGGGCGATGGACGGCCAGGAGCCGACGGCCCATTCGGTCGCGGCCTTGCGCGAACTGGGCCTGGACATTTCCGGCCAGCGCAGCCGCGCCCTCACCGCCGACCTGGTGCGCGAGGCCGACTACATCTTCGGCATGACCCACGCGCACACGGACACCATCGCCCTGCTGTATCCGGCGGCGGCGGAAAAGACCTTTCTGTTGCGCGAATTTGACGACACCCTCGATCCGTTTGAAAAGGACATTGCCGACCCGATCGGCGGCGCCTTTGAAGTCTATACCCACTGCCGCGACCAGATCGAGCAGGGCATCGCCTCGCTTTTGAAGTTTATGGAACAACATGAAATCCTCTCCGCGCCGCTCCCGGCCAAAACCGCGGCGGTCACGAACCTCGCCCTCGGCGCCGACCACGGCGGCTTTGAGCTGAAGGAGTCGCTCAAGAAAAGCCTCCAGGAGCGCGGGCTGACCGTGGACGACTTCGGCGCCCAAACCCGCGAGGGCGGCGACGACTATCCCGACTTCGCGCAGCCCGTCGCGCAGGCCGTCGCCGAAGGCCGCGCGGCGCTGGGTCTGCTCGTCTGCACCACCGGCGTGGGCATGTGCATCGCCGCCAACAAGGTGCCCGGCGTGCGCGCCGCGCTGGCCGCCGACGAACAGACCGCCGCCATGGCGCGCCGGCACAACGACGCGAACGTCCTTTGCCTGAGCGGCAAAGACACGCCGCCGGAGCAGGCCCGGAAAATCTTCGAGGCCTTTTTCAACGCCCGCTTTGAAGGCGGGCGCCACGAGCGGCGCGTCGAAAAAATGGATGTCCGCCTGGCGCCGCCGTCGCTGCGCCTGCGCAACGTGGACCCGGCCGTCGCCGAGGCCATCGAGCGCGAGCGCCGGCGCCAGCAGGAAAACATCGAGCTGATTGCCAGCGAAAATTTCGTCAGCCGCGCCGTCCTGGAGGCCCAAGGCTCGGTGCTCACCAACAAATACGCCGAGGGCCTCCCCAAAAAGCGCTGGTATGGCGGGTGTGAAAACATTGACACCGTCGAGCAACTGGCGATTGACCGCGCCAAAAAACTTTTCGGCGCCGAACACGCCAACGTCCAGCCGCACTCCGGCAGCCAGGCGAACATGGCCGTTTATTTCGCCGTGCTCAAACCCGGTGACAAGCTGCTCACCATGGACTTGAGCCACGGCGGCCATTTGACCCACGGCAACAAGGTCAATTTTTCCGGCAAATTTTTTGAGATTGTCCATTACGGGGTGCGCCGGGACGACGAGCGCATTGATTACGACCAGCTTGCCGCCATGGCGCGCGAGCACCGGCCCAAGATGATCACCGTGGGCGCCAGCGCCTACCCACGGATCATTGATTTCCGGCGGATGGGCGAGATCGCCCGCGAGCTCGGGGCCTGGCTGCTGGCGGACATTGCGCACATCGCCGGCCTGGTCGCGGCGGACCTGCATCCCAGTCCCTTCCCGCACGCGGATTTCGTGACCACCACCACACACAAGACGTTGCGCGGGCCGCGCGGCGGTTTGATTTTGTGCCGCGGGAAATTTGCCAAGGAAATTGATTCCACCGTTTTTCCCGGCATCCAGGGCGGGCCGCTGGAACACGTCATCGCCGCCAAGGCCGTTTGTTTCCAGGAGGCGCTGCAGCCGTCGTTCAAGGACTACCAGCGCCAAATCGTCCGCAACGCCGCCGCGCTGGCCGAGGGCATGAAACGCAACGGCTACCGCCTGGTCAGCGGCGGCACGGACAATCATTTGATGCTCGTGGACGTGGGCGTCAAGGACCTGACCGGCAAGGAATGCCAGGCCGCGCTCGACGAGGCCGGCATCACGGTCAACAAAAACACGATTCCCTTCGAGACGCGCTCGCCGTTCCTGGCCAGCGGCGTCCGGCTGGGCACGCCGGCGGTGACCACCCGCGGCATGAAGGAGCCGGAAATGGCGGCCATCGCCGACATGATTTCCGAGGTGCTGCTGGAGGTCAAAAACGTCGAGGCCGCGCACAAGGTCCGCGGGCGCGTGCGCGACCTGACGGCGCGATTTCCATTGCCGTATTGACAAGAATCCGGCGTCGTGGGATGGTCCCACCAATGACCGTTACCGCCGACAGCAAGAAGCGCGTGGTGATTCCGTGGGCGAAGGCGGGTGACGTTTTCGCCTGCGAACAGCGCGACGAAAATCATTTCCATCTGGCCCGGTTGAATCCGCCGCCGCCCCCCAAAAAAATGACCAAAGCCCAGGTCCGCCGCGCGATTAAAAACAGCAAAATGAAGTTCGACATGACGTGGGAGGAATTGCGCGAATTGACGCGCGAGCCGTGATCTTGTTCGACACGAACGTCGTGGTTGACGCGCGTGATTCATCGCAAGTCAATCATTCCTGGGCAGCGCGGCTGATTGAGGAAGCCGTCGCGGGCGAAGGCGGAGGCGTCAATGCGGTGACGCTGGCGGAACTTTGCGCCGGCTCGCCAAAGCCGGAGGACATCGCGCCGGAAATCCAAAAGCTGGGGCTGCAAATTTTGGATTTGCCGGCGGCGGCCTCAGCCGTCTGCGGTTCGGCATACCGGCGCTATGCCGCGGCGCGGCGCGCTTCGGGCGGCGGACTGGCGCCGAAAATTCCGTTGCCGGATTTTTTCATCGGGGCGCACGCGGCAACCATGAAATGGAATCTGGCCACGCGCGACGCCGAAAGAATCGCGAGATATTTTCCAAAAGTTCATCTGCTGACGCCTAAGAAATGACCGGCTCCGGTGGCGTCCTGATTTCGGTGGGGCGCCTCACTCCGTGCGCGCCGGCTTTTGGGATTGCGGCGGCCAGAGGACTGGCCGCCCTACCCAATTTTGAAGTCAGGACATCCCCGGCGCGGCCGCGGGTTGACGGCGAAGCTTCCGCTGCCTTATTGATTTTGATCTGGCGGCGCAACCTCGTGCTGGCTTTCGTAAGTCTCAAAGTTGCCGTCCGGCGAAATGTGAGTTTCTACGTGGCCGTCTGCGAAACCATAAACTTTGGCCCACGTTCCGCTCGCCGTCTGCCACGCTTGCCCCTCGGCAACAATGGCGGACGCAGGATTGGTGATATTGGTCCACGATCCTTGATAGACAATTTGAAACTGGCTCATGTTGCTCAAAACATTTGGATCGTTACCGAGGTAATTGGTCATTTCCTCATAGTTGGTTGGGAATTGGTTTTGGTGGTCATCCGCATACATCCTCATTGCCAGACCAAATTGTTTGGCGTTGTTCATTTCATTTATAGCAAAGACCTTCTCCTGTTCAGCCGCCGAATTTGCTTCCGAGGCTTGTTGGTTTTGGCTTGCGGTGGCCAGCGACGCCCGAAGCTGGCGATTTTCTGCTCGCAACCGCCGCAGTTCATTGTTCTGCCGGCGCAGCAAAGCCACTTCGCCGCGAAGCCGCATCAATTCGTTGAATTGCTCGTCCGTCAGTGATTTGGCTTGGCCCACCGCCGCGAGGCGATTGGAGAGGCTTTGGTTGTCCGTTTTCAGTTGCGCGATTTGCTGGCGCAATAATTCGCCCTCGTCGCGCAATCGGGTCTGGGTTTGATGTTGCATCACCATTGCCGTGGCCGCGCCGGCCACGACCAGCGCGCTGATGCCGAGTTTAACGTGTGTCGCAGTCATAAATTTCAGGAGGGTGAAAGCCGCTCCCGTTCCGGCGGCCGAAACCGAAGCGGTCGCGAGCGCCGCGCCCAGGCCGGCGGGCGCCGTTTGAACCGCGTTGGCCGACAGGAGCGCCGCCAGCGCCGCCGCCGTCGAGATGCCGCGCTTGGCGAAAATGGAGCGGAGCTTTTCCAGCGCGCGCTCGACGCGCATCCGGGCGGCGTTTTCACTCAGACCGAGCTTGGCGCCGACCTCGGCGAACGGGCGGTTTTCAAAATAACGCAGCAAAACGGCCTCGCGGTCGGCGGCTTTGAGTTCGTGCATGATCTCGTCCAGCGCGGGGCGGATTGTCTCCCAATCGGCATCAGGCGTGTTTTCATTGCTCGGCTCGCGCATAAATTGTCCCTCGCGACCGCGCCGGCGCTGTTCCGCCCGGACAATTTTCGCCGCGGCAAAGTGCGCGCTGGTGTAAAGCCAGCCTGTCAGGCTGTTGCGGCGCGACAGCGGCCGGGCCTTGCGCGCCAGGGCGATGAAGACGTTTTGGGCCGCGTCCCGCGCCAGGTGCGCGTCGTCGCCGACCTGCCGGAGGGCGGCGGAATAAACGAGGTTGACGTGGCGTTGGACCAGTTCGGCGAAGGCGTCTTCGGAACCGGCCCGGGCGTAGCGGCGGAGCAATTCGCTGTCCGGCGTCATGTTCAACGTATAGCACCCGCCGGATTGAAAAGCGCACGGAAAAAATGGTTTTGGTTGCGTCCACCGGCTTTTTTCCGCACACTTCAACACCACCTTGTTTTATCCGATGAAATCAGCCAACCATCACCGCCCCGCAAATTTGATTTGGAATCTGAACCTCGCTGCCGTGGTCCTGTCGCTGTCAGTCTCCGCGATGGTCGCGCGCGCGGCGGACTGGGTGAACGTCATTGGCGCCGCCGATCCGACCGCGCTGAGGCCGCCGGTCGTGGCCGGCCCGGAAATTTGGAAGGACCCGTCGGCGCCGCTGGACGCCCGCGTTCACGACCTGGTCAGCCGGATGTCGCTGGCCGAGAAGACTTCGCAGTTGTTGGCGGACGCCCCGGCCATCCCGCGCCTGGGCATTCCGGCTTACAGTTATCGAAACGAATGTCTGCACGGCGTGGTGGCGCGCACCGGCTTCGCCACGGTCTTTCCAGAGCCGATCGGCATGGCGGCCACCTGGGATCCGCCGCTGATCCGCGAGGAAGCGGACGTGATTGCCACCGAGGCGCGCGCCCATTTCAATGATTACATCCGCAAGCACCACGGCAACTCGGTGATGCACGAGGGCATCAGTTTCTACGCGCCCAACATCAACATCGTCCGCGACCCGCGCTGGGGCCGGGGGCAGGAAACCTACGGCGAGGACCCGTTTTTGACGGGGCAGTTCGGCGTGGCCTTCATTCGCGGCTTGCAGGGCGACAATCCCCAATACGTCAAGACCCTGGCCGGCGCGAAACATTTCGACGACTACAACGGGCCGGAACTGCATCGGACCTCCTTCAACGCCAAGCCGCCGAAACGGGACCTTTACGACACCTATCTGCCGGCCTTTGAAGCGGCCGTGCGCGATGGGCGCGTCGGGTCGGTGATGGCTTCTTACAACGCCCATTACGGCGTGCCGGATTGCGCCAGTCCATTTCTGCTGACTCAATTGCTGCGCCAGGAATGGGGGTTCGACGGTTTTGTGGTTTCCGACGGGGGCGCGATCCGGAACATCTGGCTGGACCACAAATACGTTGCCACGCCCGAGGAGGCGATGGCGGCGGCCGTCAAAGCGGGCTGCGACCTGTTCTCGGGCACGGTGGCCGACACGCGCGAGGGTCAATACCCGCGCCTGGATTTCGAGGCGATGGGCCGGTTGCTGCAACAGGGTTTGCTTTCGGAAAAGGAAATTGACCGGGCGGTCGGCCGCACGCTGGCGGCGCGGTTCCGGCTGGGATTGTTTGATCCGCCGGACCTGGTGCCGTGGTCGAACCTCACCCTGGCCCAAAACGACACCCCGGAACACCGGGCGCTGGCGTTGAAGGTGGCGGAGGAATCCATCGTGCTGCTCAAGAACGAAAGTCTGCTGCCGCTGGACCGCGCGAAAATCAAACGCATCGCCGTCATCGGGGCCAACGCAGTTTCGGTGTTGGCGCTGGAGGGCAATTACCACGGCCGGCCGTCGCATCCCGTGACCATTCTGGACGGCATCAAAGCGGTCGCGGGCACGAACATTGACGTGATTTATGAGCGTGGGTGCCCGCTGGCGTTGAAGGACGACGACTCCAACAAACCGTCGCTCGAAATGATCGCGCAAGCCCTCGCGGCGGCCAGATCGGCGGAGGTGGTCATTTATGTGGGCGGACTGGATGCGTCTCTGGAAAAGGAAGAAGGCACGGACAATTACCAGGGATTCCTGGGCGGCGACCGGACACGCATCGAGTTGCCGGCGGTTCAGGAGGACTTGCTCAAGGCCTTGCGCGCGACCGGCAAGCCGGTGATCTTCGTGAACTGCAGCGGCAGCGCCATCGCCATGCCGTGGGCGGCCAGACACCTGCCGGCGATTGTGCAGACCTGGTATCCGGGCGAGGAGGGCGGACTGGCGGTGGCGCAGGTGTTGTTTGGCGCCGTCAATCCCGCCGGGCGTCTGCCGGTCACGTTTTACCGGTCAACAAAAGATTTGCCGTCGTTTGACGATTATTCGATGGCCAATCGCACCTACTGTTATTTCCGGGGCAAACCGCTGTTCGCCTTCGGCCACGGTTTAAGTTACACCACGTTTGCCTACCAAGACGCCGCGCTGGCCCGGACCCGCTGCACCGCAGGCGACACAATCCAACTGACATTCGCCTTGAGAAACACCGGCGGACGCGACGGGGATGAGGTGGCGCAGGTGTATTTCCGGCGCCAGCATCCGGCGGAATCCGAAGCGCGGCAGACCCTGTGCGGGTTTGCCCGACTTCATCTGGCCCAAGGGCAGGAGGCCAAAGTCACCATGGCGATTCCGGTGGAACGTTTCCGCTCCTGGAAGCCGGCGCGCAAACAATACGCCGTCGAACCGGGGAACTACGAACTGCTGATCGGCGCGGCCTCCGACGACATCCGGCTGAAACTGCCGCTGAAAATCGCCGCCGAGCCGTGAGTTGATTCTTTTTGGTCGGTGGCTTGGGACGGAGGGAGGGCCAAGCCGGCACGGAGTCGCGCGCCTTGCCGAAAGCAAACCGTTACCCGCCGCCGGCGGGGTTCCAATTTCCGGTTCAGCAGGAGCGAATGAAGCTGCAAGCGGTCGCCCTCAACCTGCGGCTTGCAACCGGCGGCTCCAAACCTCGACCCCGCGTCACTGACCGGTGATTTTCAGCTCGTATTGCGGCGAATAGACGCTGCCGGGTTTGGGCGCCGAGCCGAAATGGTTGTAAAGGTAGTTGAATTTGTAGCGGTAGATCACGTCGTTCGTCCCCGGCGGGACGGGCACGAACCCCTCCCAGCGGTTGTTCATGAGCGGCGTGCGGTGCATGGGATACAACTGGTTGTTGACCAGAACGAACGGCTGGAGACTGTTCCAGTTGAGTGATTGCTGGGTCGTCTGGAGGGAGACCTCGACGGGATACAGATTGTCGGCGTTGCGCGGCTGCTGGAGCGGCGTCAGGTTGGTGAACGTGGTGCTCGTCGTGGCACAGCCCGCCAGCATTAGCGCGGGCAGGATCGGCAGAAGTTTTTTCCATTTCATGCGCCCAGCCTTGCACAAGGCCGCGCGGCTTGTAAAGCCCGGATTTCGGGGCTTGAATCGGCGGGGGCTTTCCGATAAGTCTGCGCGCGTCTATGGATTCCCGAAGTCAAAACGTCCCGGCCTTCCGCCATTACCGTTGGATCATCTGCGCGCTCCTGTTTTTTTCCACCACCTTCAACTACATGGACCGGCAGGTCATCAGTTACCTGAAGGATTACATCTTCTGTGTGCCGGCGGCGGGCGGCGGCTTCGGCTGGTCCAATACCGAGTTCGCCTACCTGACCTCCTTCTTCACGGCGTTTTACGCCGGCATGACGCTCCTGGTGGGCTGGGTCATTGACCGCATCGGAACCAAATTGGGACTGGCCCTGTCGCTCATCTTCTGGTCGGTCTGCGGCATCGTCAACGCCTTCGTCGGCAAGCTCCTGGTCTCGCATATCATCATTCGCAGTGCGTTTGCCGTGGGCGAAGCGGGCAACTTTCCCGCCTCCATCAAAACCGTCGCCGAGTGGTTTCCCAAGCGCGAGCGCGCCCTGGCCACCGGCATTTTCAACAGCGGCTCCAACGCCGGCGCCATGGTGGCCGCGCTGGTGGTGCCCTTGATCCTGATCAGCTTTAATCACTCCCTCGGCTGGAAGATGGCCTTCATTCTCACCGGCGCGTCCGGGTTTCTGTGGATCTTCTTCTGGTTCTGGCTCTACGACACGCCCCGCCAGCAGAAGCGGCTTTCCCGGGCAGAATTCAACTACATTCACATTGACGACGAAGCCGCGGCGGCGGACGCCAACGGAGACAAGGCGAGGTTTTCCTGGTGGCGGCTTTTTGGCTACCGCCAGGCCTGGGCGTTCTTTTTCGGCAAGTTCATGACCGACGGCATCTGGTGGTTTTACCTGTTCTGGCTGCCGGACTATCTGGAAAAGCAGTTCCACATGGCCACCAAGCAGGTGATGTGGCCGACGTTTATCGTGTACGGCATTTCCATCGTCGGCAGCATCTACGGCGGCAGTATTCCCCTGACGCTCATCAAGAAGGGGATGCCGGTCTATCGGGCGCGCACGACGGCGATGTT
This sequence comes from Verrucomicrobiota bacterium, assembly GCA_028873125.1. Taxonomy (GTDB): domain Bacteria; phylum Verrucomicrobiota; class Verrucomicrobiia; order Limisphaerales; family UBA11358; genus UBA11358. The sequence continues at coordinate 1,040 of JAGWMQ010000086.1, read as the reverse complement.
CCTGATCGCGTTGGCGCCATTGACGGTGCTGCTGACGCAGTATTTCGGCGACGTCAGCCGCTTCGGCAACGCCGCCGCCACGCTGGCGATCGCCATGATTTCCATCGGCGCCGCTGCGCACCAGGCGTGGTCGGCCAACCTCTTCACGATGGTTTCCGACATGTTTCCGAAGAAAGCCGTCGCCTCGGTCACCGGCATCGGCACCACGGCCGGCGGCATCGGCGGCGTGATCGTGCAGATGCTGGCCGGCCGGTTGACGGACATTTTCAAACAAGCTCCGCAAACGGCCTACCTCCTCATGTTCGTCGTCTGCGCCTTGAGTTATCTGATCGCGTGGGCCGTCATGAAGTTGCTCGTGCCGCGGCACAAGCCGATCACGGATTTGTAGTTCCAAATTTGCGAAGGCGGGAAGCGCGGCGCGACGGACCGCTCCGGCGGGTTGCATTTTCGGACCGCAGGTTTAATCCGAAAATTGGCGGACAAGGGGCCCTCAATCCCACGCCTCTCGAGTCAAGGTTTTGAATCACCACGCGTGGCTGAATTGATCCATTTCAAAATCTGCTCCGCCGCCGGCTTCGGCGCGGTGCTCAGGACGTTGTGGTCGGCGCGGCGGAGGACCCGGTAATCGCGCAAGGCCGGGCAGCTTTTTCGCAGCCATCGCCGCACCCACGGCCAGGGCGCGATGGGATCGAGCCAGCCGCTCAAGCCAAAGACCGGCCCCCGGGTCCGGCGGGCAATCGGGCGCGGATCGTTTTCGGCTACCAGATGCAGGCGATGCTGCGCCGCGCGACGGTCCAGTTCCGTGCGGCGGGAGATGAATTCGTCAATCGTGGCCAGGGTCTCCGGCGAATGGCGGAACCGGAACCGCGCGACTTTCGCGTAGCCGAAGATCACACGGATGAACAGGGCGTTCGACATCCGGCCGGTGATTTTTTCCGCCAGACGCACCGCCGCGCGCATCGGGTGTTTGACAAAGCCGCCGGCCAGGACGATCCCTTGGGCCTCAAACCGGCCCCGCGCGAGCAGGGTCCAGGCAATCT
>JAGWMQ010000085.1 GCA_028873125.1 Verrucomicrobiota bacterium | reverse complement strand
GGATCGCTCGCACAAGGTCTATGGCGCGGAGATGGGCAGTTACAAAATTGGAGGTCAACAAGCTCTTCATTTTTGCACCCGTTTCAGAACCCATTACAATGCGTTTTTGCTCTGCCTCCTCAAAGAATACTTCGGCCAGGATACGCCATCCGAGATTTGATTCGCCGTCTCGGAGAAGCCATTCATATGCCTCAATAATGCCATAACTGATTTCCTCACTTTGGGTGTATTCAAACGCAATGCCGACTTTTTTGAAATGCTTGTCAACCGCCTTCAAGTATTGCTTCGTCCCGACAATTAGGACAGTTGGGTATTCGTTGCTCTCCGCATTTGATTCAGCGATGTCCTGTGGATCAATCTTTGAAATTTCTGAACGAACATATTTTGCAATAACGGCCGCTGTCGTGCAATTTGCCAAAATTATTTTGGGATATTTATTGCTGTCAGATTCCTTGTCGTCCAAATAGCACTCATACTTCTTTGGAATGCGATTTTTGAGATGACCTTTCTGCTGGGCGCGCTGAATAATGGAGTTGGTTGCATTGACGATTACCTGTGGGCAGCGGCTGCAAAACGGAAGTTCAAATGTTTCAAAATCGCCCGACTGATGGATTTCCCTTAAATGGATCGGGGAAGCGTTGCGACCGTCATAAACTGCTTGGTCACCTTCCTGACGCAACTGGTGCTTCACCCTTCCGCCGCCAACGCCGGCTTCATCCGCTTCAAGCCGCGCGTGACCACCAGCGGGGAATACGACTTGTGGGTCCGGTGGTTTCCCTCGCGATGGACCAATTCCACCCAAACGCCTTTGATCTTTCACACGCCGACCGGTCCGCAACGGTTGGTCCTCGACCAAAGCCAGGAGGGCATCAAATGGTTGCGCCTGGGCGCTTACCGCTTCGACGCCGGCGAAACGGTGGACCTGACTTTCAGCGGTGAAGGCGCCAACGGCGCGGTGGTGGCGAAAGCCGTCGCCCTGGTGAGACGCCGATGAAATCGCCGCCAGACATTTTGGCGGGTCAGGTCGGAGTCGGAAATTTGGATTTTCCGCCCAGGAAAGGCGCAGTCATCAAGCATCTGCGCTGGTACATGGTGGCGCTGCTGTTTCTGGCGACGTTCCTGAATTACCTGGATCGCCAAACCCTGTCGGTGGCGGCGCCGACCATTTGCAAGGAACTCCATTTTTCGGAAATAGACTACTCGCACATCGTGATGGCCTTTCTTGTCGCTTACATGATCATGCAGGCGATGGCGGGGTGGGCGATTGACCGGTTGCGGGTGCGGCTTGGCTTTGCGGTGGCGGTGGCGATGTGGTCGCTGGCCTGCGTGGGGCACGCGTTTGCGCGGGGCGTCCGTTCGTTTGCATTGTGCCGCTTTCTGCTGGGCGCCGCCGAGGCGGGGAATTTTCCGGCGGGCATCCGCGCGGTCGGCGAATGGTTTCCCGCCTCGGAACGGTCGGGGGCCACGGGTATTTTCACCGCCGGCTCCGGTCTGGGCGCCATCGTTGCGCCGCCGATTGTGGCGTGGCTGATTCTTCATTACGGCTGGCAATCGGCTTTCGTAGTGACCGGGGTGGTGGGCTTCCTGTGGTTGATCCCGTGGCTGTGGCTTTATTACGATCCGGAAAGACATCCCCATCTCGGCGCCGCCGAACTGGCACACATCCGGCGGGGCCAGGAAGTGGATCCGGCCAAAGTCGCGGCCGACTCAAAGGCTCGTTGGATTGACATCCTCAAGCGCCGCGAGTTCTGGGGCATTTTCATCGGCCGGATGTTGACCGACCCGGTCTGGTGGTTCTATGTCTTCTGGCTCCCGAAATATCTCTCCACGGCGCGCGGGTTTGACCTGACGCAGATCGCGATGTTTGCCTGGGTCCCGTTCCTGGGGTCGGGGATTTTCAGTTCCCTGGGCGGCTTCATGCCGACATTGTTCATGAAACGCGGCATGTCCGTGCTGCCCGCGCGCAAACTGGCGATGTGCATCAGTGCCGCCGTCATGCCGGTCGCGCTGTTGGCGGCCTTCACCTCGAACCCCTACTTGGCAATCCTCTTCATCACCGTTGCCACCTCCGGCCATCCCAGTTGGGCGGCCAGCCTGCTGACGTTGCCGGCGGACCTTTTCCCCAAACACCAGGTCGCCAGCACCTACGGCCTGACCGGAGCCGGCGGAACTTTCGGCGGCATCATCATGTCGTGGGTCGTGGGAGAAATCCTGCAACGGCAAGGCTACACGCCGGTGTTGGTGATGATGGGGTCGTTACACATCATCGCGGCCGTGGTGGTGTTGGTCCTGGTCCGTCCGAGGGAAAGCCCGCCTGTGGTGAAGTCGGCGGTGGCGGAAGAAAAACGCGTCTGATGGAAAAGCCCGGCCACAAATATTTTTCGCGTGGGCGTGGGGGCGGCGGTGATCCCGGCGGGCAAAGGCGAGGTGGTGTTGTTCAATCTGCCGGCGCTGAAAGCCGCGCTGGCCGGCGAGGCCGCCGACATTCATCCGCTGGTGGCGCAACGAATCCTGCTGAACGGCCTCGCGCGGCAATTACGGGGGGCGGGTTGAGGGCGACGAAATGAAAAGCGTTACAGATGAATCAACGGCCCCTGATTTGCGCGAAACGCAAGGGGTAAACCCACTCACCAAGAGAATGGCGCAACGCGTCGGCTCGGTGGACGCCTTTCGTGGCTTGGTCATGCTCTTGATGATGAGTGGAGTCCTTGGCGTCACAGAAGTGGCAAAGGCTTTGCCGGGCAGCCAACTTTGGGCGTTCCTGGCCTTCCAGCAATCCCACGTCGGGTGGATCGGCTGTTCACTGCACGATTTGATTCAGCCGGGATTTTCACTGCTGGTCGGAGTGGCATTGCCTTATTCGCTGGCGCGTCGGATGAGCGTGGGACAACCGCAATGGCGACGCACGGCGCACGCCTTCTGGCGCGCCCTCGTGCTCGTTTTGCTGGGCGTCTTCCTCCGCTCGTTGGGCCGTTCTCAAACCTACTGGACTTTTGAAGATACCCTGACGCAAATCGGCCTCGGGTATGGTTTTCTGTATCTGCTCGCGTTGCGACCGGTTCGGGTTCAATGCTGTGTGTTCGCCGCGATTTTGTGTCTATATTGGCTGGCCTTTGCACTGTATCCGTTGCCGGGGCCGGGTTTTGACTGGGTCCGCGCCGGGGTGAAGCCCGACCAGTTGCTTCCCGGGATCGCCGCGCATTGGAGCCTGAACACCAACCTGGCCTGGGCGTTCGACACCTGGTTTTTGAATCTTTTCCCGCGGGCGCGCCCGTTCGGCCACAATTATGGCGGCTATTGTACGCTCAACTTCATTCCGACGCTGGGCACGATGATTCTCGGCCTGCTCGCCGGCGGCGTGTTGCGCAGCGAACGCCCGCCATTCGCCAAAGTTCGCTGGCTTGCCCTGGCGGGGGTCATTGGCATTGCCGCCGGTGGGCTGCTCGGGTTTGCCGGGATTTGCCCCGTGGTGAAACGCATCTGGACGCCGAGTTTCACCCTGTTCAGCGGCGGCTGGTGCCTGCTCATCCTGGCGGGACTTTACCTGGTGATGGACGTGTGGAATCACCGCGCTTGGGCGTTTCCGCTCCAGGTCGTGGGCATGAATTCCATCGCCGCCTACGTGATCTCGGAGGTCTTCGCTGGCTCCATCGCGCTGGCCCTGCTGCGTCACCTGGGGCATCACGACTTTGAGCTTTTGGGCCCGATTTATGAACCGCTGCTGCTGGGCGCGTTCGTGATGATGGTGGAGTGGGCGATCCTGTGGTGGATGTTTTCCCGCAAAATCTTCCTGCGCATTTGAGAGTGGCACAAAGGACCACACAAAGGGGTCGCAAAGGGGTCGGTCAACAGCATCGGTCTGTTTCCGCAGGATGGCCAGGATGCAATTTGGCGCGCAAGTTACGGGTTAAGTCGCCGGGGACGGTTCCTCATGTGATGAACCGCGGCGACTGGCGGAACCGATTTTCCACGACGACGAAGATGCTGAGCGATTTCTGGAAACGTCGGGCGAAACCTGCCGCAAGCCCCTTTGTGTTGAGGGTCTTCATGCGCGATTCGAGAATCGTGGAAACTCCCCATTCAACTTCAGTTTTCGGGCTTATTTCCGCTCGGCCATTTCGGCATCGCGTTCGGCCATCGCGGCCTTGCGCGAGAGCCGCACCCGGCCCTTTTCGTCCACGCCGAGGCATTTGACGGCGATTTCGTCGCCCACCTTGACGATGTCCTCGGTTTTCTTGACGCGGAAGTTGGCCAGTTCGCTGATGTGCACCAGGCCGTCCTTGCCGGGCAGGAATTCGACAAAGGCGCCGAATTCCTTGGTGGTGACCACCTTGCCGCGGTAAATCTTCCCGACCTCGGCCTCGGCGGTCATGCCCAGGATGGCGTCGCGCGCGATCTTCATGCCTTCGGCGGTCACCGAGAAGATGTTGACGGTGCCGTCGTCCTCGATGTCAATTTCGCAGCCGGACTCCTCGACGAGCCGCTTGATGTTCTTGCCGCCCGGGCCGATGAGGGCGCCGATCTTTTCGGGATTGATTTTGACGGTCTCGATGCGCGGAGCGTATTTGCTGATCTCCGGACGCGGCGCGGCCAGCGTCTTGGCCATCTCCCCCAGAATGAAAAGTCGGGCGACGCGCGCCTCCTCCACGGCCTCGGCCATCAGGGACAGCGGGATGCCCCGCAGCTTGAGGTCCAGTTGAAAGCCGGTGATGCCCTTTTCGGTGCCGGCGATCTTGCAGTCCATGTCGCAAAAGGCGTCCTCCCAGCCGAGGATGTCGGTCAGCAACTGGTAGCGCGCGATGTTTTTGTCCGCGCCGTATTCGGTGCATAGGCCGACGCTGATGCCGGCGACGGGCCGCACCAGCGGCACGCCCGCGTCCATGAGCGCCAGCGAGCCGCCGCAGACGGTGGCCATGGAGGTGGAGCCGTTGGATTCCATGATCTCGCTGGTGACGCGGATGGAATAAGGATAGTCCTTGAGCGGCACCATCGGCTCGATGGAACGCTCGGCTAGCGCGCCGTGGCCGATTTCCCGGCGGCCCGGGCCGGCGATGCGGCCGGTCTCGCCGACGGAAAAATTCGGGAAGTTGTAGTGCAGGATGAATTTCTTTTCCTTTTCGCCGCCGGTGAAGGCGTCGAATTCCTGCACGTCCTCGCCGGTGCCCAGGGTGGCCAGCGTGAGCGCCTGGGTTTCGCCGCGCGAAAAGAGCGCCGAGCCGTGGGCGCGGGGCAGCAGGCCCACCTCGCAGACAATGGGACGGATGGCGTCAAAGCCGCGGCCGTCCAGACGCTTGCCGTCATTCAAAATCAGGCTCCGCACGGCCTCCTTTTGCAGGGAATAAAAGGCGTCTTTGACGACGAAGTCGGTGATTTTCTCCTCGCCGAATTTTTCGGCGAGCTTGGCGCCGACCTCGTCCTGGACGGCCTTGACGGCGGCTTCGCGGGCGAGTTTGCCCGGCGTGAGCAGGGCGGGCAGCAAGCGGCCGCCGGCCAGCGTCTTCGCCTCCTGCAACACGTCGTCAGGGACGACGTTGGGAGTGATGTCGCGCTTCTTTTTGCCGGCGCGGGCGGCCAGTTCCTTTTGGGCGGCGATGAGCGGCTGGATGGCCTGCTGGCCAAACTGGAGCGCGGCGTTGAAGTCGGCCTCGGAAATTTCCTTGGCCGAGCCTTCAAACATCACCAGTTCGGTTTCGCTGCCGACGTACACCAGGTCCAGGTCGCTTTCGGCCATTTGCGCGTGCGTCGGATTGGCGATGAGCCGGCCCTGGACGCGACCGACGCGCACGGCGCCGAGGGGCCCGGCCCAGGGGATGTCGCTGACCATGAGGGCCGCCGACGCGCCCAGCACGCTGAGCATGTCCGGGTCGTTCTCGCCGTCGGCGCTGAGCACGATGGTCTGCACCTGCACCTCGTTATACCAGCCCTTGGGGAACAGCGGACGGATGGGACGGTCGGTCAGGCGCATGGTGAGAATTTCCTTCTCGGTCGGGCGGCCTTCGCGCTTGAAGTAGCCGCCGGGGAATTTCCCCGCCGCCGCCGCCTTTTCGCGGTAATCCACGGTCAGGGGGAAAAATTCCTGGCCTTGCTTGGCCTTGGCCGCCGCGACGGCGGCCACGACGACGATGGTTTCGCCCAGTTGGACGGTCACGGCGCCGTCCGCCTGCTTGGCGATCTTTCCGGTTTCAATGATGATTTGCTTGTCGCCCGTCTGGGCGATGACTTTTTCCGACATGTTTCAACTTTCCCGTCGCCGCCGGAGGAACTTCAGTGAACTCCGAAGGCTTTCGGAGCTGAATGAAATTTCCCGGAGGCAACGAATTTTTCTTTCGCGATGGTTTTGATTGGGGGTCCGGACCGCTCGCGTTTGCAGCCCGAACCCGGGAGCGGAAGGGGGCCCGGCTTGAAAAAGGAAAGCCCGCCTCCGCAAAATGGTTGGTGTGGTCAGTGGCGCAGTTTCAGTTTCTTGGTGAGCGCCTGGTAGCGGCCCAAATCCTTGCTTTGCAGGTAGTCCAGCAGGCGGCGGCGCTGGCCGACCATCATCAACAACCCGCGGCGCGAGCTGTGATCCTTCAGGTTGTTCTGCAAATGTTCGGTCAAATGATTGATCCGCTGCGTCAGCAGCGCGATTTGCACGTCCGCCGACCCCGTGTCGCCGTCGTGCAATTTGAAGGACTCAATTGTCTTCGTCTTGGCTTCCATAATATTCAATAACGATGGGAATTTAACCACCCGCCGGAGGGATGTAAAGCATTTTCAAGCCGTTGAGGACCCGGCGCTTAGGCGATAAGGCCGCGAGGAAGGGCCGCCGCTCCCATCGTTCAAGCGTCTTCCCTGGCTCAGCGGCCCAGAGTGAATGTGGCCGACAAACTGGCAGCCGAACTGCCCCCGACCCACACTGTAAATTCGCCCGGCTCCAACTCCCATTTCCGGTCCGCACCCCAGACGGCGAGGTCGGCCTGTTTCAGATGCAGCGTGAGGCGTCGGGTTTCTCCCGCGCGCAAATGCACACGGGCAAATCCATTCAGCGCGCGGGCGGGCGTGGCCACGCTGGCGGTCGTCTCGCGGGTGTACAGTTGCGCGACCTCGTCGCCGTCGCGCCCGCCCGTGTTGGTCAGATCGAACGACACCAGGATGTCCGCGGAACTTCCCGGCGGCGGAGGGGTGACGGTGAGGCGCCCGTATTTGAAGGAGGTGTAACTCAGGCCGTAGCCGAAGACAAACTGGGGGGAATCGTCGCCATCCACGTAATCATTCCGCTTGGACGGAAAATGATTGTAATAGACCGGCAACTGGCCGACGCGCTTGGGAAAGGAAACGTCCAGCCGCCCGGCCGGATTGTTGTCGCCAAACAGCGTTTCGGCGATGGCGCGTCCGCCGAATTCGCCCGGATACCACGCCTCCAAAATCGCCGGCACGTGCGCCGCGGCCCACGGGATGGCCAGCGCGCGTCCGTTTTCGAGCACCAGCACCACGGGCACGCCGGTTTTGGCGACGGCTTCGAGAAGTTCCTCCTGATTCCCCGGCAATCCCAGTTCGGAGCGGTCGAAGCCTTCGCCGGAAATGCCGTGTTTTTCGCCCAACCCCATCACGACCACATCCGCCTGCCGGGCAACGGCCACCGCCTGGTCAATGTTTTCGCCGTCGGCAAAAAGCACTTGCGTGCGCGGTGAAACCAGTTTCTTGATCTGCTCGACCATGCCCTCGTCGGGGCCGGTGTGGTCCTTGGTGGCGTAATCGCCGAGCTGGGTGACGTTGGCGTTCGGCCCGATGACGGCGATGCACCGCAGATCCTTTTTCAGCGGCAACAGATGGTCGTCATTTTTCAGCAGGCACAGGGATTGGCGCGCGACTTCGAGCGACAAAGCCAAATGCGCCGGCGAGCGGCGGACGCGCCGGTCCAGCGATTCATCCACGAAGGGATGATCGAACAGACCCAGCAGAAATTTCACGCGCAGAATCCGGGACACCGCCGCGTCGAGCGTCGCCTCGGAGATGCGCCCGTCTTTGAGGCCGTCCATGACGGCGTTTTGAAACGTGGCGTGGTCGAAATCGTAGAACTGCATGTCCACGCCCGAGTTCAGCGCCAGGCAGACGGCGTCGGCGGGCGTGGCGGCCACGTGATGCGCGTCCCAAAGCCGGCGGACCGCGCCGAGATCGGTCAGCACAAATCCCTGGAAACCCCATTCGCCGCGCAGCACGGTGTCGAGCAGCCAGGGATTGGCGGTGCAGGGGATGCCGTCCACCTCGTTGTAGGCGGCCATGATGCCCATCGCGTGGCCCTCGCGGACGGCCGGTTCAAAGGACTTGAGCAGGATGGTGCGCATCTCCCGTTCGCCGGCGTGAGTCGGCGAGGTGTTCAACCCGCTCTCCGGCGCGCCGTATCCGGCAAAGTGTTTCGGCTCGGCGGTGCAGGTGTGGTCGGTCGCCAGCGAATCGCCCTGCATCCCCTCGACATAAGCCAACCCCATTTGCCCCGACAGAAACGGGTCTTCGCCAAAATCCTCCTCGACCCGTCCCCAGCGCGGGTCGCGCGCCACGTCCAGCACCGGCGCCAGAATCATGTCCACGCCGTCGGCGCGCGCCTCGGACGCGATGGCCGCGCCGGTTTCGCGCGCCAGCTTCGGGTTCCAGGTGCAGGCCAGGTTGACGCTCTGCGGGAAAATGGTTTCGTCGTAGGCCAGGTAGCCGTGCAAGCCCTCCTCGATGAACAGGGCCGGAATGCCCAGGCGATTGGACTTGCTCACCCAGGCCTGGATTTCGTTGTAAAGTTTCGGGCTGGGATAAAGGTCGTGGATGGAGCCGACGCCGAGATGGCCGAACGCCGCCTCCGCCTTTTGCGGATCGAACGGGGCGTCCGGCTTGGCGTGGGTGCGGTCAATGAGGTCGTTTTTGGACAGCAACGTGTTGCAGCCGGCATACATGTCCAATTGGCGGGCCTTTTCGGCCAGCGTCATGCGCCCCAGCAAATCCCGGACGCGCTCCTCGACGGGCAGGTTCGGATTTTTATAGGCGGGGGCCGCCTCCAGCCATGCGGCTGAAAAACCAATCGCCAGCAGAAAGAGAAACAGGAATCGCCCCGGCACCGAAAGCCCGCCCACCCTCGATTGCATCATGAGGGCATGATGAGTCGCCGGGGCGAAAAGGCAAATCCATAGGTTTATACGGTCTGGCCGGAGAGGCCTGAAGCCGGTGAATTTCCCGGGCGATACCGATGTTGCCGATTTTGCTTGCCGTCCGGCAATGTTGTTAATATCATGCATTCGAGCGTTTTATCCCGGAACCCGAAGCGAACCGGAGCGTTATGAAAACCGAACCGTGGCTGCTGCTGCTGGTCCTCGCGCTTGCCCATTCGCCAACCCACGCTTCAGCCGCAGCGTTTCCGGCTTGCGCCTCGGCGCCGCCGGCTCGGGCCGGGGCCGGCGCGAAGTCGCCTCGCGGCGGCATCCGGGTTTTGCCTCGGCTTGTCCAGCCGAGATTGGACCGGTTTCCGGAACCGACCTCGTTCCTGCCGCAGTGGCGAAAGGCCAGGCAAACTCCGTTTCATCAAGCGCTGGGGCCGGACGCCGGCGACGACCCGCAAGCCGACGGCAATCTTTTCCCGGGCGCAAGCGCCCGCCCGGCTGGTCTCGATTTGGGCAGTCGCCTTGCCGAATGGCGATTGACCCGGCCGGACCGGCAACAGGCCAATTCCTTCATCCACTCCAAAACCGAACCACCGCCATGAAAACGACCCCGAACCAAACCCGAAAAACCCACACCTCTTCCCGCCTGCTCCTTCTGGGCCTGCTGTGGAGCGCGGTTTTCCTCCCCCCGCCGGCCTTGCTGGCCCAGGGCACGGCCTTCACCTACCAGGGCCGGCTTGATGACAACGGCGCACCCGCCGGCGGAATATATGATTTGCGATTTACGATTTACGATGCGCCGACCAATGGTAACGTCGTTGGCAATCCGTTGACCAATGCCGCCACGGCGGTGAGCAACGGCCTGTTCACCGTCCAACTGGATTTCGGCGCCGGCGTGTTTGAGGGTCAATCGCGCTGGCTGGACATCGGCGTGGCGACCAACGGCGGCGGCGGCTTCACCACGCTGATGCCGCGACAGCCGTTGATGCCGGCGCCCTACGCCATCTTTGCCAACAGCGCCAGCAATCTGTTGGGCGCGTTGCCGACGGCGCAATTGAGCGGCAGCGTGAGCAACAGTCAATTGGCCAACAGTTCCATCACCGTGACGGCCGGAGTCGGCTTGGGCGGCGGGGGGCCTGCGGCGCTGGGCGGTGCGACCACGTTGAGCAACGCCGGGGTCATTTCACTCGCTGGCGGCGGGGGGGTGACAGTTTCAGCGGCGACCGGCGCGGTGACCCTGGGCAGCACGGCCACCAGCGCCGACACGGCCAACACCATCGTCAGCCGCGACGCCAGCGGGAACTTCTCCGCCGGCAGCGTGACGCTGGCCGGCACACTGAACTTGCCGGCCGCCCCGGCGATCATCAACTCCGGCGGGAGCCGCCTGTTATTAAGCGAAGGCGCCCAAAATCTGTTCCTGGGCTTGCAAGCGGGCAATGCGACGGTGAGTGGCAGCGAGAACACCGGTGTGGGCTATGGGGCGCTGGAAGATGACGCCAACGGCTACCAGAACACAGCCGTTGGCTATTACGCGCTGATTTCCAACACGAGCGGCTACCAAAATACCGCCGCCGGCAACGACGCGTTGGCGCTCAACTCGAGTGGCGCCGAGAACACGGCCCTCGGCTTTTGGGCGCTGGCGCAAAACTCGACCGGCAACTACAACACCGCCGCCGGCTACTATGCGCTGACGGACAACACCAGCGGCTCCGACAACACGGCCCTCGGCAATGGCGCGATGGTCAACAACCTGACCGGCGCCGATAACACGGCCGTCGGCTACCACGCGTTGCAAAACACGGCCAGCAGTCAAAACTCGGCCGTCGGCTCTTGGGCGTTGAACGCCGACTCGAGCGGCGCCGACAACACCGCCTTCGGCTATTATGCGCTGCTGGAAAATACGAGCGGCGCGGGCAACACGGCCGACGGTTATTATGCGCTCACCCAAAACAACGGCACGAACAACATCGCGCTGGGTTATTATGCCGGCTACAACATCACCACCGGCAGTTCCAACATTGACATTGGCAATACGGGCGTCGCCGGCGACGAGAACCTCATCCGCATCGGCAGCGGCCAGACCACGGCTTATATCGCGGGCGTCCTGACCGGCAACGGCAGCGGCCTGACCGGCTTAAACGCCGCGCAAATGACCAACGGCACACTGTCCGAGGCGGTGCTGCCCGCCGACGTAGCCCGGCTGGGCGTCAATCAAACCTTTACCGGCCTGAACACCTTTATGGCCGACGTGCTGGTTGCCGACAACGTGGGCATCGGCACCGCCAGTCCGGCGACGCGGTTGCATGTCGTGTCGGCCTCCGGCGACTGCGAGGTCAGCGTTCAAAGCGGCGATCCCGGCGGGCATCGTTGGACCATCCAGAGCAGCGCCAACACCGGCGCCCCGCATTTGTCGGCCTCGTTTCAAATCATTGACCGCACGGCGAATGTTTCGCGGCTGTTGATTGATACCAACGGCAACGTGGGTATTGGAAACTCGGGGCCTACCAGTTTGCTGACGGTGGGCACGGGCGGGGCCTATTGCAACGGCACCACCTGGGTCAACGGCTCGGACCGCAATGCCAAAAAGGATTTTAGCCCGGTTAATCCCCGGGAAGTGTTGGCCAAAGTGGCAGCCCTGCCCATCACCGAATGGCAATACAAGGTGGATGGGCCGGGCATCGAACACCTCGGCCCGATGGCACAGGATTTCCATGCCGCGTTCGGTTTGAACGGCGCGGACGACACGCACATTGCCACCGTGGACGAAGGCGGTGTGGCGCTGGCCGCCGTCCAGGGGTTGAATGAAAGAGTCGAAAGCGAAAAGCGGGAAGCGGAAACCCAGATTGAAGCCCTCAAAACCGAAAACGCGGATTTGAAGGCGCGATTGGAAAAACTCGAACAACTCATTAACGCAAAGAAAGGAGACACACCATGAAGAATTCCAGCTCCCCAGTCCCGAATTTCCACCCGGATCGCCGCGGATGGCCGGCGCGAAGCGACTTGGACGGCGGCAGCCCGCCGCTTTTGGACGCGCGCGGCCGCTGGGAAAGCGCCAGAGGACGGGCGCAGTCCAAAACCTGGCGGCGCTTCGCCGCGCTCGTCCTGCCGGCGCTTGCAACCTTCCACCTGCAACTCGAAACTGCCCACGCCCAAGGCACGGCCTTCACCTATCAAGGCCGGCTCAACGACAACAGCGCGCCGGCCGACGGCCTCTATGATCTGCGGTTCAAACTGTTTGTGGACCCGCTGGGCAACAACCAAGCCGGCAGCGCCCTGCTCACCAACGCGGTTGCGGTCAACAACGGCGCGTTTATCGTCACCCTGGATTTTGGCGCCGGCACTTTCAACGGCAGCAACTACTGGCTGGAGGTGGACGTGAAAACCAACGGCGCCGCCACTTATGTGGACTTGAGTCCGCTCCAGCCCCTCACGCCGGTGCCTTATGCGATTTTTGCCGAGAACGCCAGCGGCGGCGGATTGGCTGCCGGGGTTTACACCAACGCCGTGACGCTGAACAACGCCGCCAACCAATTCACTGGCACGTTTGCCGGCAACGGGGCCGGGTTGACCAACGTGAGCGCGGCGACGCTGGGCGGATTGAGCGCGGGCGCTTTCTGGCAACTCGGCGGCAATGCCGGCACAGCGCCCGGCGTAAATTTCCTCGGCACGGCGGACAACCAGCCGTTGGAACTTCGCGTGAACGGCCAGCGCGCCTGGCGGTTGCTTCCCGACGCCAGCACGAATAACGCGCCGGACATCGTAGGCGGTTCGCCGTCCAATGCGCTGACCGCGGGCCAGGTTGGAACGACGATCGGCGGCGGGAGTTGGAACACCATCGGGCCGGCTGCGCTGTTCAGCACCAATAATCCTTACGGCGATTTTGCGTCGTATCCCGTCCTCGGCGCGTCTTATTCCACCATCGGCGGCGGTTTTCTGAACGAAATCCAAAGCAACGCCACCTTTTCCACCGTCGCCGGCGGCGCGCTCAACACCATCCAGAGCGGCGATGTGCAATCCACCATCGGCGGCGGGTTCGGCAACACGATTCTGAGCAATGCGTCGTGGTCCATCATCGCGGGCGGCACGCATCACACCATTGGCTCGCAAAACGGTTTCATCGGCGGCGGCTGGAACAATGCGATTCAAACCAACAGCGGTTATTCCGCCATTGCCGGCGGGCTCTTCAACGGCATTCGCGGCAACGCGGCGGACGCGTTCATCGGCGGCGGTTACGACAACGTCATCGGCCCGGATGGCATGGGCACCGACGGCGGCTACCGTTCCGTGATCGGCGGCGGGAACCAGAACGCGATTTATGAATACGAGTCGTTTATTGGCGGGGGGCTGCAGAATCTCATCACGGCGGGGGCGGACCATTCCGTCATCGGTGGCGGCCAACAGAACGTCATCAACGGCTCCGTCGGCCCGGCCTATGGCGTCATCGGCGGCGGCCAAGGAAACGTCATCCAAACAAACACGTCCTATGCCGTCATCGGCGGCGGTTATGGCAACCTCATTCTCTCCAACGCCACCTACGCCGTGATCCCCGGCGGCTACACCAATGTGGCCGGCGGCAGCGGCAGTTTGGCGGCCGGCACCCTGGCCCAGGCCACCAACAGCGGCGCGTTTGTCTGGTCAGACACTTCCACGACCAACGTTTTCCACTCCACGGACACCAATCAATTTCTCATCCGCGCCGCCGGCGGGGTGGGCATCGGCACCAACAGACCCGCCGCCGCGCTGCACGTGGTGGGCGGCGGCGGGGCAAGCATCGCCCTGCGGGTTGACAACGGCGGCGTTGCGGTGTCCGGCGCGGGTGTCGGCACGCCCACGGCAGCGTTCGTTCAGGTCGCCAACAGCACCAACATTATTTTGGGCAGTTGGATCACCACCATTTTCAACCCACTCAGTGATAACGATCCCAACGCCCTGCTGTTTGTGACGCACAACTGGAATCCTCCCGGCGTCGTTCCCAACTACGAAACTCACCCCTTCAGCGTCTATTATTACGGCGGGCACTGGAACATCTACAACGACGACATAGCATCCATCACCAACATGTCTTTCAACGTTTTGATCATTAAACGATAAAAATAACCTTTGCGCGAAAACGTTGTGAAAATCCGGTTCCCTAAATGCAAAGACGAATACTAAAAAACGACTGGACAATCTGGAACAAACGATAAAATCAATCGCAGAACCCAAGTGAGGTGCGTATGAAAACTCGACAGTGGAAAATCGAATGTGGCGGATGGATGGCGCGAAGCGTCTTGGAGTGCGGCAGTCCTCTGTCGCTTTTCTTCCGGCAGGCTGCGGGGCCACGCCATTGCCAAAGCGCCAGCGGGCTGGCGCAGTCCAAGCCCTGGCGGAGTTTCGTCGCGGCGCTGGCATTGCTCGGACTTGCCGTCTGCGCCCGCGCGCAGCAATACTCCATTGACTGGTATAAAATCTCCGGCGGGGGCGGCACCAGCACGAACGGCCAGTCTTCCATCAGCGGCACCATCGGTCAGCCGGACGCCAGTGGCGCCATGACCGGCGGAACTTATTCCTTGACGGGCGGATTCTGGAGCCTCGTGTCTGTGGTGCAGACGCCCGGCGCGCCAACGCTGACGGTCGCACATTCGGGCAACAGCGTCGTCGTGTCCTGGGCGCTGACGGCGGGTTTTGTGCTGCAACAGAATTCAGACTTGACCACGACCAACTGGACGACGAGCAGTTACGCCGTGGCGACGAACGGGAGCCTGGAGAGCGTGACCGTCGCGCCGCCGGCGGGTAATTTATTCTTCCGGCTCGCCCATCCATGAATTGTGAACTCCTGAAACCCATCAACCAAAAGAAAAAATGAAGACCCTGACTGACTTATTGGCTCCCGCCATGTTTGGCTGGCGAAAATCCGCAGACCGCAAGTTGCCGCCCGCCGGATTACGCGGCGTCCAAAGGCGATTTGCGCCGCTGGTCGGGGCTGTTCTGGCGCTGCCATTCGCCACGGGTTTGTTCCCGGCGGCCGGCGGCACGGTGATCACCAGCAATCTGCCGTCCAACACGGCCATCATCAACATTGACGCCCGAGCCGACGGCGCGGCCAGCTACAACGGCGATCAGTCGTTGTGGTATCACCCCTTCAACACCGGCGGCACGCTGCTGCAATACACGGTTCAAGCCGGCACCTACGGCTTCCGTGTGATCAACCCGTCCGACGCGGTGCGTTTGTTCCCGGCCTTGACCGCAGCGCAAACCAATCAGATTTACACCGCCTGGACCTACAACTCGCCGTGGATCGAAGATTACCTGGTTTTCGACAGCGCCGCGGCGACCAATTCTTCCCTGGCGCAGATTTTCGATGGCGACCCCGAATGGCCGCCCTACGGCAATGCCACCGACGCTTACAGCGCCACCGTCACCAACGGCACCTATGATCAAATCCGCGTCGGCCCGCTCGGACGTGACAGCACAAACATCGTCTATTCCTACACCTTCACCAATGCCGAGACGCTCATCTTTGTCGTGCCGGACTATGCCTTGGGCGACAACGCCGGCGGCGTTTCGGTGGTGATTTCACCGGTGAGCGCCGCGCCGCTCCTGGCGGCCAGTCCCGGCGCGGACAAGGTGACATTTCAATGGTCCACCAACTACCCCGGCTTCATCCTGTCGCAAACCACCAATCTCCAAAACGCCATTTGGAGCGACGTGACCGCGCCGCAGCCGGTCGTCGTGAACGACCATTTCTCGGTCGCGCTGCCGTTGGATTCAACCGCGAACCGGTTTTTCCGATTACACAAGCCCTGAACCGACGATCAAGCGCGACACATTTTGGACTTGGAACCCGGTGGCGTGCCAGTGAAAGCCCGAGGCGACAGCGGCTTTCTGAAGATGCGGCCGCTTACTCGTTGAGTCCCCAATGATCGTAAGGAGCGACGTGCGGATTCGCCCACGGACCGGCTGCCGGAAAATCTGCCGCGCGCAGATGGTAGAAGGGAAGCTGGTGATGGCCGGAATTCTGGAGACGCGCCGACGCGGACTTGACCAGCAACTCACGCATGAGTTCCAGCAGGGCGGGAACATCCACCGGCTTTTCCACCAGGGCACTGACTCCCGCAGCCTGCGCCAGCTCGCTTTGGTGGGACAATCCGGTGAGAATCAAAACCGGCGGGGAGCAATCGAGTTCG
>JAGWMQ010000084.1 GCA_028873125.1 Verrucomicrobiota bacterium | reverse complement strand
GGCGAGGGCGGCGATCAGAGACCAAGCCGAGTTCATTTTTTTCATAGACTTACCATTCTGCATTTCTGTCAGAGTTTAAGTCCAGAGTGGGAAAAGTCAACAAAAAACAGGGCTATGCACGTGACTCCACCTCGTGCATTCGGCAACACGATCTCTGGGGCGAGAACCTCAACTGGCTGTGGTGGGTGGTAGGGCGCGCACTCCGTGCGCGCCGCCGGGGCCAAGACGTCTCCTCGTGAGTTGGCGGCGCGCAGGGGACTGCGCGCCCTACCGGAAGGGGCATGGGTAACGCCAGTGGCTATTCCAAGATTTCAAGCCGACAGCTATTCCCTCGCAATGCCCAGTTTCTCCATCAGTTCGTAAAGCGTGGGCCGGCTGACGCCCAGTTCGGCGGCCGCGGCGGCGATTTTTCCGGAATGCTTTTGCAAGGCCCGTTGAACCAGTTCCCGCTCCACGGTTTCCCGCGCGTCCTTGAGGGTGATGGGCCTCTGAAGGGCCGTCGTGGAAGGCAGCTCGAGGTCCTGGACGGTGAGACGTTTGCCGGGGGCCATGATGACCGCCCGCCGGATGCAGTTGTCCAATTCGCGCACGTTCCCCGGCCAGGGATAAGCGGTCAGGGCGCGCAAGGATTCACGGTCGAAGGTCAGGCCCGCCTTCCGGGCCTGGGCGGCGTAGCGCTGGAGGAACGACTGGGCGATCAGCCGGATGTCGCCCTCCCGCTCGCGCAGGGGCGGCATCACCAGTTGGACCACGGCCAGCCGGTAAAACAAGTCCTCACGAAAGGCGCCGCTCGCCATGCTTTTCTTGAGATCGGCGTTGGTCGCGGCGATCACCCGGGTGTCAATCTGGATCTCCTCGCGGCCGCCGACCCGTTCGAGGGATTGTTCCTGCAAAAACCGCAGGAGCTTGACCTGGAGGGGCAGGGGAACTTCGCCGATTTCGTCCAGAAAGAGCGTGCCGCCGCCGGCGGACTCGATCCGGCCCTGGCGCTGGACGTGGGCGCCGGTGAACGAGCCTTTTTCGTGGCCGAACAATTCGCTTTCCAGAAGGGTTTCCGGGATGGCGCTGCAGTTGATGGCCACGAACGGGCCGTCTTTGCGGGCGCTGCGCTGATGAATGGCGCGGGCCGCCATTTCCTTGCCGGTCCCGCTCTCGCCCAGGATGAGCACCGGCGCGTCGGTGGTGGCCACCTTGCGGATCGTCTCGAACGCCGCCTGCATGGACTTGCTGGCGCCGAGCATCCCTTCAAAGGCGTCGCCCTGGAGCAAATGCTGCATCTCCCGGTATTCCCGTTCGAGTTGGGCGGTGTGGAAGCAGCGTTTGAGGAGGAACTTCATCTCGTCCATCTCCACCGGCTTGCAAAGGAAGTCATAGGCCCCGGCGCCGATGGCCCGCAGGGCGGTTTCCTTTTCGCCCTGGCCGGTGATGATGACAATTTTGGTCTGCCGGTCCAGGGCCAGCAACTCGGCCAGCGCCGCCAGCCCTTCCTCCGGGGTGGCCGGTTGCGGCGGCAGACCCAGGTCCAGCAAAACGACGGGCGGACGGGTGGCGCGGAATGTTTCGAGGGCGCCGGCGCGGTCGCCGGCGAGCAGGATTTCGTAGTCCTCCGCCAGCGCCCACTTCATTTGCGTGCGGATTTCATCATCGTCATCCACGATGAGCAGTTCGGGATTCATGGCGTTGGTTTCCCGAACGGCAAAAGGATTCGAAACGTCGTGCCCTTGCCCGGCTGGCTTTCAACCTGAATCATGCCCTGATGCGCCTCGACGATCATTTTGCTTTGAAACAGTCCGATGCCAAGCCCGTTTTTCTTCGTGGTCTGGAAAGGGCGGAACAGGGAGCGGTTGAGAAACTCGGGGTCCATGCCGCAGCCGTCGTCGGACACGGACAGGACCGCCCAGCCGTTGTTTTGGAGTGTTTCGACGCGGACTTCGCCTTGGGCGGATACGGCCTCGCTGGCGTTGAGCACCAGGTTGGTTACCACCTTGAGCATCTGCTCCGGGTCCAGAAGCAGTTTGGGCAGGGGCCGCAGGTTGTTGACCAGCCGGACGCCGGAGGCATCCTCCCAGCCGGCCAGCGCCCGGGAGACCACTTCGTTGAGATCGGATTCGACGAGTTTGACCTGCACCTCGTGGCGGAGTTGGGTCAACCGGCTGATGAGCTGGTTGAGGTGCGTGACGGTCCGCGCAATGCCGCGCAACGCGTCCTCCCGGAAGGCGGGATTGTCAAAATGCACCGGCAGGTTCTTCAACATCAGGTTGAGGGTGGAAGCCGTGTTTTTCAGGTCGTGAACGAAGAACGCCGACATCGTCTGGAAGGCTTCCAGTTCCTTGGCCTGCAAAAGTTTTTGGGAAAGCTGCAGGTTCAGCAGCCCGGCGGCCACTTCGTCGCCCATGCATTTGAGCAGGTCAAAGTCCTGCCAGGAAAAGGGCGCCCCGCTCACCCGGTCGCCCAGGACCATCAAGCCCAGAAATTCGCCGCCGCCGATCAGGGGCACGGCGATCCGGTCGCCGCCCTTGCGAAATTCATCCGGGTGACACTGCCGCAGGACGGCCGCCCACGGTTCCTTGGAGGTGTCCAGGTCCACCGGGTCGGGATGGTTTTTCAGCGCGCGCATGACCTCCATGGCCTCCTGGCTCCGCGGTTTGAGGGCGCTGGCCTTGGCCTCGGACAGAAACGTCGAGGCGGCGAAGGTCAGGTTTTCACGCCGGTCATCCGCCAGCCAGAAGGTCACCGAAAGCACCTGGAAGATGTCGGTGACCAGTTTGGCGGCTGCCTGGCACAGTTCGGTCTGCTTGACGCAGGCGGCGGTCTCTTCGATGAACCTTTTCCACACCGACCGATAATCGTAAAGCGGCCGCTGAAAGTGCCGGCTGACGAAGCGCCGGGTCTGCAGGCGCACCCGGTCCGACAGGAGCAGGATGGCGAGCAGGATCAGCGCCACCAGCAGCACGAACGCCTTGAGGGTGAAGGCCGTGTCGCCGCCCAGAAAGGCCACCACCTTGGCAAAAACGCCCACCAGGAGCAGATAAACCCCGGCCAGGATCAGGGTCAGCGAATTATGGAGGGCCGAATGAGACGGATAGACATCCAGGTCAAAGTGGCCGGTCCGGAAAAACGAACGCGCCATCAAGCCGCATCCCAGGAGCAGGGCGAGTTGGTTGAGCCATTGCCAGGACAGGTTCAAGGTGTTGTGGAACAGCAACACCTGGCTGCTGGTGTAGGCTTGGACGACAAAAATCACCCCCAATCCCAGAACCATGAATTTGACGCGCCACCGCATCGTTCCCACGGCGGCCACATAGGTGCGCTCCAGGTTCATCAGCGCCAGAATCGCGCCGACCAGAATGAATACGTTCAAAACCTTCCCCGGAAGTCCCAAAACCAGCAGCCATTCGCCCGAGTTCTCCGCCTGGCCAATGGAGACCACCAACGCGTGTCGAAACCAAAACGCCAGTCCCACCGGCACGAGGAAGGCGACGGCCAGAGGGAGCCGCCACTTGGCCAGAAACTCCCGGTAATTTCCGCGGGCATAGGTCAAACTGAAGAAAAGCCATATGCCTGGCAGTAACGACATCGCCATCAGCCCCCAGTCCTGCCAATAAACCATTTCATCGGGCAGGACGGCGTCCACGGTCAGGCCGTAAAACAGGCTCTCGGCCGCAAACGCCAGCATCCCCGCGACGAAGGCCCAGGGGGCGAGCGAACGCCCCGCCTGCCAGGCCACCGCCACGGCCAGGAGACTGCACACCACAACGCCGGCCCACGCCAGGATGTCCGTATTGCTCATCGTTTCCTTTCCAACATCTGAATCAATGGCAAGCATTCCACAGGCCGGCATGAATTGCAGCAAAGAAATCGTCTTCCCGTGAACCATTCTGATAGGGCGCGCAGTCCCCTGCGCGCCGCGAACGGGAAGGGAGGCGCCTTGCTCTCAGACGGCGCGCACGTAGTGGCGCGCCCTACCTGCCTTCGGTTCAAGGTTCCATGCAGCAATTCGAGAATCGTGGAAGCTCTCCCAAAAACCTTCCCCGCGGCCTGGCGCGGGCGCTTCAGACCGGCCCCGGCATATTCCACAACCCGCCAATTTGCAGCAGACGGCATGGAATCGGTTGGCATTCCGGCGCAGGGAGCGTTGAAGAATGTCTGATGACCCCGGACCCGGAAAACCGCATTATTTTTTGTTGACTTTTGGGGCTTGGGACTTAAAATCCGGGAAATTGCAGTTTAATAGGAACGCTTTTTATGAAAAAATTGAGTTCGGTTTCACTGCTGGCCGGCACCTTGGCCTTGGGCGCCATGACTTCCACCCTCGCCCACGCACAGGTTTTTGTGGCCAACTATGGAGACAACTCAATTTGGCAATACGATTCCAGTGGCCATGGCACGGTGTTCGTTTCTTCCTCATCCGGCTTGCTGAACGGGCCTTCCGCATTGGCTTTCGACAGCAGTGGCAACCTTTTTGTCGGCAATTTTGGCCTCTATTCTGGCAACAAGTATGAGGTTGATGGATTCGATCCGAGTGGAAATTTGATCACCACCCTCTCTTTGGGCTTGAATGTCCCTGCCGGTCTGGCCTTTGACAGCAGCGGCGACCTTTTTGTGGCGAACAACGCCAATAATACATCCAGCGGCAACATTGAAGAATTTGCATACACTTCCGGCAGCTTGAGCACGTCGGGAACGACCTTTGCCTCGCTGGTGGGTGTTTATGGCTTGGCCTTTGACAGCGGCGGCAACCTTTACGCGGCGAGCCTTGCGAACAACACAATCACGGAATTCAATTCCGGGGGTTCTTCAATCGCCACGATTTCGTCCGGCTTAAACAGTCCGTGGGGGCTGGCCTTTGACAACAGCGGTAATTTGTATGCGGCGGATTCCGGCAACGGCGCAGTTGAAAAATTTGCCGCGACCGGGCCGGGAACAGTCAGTGGGACCGGAACAACCTTCGCCTCCGGCCTGTCCCAGCCTGCGGGGCTTGCTTTTGACAACAATACAAACCTTTTTGTGGCGGATCTTAACGGCAACAAGATTGAGCAATACAATTCCAGTGGAAATGGAGCTCTTTTCACCACCAACAATGTGAACAACCCAACAGCCGTCGCCACCAAACCGGTGCCCGAGCCGACTGCCTGTGGGTTGCTGATTATGGGTGTCGGCGCGCTTTTTGGCCTCCGCAATCGCAAGGGATCAGTCCGTTCGTGACCTTTGCGGCGACCAAAAATCGGCTTCCAAGACCCGTTGTTTCCCTTTGTCCGGTGGTTCGCCGAACGCGACGCGCGGGTCGTCCTGTGCCACCTGAAAACGATTTCACCGCGAGAATTCGCCGAAATAAAATTTCGCGCATTGAACCCCCGAACAACTCGATCGGGGCGCCAAGCACCGCCTCGGCGCGTTGGGAAAACGGCTTTGAAGCTGGCCGAGGCGGTGCTCGGCGCTCCACGGTTCGTGGGGCTTTGTGATGAAGCGCGGTGTGCAACTCGACCAGGCCCAGGAGGTTCATCCGCTGGGAAAGTCGGCGCAGACACAGCCCGCGCTCCAAAATCGAAATGGGCAGGAGCACAATCTCCTGCCCAAATCAGTCGCAGATCGGTCTGAAAACTTTGACGCGGTCAGCCAATCAGCTTCTTGCGGAAAAAGCCCAGCCCGCAAAGCGCCATTCCAAGGAAAGCCGCAGTCGTGCCGCCATCCGGGGTTTGAACCGGTGTGAAATTGAAGTTGGCCGGATCGAAGAATTCAAAGGTGTAACCGCTATTCGCATCGCCGGTAATGAAAAGAGTCCAATTAGCCAATCCCAATGGGAGATATGGCGATCCGATGCCCGTAATGGTCGCTTTGCCCGCGCCCGAGAACTCCAGTTCCGTGTCATTCACCACGGTTCGGCTCATCGAGGTCGCCGTAAAGCTGTAGGTCAATAGGCCGTATTGAAATGTCCAGAGATTGCCCGAAGGAGCAACCGGAGGGTTCAAGCTGACAGCATTCGGAGTCCAATCCACTGATGTGCCGGAGGGAACGCTGCCATACGCTCCAGATGAGGAAACAACATTCACATTATCAAAGGTTGCGGACGTGGCGCTCAATAAATCGGAGCCACCGTAAAGCGTAACGTCTCCCGTCATCTCAATGTCGCCCGTGATGATGGTTGCCTGCGCAACTGTGCTCAATCCCACTAGGGCCGCAGCGGCCCCCGCCATTGTAAGCCATTTATTTTTCATAACTCGATTTCGTTCTCCAACTTCGGCTTTGCTGTTTCGTTCTATTATCGGCAGAACGCGTCTGTTGACTGAATCCAAGCAACCCAAGTGCCAAGGTTGGCGCCCGAAAGGCGCCGCTGGAAAATAAAGCTGCAATTTGCTGCAAATGAGACGATTAACGAGTGAGACTCTTTTTGATCTTTTCGCCTAAAAGAAATGCAGCCTTGTGAAAGTGTAAGGATTTCCAACGCCTTAGCCCGCCCCGAGAGGTGTTTAACATGCAATGTGTTGGAGTTCAAATGATTGGACCACTTCTCAGTTTCGTAAAGACTTCCGACGCCTTTTGACGGCGTGCTTGGCGGTTTTTGAGGAGCGACTTGTCGGGAAAACCATGACAACCGGTTTTCTTGTGAAATGTGCCCAAAGGACCTCATCTTTTTTTGCGCACCCGTGATCAATTTAAAGTGATCCGCCGGACCAACCCTTGTTCGCCGCGACTCCGTTTGGTTCCAAGGCGTCTCTTACGCGTTCGCCACGGTCGAACCCGTTTCAAACTTTTTTTCGCTCGCCACAAAATCGCGCGCCAGTTCCGGGAAACGGCATTGTCGGCACAGGGCATTGGAGCGGGCGCAAAAGTCGCGAACGATTTGGATGAGGCCCTGCTGCGCGGCGGCGGTCTGGAGGACGCGGCGGCGGGTCGCGCCCAGCAACCGCTGCCGCGCCAGACGCAAGACCGAATTGTCGCCCGCCGGCGGCCAGGCGAAGTAACGCCGCTCGATTTGCTTCTGAAGCGCCGCGTTGCCGCCAGCGCCGGCGCGGATCCAAAGCCATGGTAAAACCACGTTGACCGCCAGGTCGGTGACGCGGGAGGCGCCGAGCAGCGGCTGGGGCCGTTTCAGGCGCGGCGATTGAAACGTCCAGTGCCACGACCAGAAGTCGTCGCGACCGATCTGCAATATTTCCAACAGCGACCTCGGGAGCGCCCGGTCTGGCAGGTCCGAAACGCCCCAGGATTCGAGCTTTTGCAGCAAATTAGCGGACGCCAGCCAGTGGGCGGCCAGCGCCAGCCGGCGTTGCGGGTGGTTGGCCGGGCGCAGGCCGTGAAACGTCCACACCGCGCGCGGCAAAGCGCAATCGCTGAAGGTGTCGCGCTCGCGCCACCAGGAATCCCAGATCCGCCTCACGTAGGTGTCGGCGCCCCTCCGGGTGCGGGTCAGGTCGGGCGGAAGCAGGCCGCTGAGACCGAGCAGCCGGGCTTGGAGCGCGAAAGGCGCGGCGTCGGCGGGCATCCAGCGCGAACGTGATTCGGCCAGGGTTTGCATCGGCCAGGCGTTGTGCCGGTAACCGAGCGCGCGGAAAAGATTTTCCCAGAGCGTCTGTTCCCAACCGGCGCCCCGGGCGCGGGCGCGGAATTGCGCGGCCTTGTTTTCAAAACGCACGGTGGCGGCCTGGCGCAACAGTGCGGCCAGCGGTCCGGATTCCAAGTCGCGCAGCGGCGCGGAACACTGGCCGCGCAGCGCCTCGGGCAGCACGTCGGAAGGCTCGCTTTCAAGCGCCAAACCCAGTTCGGCCAGCGGCGCGTCCAGAATGTTTTTCAGCGAAAGAACGGCCGGGCCGTTTGCCGCCGGCGGCGCGTCGTCCCAAACGACGTGCAACAAGACGTTTTGAAAACGGGGATTGCGGTCATGACCGTGCGCGCGCCAGTTGGCTGCGCGCAGGTCAATTTCCACGTCGCCGGAGCGCGGGGC
The DNA here is from genome assembly GCA_028873125.1 of Verrucomicrobiota bacterium. Taxonomy (GTDB): domain Bacteria; phylum Verrucomicrobiota; class Verrucomicrobiia; order Limisphaerales; family UBA11358; genus UBA11358. The sequence continues at coordinate 8,574 of JAGWMQ010000084.1, read as the reverse complement.
TTCGCCGGCAAATTGAATGACCGCGCCGCAAAAGTCCGGTCCGCCCCCGGCGCTGGCAAAACCCGGGTGCAACACGCGGAGGGCCGCGCTGGCGCTGGTTTGGAGGCCGTCGCGCCGGATGCGCTGATGTTGCCAGATGGCCTGCAGCAGGCGTTCGGCGGGCGGATTGCTTTCGTCATGCAGGAAGTCCGCCGCGCGGCAATGGGAGCGCCACCGCGCGTAGAAATTGCCTTCTGATGCAAACATGCCCTTGCTTTTGGCCGCAACCTGTGGCAAAGTCAAGCTGCGAAATTCGGAAGGCGCGTCGCGCTTCGCCGGCTGAGAGGGCCTTGGCCCGCCCGCCACGCGCTGCGCGACGGGAAGGAAGAAAAGGGCGGTCGGAAGGAAGCGGCGACCGTGTGCTAATCGAAAATCGGCCTGGACCCTAATTTCACTAATATATGACTGAAATCAGTTGACAACAATAAGCGACTATGATTTATTCTTAACAGATGAGTCGTTCCGCACGGGCGCGGGCGCGCAATGTTCTTTGATTTTGCCCGACGATTTTCGGTCCGCGCTCTGGCACAGGCCCGGGCCGAAGTTCTTCGTTATCCTACAGATGTGCCAATCGAAAATTCCCCGGGCCTCTCGGTCACCTTCTGGCTGCTTGGCCCGGTTTTTTTTCCCGCCATCTCATCGCCGCCGGCGGCTCGTTGACACTGGGTTTTGCGGCTGTTAGGGTTGGATTCTTTGCACATGGCGACGGACTATAAAAACACGCTCAACCTGCCGCGCACCGACTTTCCCATGAAAGCCGATTTGACCGCGCGCGAGCCGGAACGCCTCGGGAAATGGGAAGCCGCGAAGCTCTACGAAAACATCCAGCGGCGACGCGCCGGCGCGCCAAAATTCGTTCTGCACGACGGCCCGCCGTTCGCCAACGGGGACGTACACATCGGCACCGCGCTCAACAAAATTCTCAAGGACATCATCGTCAAATACAAGACGCTGCGCGGCTTTAGCGCGCCCTACGTGCCGGGCTGGGACTGCCACGGCCTGCCGATTGAATTCAAGGTTTCGCAGGACCTGCGCAAAGGGGGCGCGGCCGCCTCGTCCGCGACTCTTGATCCCGCGACGATCCGCAAGGCGTGCGACGCCTACGCCCGCAAGTTCATTGACCTCCAGCGCGCCCAGTTCAAACGCCTCGGCGTGCTTGGCGATTGGGAGAATCCCTACTTGACGCTGGACAAGGAATACGAGGCCGACGAATTGCGCCTGTTCGCCGACATCGTGGAGAAAGGCTTTGTTTACCGCGGCAAAAAGCCGGTCTATTGGAGCATTCCCTGCCGCACCGCGCTGGCCGAGGCCGAGGTCGAATACCAGGACCACGTCAGCCAGAGCATCTTCGTGAAATTCCCCGTCATCGGCCGCGACAAAGCCTTCATCGTCATCTGGACGACGACGCCGTGGACGCTGCCGGGCAATCTCGCCGTGGCTTACAACAGGGACTTTCAATACGTCACCGTGAGGATCGGCGACGAAAATCTCATGTTGTTTCGGGGACTGCTTCCGGCGGTCGCTGAAAAGTGCGGCTGGACGAACCTCAGTGAGACGCCGCTGGCCACTGGCGACCTGGCGAGGCTCGAATACCGGCATCCCTTCTGCAATCGCGCCGGAAGATTATTCCCGGCGGAATTCGTCACCAGCGACACCGGGACGGGTTTTGTCCACATCGCCCCCGGGCACGGTCTTGACGACTACAATCTTGGCTTGAAGATCGGTTTGCCGGTTTATTCTCCGGTGGACGACGACGGAAAATTCGCGCACACGGACGATTTGCCCATCGAGCAGCAGATGCCGGCGGAATTGGTTGGAAAATCCATTTTGGAAAAACACGGCAAAAGCGAGGCGAACGAGGCCGTGCTGCACGAACTCCGCGCGCGTCATGCGCTGCTGCACCAGGAAAATTATCACCACAGTTACCCGCATTGCTGGCGCAGCAAGATGCCCGTCATCTTCCGCGCCATGGACCAATGGTTCATTGAGATTGACCACAAATCTGATGACATTCGCGAATTCTTCGACCAGAAGTTTCCCGATCGCGACCTGAGAGAAGCGACTTTGCGTTGGTTTGCTAAATACACAATTGCAAACAATGTAAAATGGATCCCTGGTTGGGGTGAGGTTCGAATCATTGGCGCAGTTGCTTCGCGTCCCGACTGGTGCATCAGCCGCCAGCGGACCTGGGGCGTGCCGTTGCCGGCGTTTTACGATGCGAAGGGCGAAGCGCTTCTGGACGCTCGAATCGTTCGCAACGTCGCCGACTTGATTGAAAAACACGGCTCGAACATCTGGTTCGAGAAATCCGCCGCCGAACTGTGGTCGTTGGTAAAACCGAAGGATTGGAAAGGCGCCGAAGCCGTCGCCAAATCCAACGACACGCTGGACGTGTGGATTGATTCCGGCAGTTCCTCGCGCAGCGTGTCAATGCGACGGACAGAATTGCTGCACAACGTGGCGCAGGCTTCCAGCCTGCGAGTTCACGAGGCGTCCTCGCCTCGTGAAGCAGGCGGCGGGACGCCTGCGCTACCGTGGCAGGCCGACTTGTATCTGGAAGGCAGCGACCAGCATCGGGGCTGGTTTCAGTCATCGCTTTTGCTCTCGCTGGCGGGCAACGGGGCCGCGCCGTTCCGGACCGTGCTGACGCACGGCTTCATGGTGGACGCCGACCGCGAGAAAATTTCCAAGAGCAAGCAAGGCCAGGGCGTCTATGAGAAGCCGCAGACCGCCGAGGCTTACGTGAAAAAGTGGGGCGCGGACATCGTGCGGCTGTGGGTCGCCTCGCAGGATTTCCGCAACGACATCATCGTGAGCGAGGAACGCATCAACAAAGTCGCCGAGACCTACCGCGCCATCCGCAACGCGCTGCGCTACCAGCTTTCAAACCTTTACGATTTTGATCCGGCGAAACACGCCGTGGCGGACGAAAAGCTGACCGGCCTGGACCGCTGGATTCTCGGCGAGTTTTCCAAGCTCGAAACCGAAGTCATCGCGGCTTACGACCAATACGAATTTCACGTCGTCTATCAAAAAGTGAGCCAGTTCGTCGCCGTCGAGCTTTCGGCGATTTACCATGACGTCATCAAGGACCGGCTGTACACCGACCCGGCGAATTCGCCGCGCCGCCGCTCGACGCAAACCGCGCTGCAGCGGCTGGTGACCGGCCTGTGCCGGATGCTCGCCCCGATCCTGGCCTTCACGGCGGACGAAGCGTGGGAATTGGCGCCGGGAAAAAATGTTAATTCCGTTCACGAATCCAATTGGAACGAAACGAAATTTTCTCTTTCCGACGAAGAAAGACAGGTGTGGGTAAAACTCCTTTCGCTTCGTAATTTAATTTTAATGGACTTGGAGAAAGCGAGAAAGGAAAAGGTAATTGGGAAATCTTTGGATGCCAAAGTTGAAACATTCAGCCCTTACAGTTTTCATCACGTTGCCGTAGAAAATCAGGAAGTATTTCGCGAACTTATAAATGTTTCGCAGCTAAAAATCGAACCGCGTTTTCCATTGATTCAACCGGAAGCCGGACACGGAGAGCGGTTGGGTGCCATGATGAATTCAGGAACTGTGGTTTCCAAAGCAGACGGCCAGAAATGCGAGCGCTGCTGGCATTGGGAAACCGACGTCGGCTCGAACGCGGAACATCCGACGCTCTGCGGCCGCTGCGTCGGGGCGGTGACGGCCTTCAAGGCGTGAAGGATTCTTCCCGGCGCCGGGTCAACCCGCCCCGTCCGCGTGGTGCCGGAACAGGCGTTGCCGGTTTTCATACAAGTACCAGACGATAAAGACGTTCAATGCCAGCACGATGAACAGGCCGAGTTTGGGATGGGCGAACAGGGCCGCGCGCGGATGGGCCGGCGAATCGGGGTTGTGTGGTTGCAACAGCTCAAAAACTTCGATCGGGATGAAAAACGCCGATTCGCCAATCGCCAGCCAGATGGCCCACTTGGCCCGAAACGCCAGCCCCAGTCCCAGGATAATGAGAAACAATCCGCAGAGAAACGTCCCCGACGCCACCACCCGGACGTTGGCTGGCGTGATGTTTCCCAGCCAGACGCCGATGCCGCTGAAAAATCTGTTTTCCGGATCGAGATGCACCCAGTGCAGGAACTGGCTGAACATCTCGGGCAAGTCCTTGTTGGCCAACGTGAAGACACCCAGCGCCAGCAACACGAGCGCCGCGCCCTTGATCAATTTGACCGCGACGATGAAATAAAGCGTCGGCGCGCGCTTCTTGAGCGCCGGGGTGGTTGCGTTGCCGGTCATTGATCAATCCGATTCTGGGATCGCGCCCTCGGCGGCGGTTGGGCGGCCTCCGGCGCAGGTCCTGACACTTTGTTTTGCGAGGCCTCCACCCTGATGTAATGCAAGACGACCGGGGCGAGGATCATGCCGGGAATGCCCATCAATTTTTCCCCCAACACCAGTCCGATCAGCGTCAGCCACATCGGGCTTTTAATTCGCTCGCCGATGATTTTGCTGTTGAGGAAATACTCGAGCTTGTGGATCACGACGAGAAAAATCAGGGCCAACAGGGCCGTTTTCGGCGAAACGGTGAAACCGACGCCGACGATCAGCGTGTTGCTGATGAGGTTGCCGACAATCGGCAACAGGCCGCACAGAAAGGTCAGCACGACCAGCACCGCCGCGAACGGGTAACCGTTCCAGAGCAGAAACATCGCCGTTAATCCGGTGTTGATGATGGAAATGACAAGCTGGGCGCCGATGACTTTTGCAAAGCTCTGGTAAAACGTTTTGAACCGGACGACCAGTTCCCGCACGACCGAGGCGTAAAGACTGTCGCGCGGTGTGTGCGCGTCGGTTTCCGTTCCCCATGTGGCGCTCAGAAACAGGCTCGCCGCCACGACCAGTCCCGCGATGAGCAGCACAAATTGGAACGTGGCCGCGCGCAGATAGCGCCCGACGCCGGCGATGCCTTCCCTGGCTTCGTCCAGGGCGACTTTTTTCAGGCTCTCATAGTCCGAAAATGGGAGTTCGATCCCGTTCTTTTCGGCAAATCCGACGACCGCCGGGATGGAGGTGTCCGCAATTTGCGGCAAGGCGTCATAAACTTGACGTGAAAAATAAGCCACCCCGGCGCCGATGGCCGCCACCACTAGAAGATAAATGGTCATTCCCAACAGTTTGCTCCGGCCGAAGCTGAACAGCCGCAACGCGAAGTAACCAAACAGCGCGGTGAGCAACAATATGCCCAGATGCAGACCGGCGGCCAGAATGAGCAGCACCGCCATGCTCACGTGGGAAATGCGCGCCGGCTGGTTCATTTCTTTCTGGAGGCGCTCACCGGATTTTCGGCAGCAGCCAGTTCAACAGTTCGGAAATTTTCACGCGCTCCTGCTTCATCGTGTCCCGGTCGCGCACCGTGACCGCGTCTCTGAATTCCGGCCCCTTTTCGCCGAGCGTCTCGAAATCCACCGTGACCCCAAACGGGGTGCCGGCTTCGTCCTGGCGGCGGTAGCGCCGGCCGATGGCGCCCGCCTCGTCGTAAAACACCGTCACGTGCGGCCGGAGCAAATCGCGAACCGCCTTCGCCTTTTCGACGAGCGCCGGTTTGTTTTTCAAGAGCGGAAAGACGGCCACCTTGATCGGCGCGACGCGCGGATGAAATTTCAGCACGACGCGCGTTTCCAGCCGGCCCTTGTCATCCGGCGCCTGGTCTTCGCAATAGGCGTTGCAAATCAACGCCAGAATCAGCCGGTCCACGCCCGCGCTCGGTTCGATCACGTGCGGAATGTATTGGCCCTTGGCCAGGCCGTCGGCGTCTTCACGGGCCTGCTTTTCAGTCTGCTCCGGCGTTTCGTCCGGCTTCGCGGCTTTTGTGAGGTATTGCTCCCGACTCTCAAAATACCGCTGCCACAACTCCTTCCTTTTCGTCTCGTCGAGCCTGCCCCACGCCGCCTTCAATTCTTCGTCGAACACGCCCATCGGCTTGCCGGAAAACCGCTCGTGTTGCGACAGGTCAAAATCGCCGCGCGCGGCGACGCCCTCGAGTTCCTCGCTGGCCAGTTCGCCGCCGGCGTCGCGCTTGCTGAACGGGAACTTGTAGAGGATGTCCACCGTCGCCCGCGCGTAGTGCGCCAGTTCCTCGGGCTTCTGCCAATACTCGACCAGCGAGGCGCGCGGCAGGCCGATGCCTTCGTAAAATTTGATCCGCTCCTCGACCCAGTATTTGTGCCACGCCTCCCAGCCCCAGTCGGGATTGGGAGATGGGAGATGGGAGTTGGGAGTTGGTTCGGAAACTTTGCCAACTTTGCCGGCAATGGCTTCGACCACTTCGTCCGGCTTGATGAAAAATTCCAGTTCCATCTGCTCGAACTCGCGGGAGCGGAAGGTGAAGTTGCGCGGCGTGACTTCGTTGCGGAAGGCCTTGCCGATCTGCGCGATGCCGAAGGGCACCTTCTGGCGCGACGTTTCCAAGACATTTTTGAACTGGGCAAAAATCGCCTGCGCCGTTTCGGGACGGAGATAGGCTTCCTCGGCGGGTTCGGACGCACCGACAAAAGTTTTGAACATCAGATTGAATGGGCGCGGTTCGCTTAACAGAGCGCCGTTTTCCGGATTATAGCGATTTGTTTTGACCGCTCTCTCAATCCGTTCATCAGCTAGAACTGGATTCATTAATCCGCGTTGTTCATAATACTGCTTGGCAATCTTGCGAGCGCTTTCAGGGTTCTTGCCCTCAGTTAGAAGAACAGAAAATGGTTCGTTTATGCGTGGTTTGATGATGACCAGCGATTCTCCTGCGGCTCCTGAATAGTGATATATTAAACCGTTCTGCGGTTCAATTTGATCCACTCGAAATCGCTTCTTCGTGATGGGACACTCCACCATCAAATCCGCAAACGTATCCACGTGCCCGCTGGCCTTCCAGATTTGCGGGTGCATGATGATGGTCGCCTCGAGGCCGACCACGTCGTCGCGTTGCAACACCACGCTGCGCCACCACAGTTCCTTGACGTTGCGTTTGAGTTCGGCGCCCAGCGGGCCGTAGTCCCAGAAACCGTTGATGCCGCCGTAGATTTCGGAGGACGGGTAAATGAAACCGCGCCGCTTGCACAGCGACACGATTTTTTCCATGAGCGGGTTTTCTTTTGGCTCGGCCACAAGGCGCGCAGTGTCGGAAACGCCGCCCGGACTTTCAAGTTTGAAGTTGCGGCCGGTCCGGCCCGCTCGTCACGCCACCTCGTTCAATCTCGCCGCCTGGGACGCGGCGTCGCCCAATTGCGCCTTCACCTTGGCGACGGTGTTCTCGACCGTCAGGCCGTGTTTGGCCCGCAGTTCCTCCACCTTGGTGGCGTGCTCGATGAACTGGTCCGGCCAGCCGACCCGCACGACGGGGGTGGTTATGCTTTTTTCACTGAACAACTCCAGCACCGCCGAGCCGTAGCCGCCCATCAGCACGTGGTCTTCCAGCGTCACCACCAGATCCGCCGCGCGGCCGAAAAATTCGTGCGTGCCGGCATCGAGCGGCTTGGTGAAGCGCGGGTTGACCACGGCGCAGTCGAAGCCGTCGGCCATCAATTGCGCCGCCGTCTGCCGGGCGAGCGAATTCATGGCGCCCAGGCCAAACAAGGCGACCTTGCGGTTGCCGTTGTTGGAAAAATGGCGCACCACCTCGGCCTTGCCGATTTCCAGCAGCGCCGGTTCGTCCTTGAGGGGCACGCCTTCCGCCGCGCCGCGCGGGTAGCGGATGAACGCCGGATGATTTTGCTGCGTCGCGGTGAACATCATGTCGGCCAGCTCGTCCTCGTTGGCCGGCGCCATGGCGATGACCTTGGGCAGGCAGCGCAGATAGGCGATGTCGAACAGGCCGTGATGCGTCGGACCGTCGCTGGCCGAAAGGCCGGCGCGGTCCATGCAGAAAATCACCGGCAAGTCCTGCAAACAGACGTCGTGATGGATGCAGTCATAGGCGCGCTGCAGGAACGTCGAATAAATCGCGACGACCGGATGAAACCCCATCGTGGCCATGCCCGCGGCAAAAATGACGGCGTGTTCCTCGGCGATGCCCACGTCGTGGTAGCGGTCGGGCATCGCCTTTTCGAGGTGTTTCAACCCCGTGCCGCTGGGCATGGCGGCGGTGATGCCGACCAGGCGGTTGTCTCGCTGGCACAGTTTGACCAGCGTCTGGCCCATCACGTCCTGGTAATTGGGCGGCGTGCCCGGTTTGGGGGCCGGCGTTTCGCCCGTCTTCACGTCGTAAGGTCCCAGTCCATGAAATTTTTCGGGGTACTTCAGTGCGGCGTCAAAGCCCTTGCCCTTTTGCGTCAGGATGTGGATGACAATCGGGTGATCGCACGTCTTGGCGAATTCCAGCGTGCTGATGAGCAGCGGCAGATCGTGTCCGTCAATCGGGCCGAGATAGCGCATCCCCATTTCCTCGAACAAAACGGGCGAACCGTGTCCGCCACGACCGTCGGCTTGCAGGGCGACATCCTGTTTTTGCCTCATGCCGACTTCGCTGATCGCGCCCTTGAAACCTTCGCCGGCCTTGTGCGCGAGGCGCGCGGC
>JAGWMQ010000083.1 GCA_028873125.1 Verrucomicrobiota bacterium | reverse complement strand
GCGTGAAAAATGCGGCCGGCAAACTCGCGGATGAATTGGACGTAATTCACGCCCTGATAGCCGAGGTGCGAGGGGTCGTAGTTGAAACCAAAGCGCGGATGGTTTTTCACGGCGGCAAGCGCGCGTCGGGCGGAGGCGGTGTCGAAGGCGATTTCCGTCGGATGCACTTCGAGCGCGAAGTTGACGTTTTCCGTCTCAAACACGTCAAGGATCGGCAGCCAGCGGCCGGCGAAGTCCGCAAAGCCTTTGTCGAGAAAATCCTGGCTTGTCGGCGGAAAGGCATAAACGGCGTGCCAGATGGACGAGCCGCTAAAACTGGTGACCACGGCGGGAAAATCATCGGCGCCTTGGCGGCCGGGTTTGGCCTTGAAAAACTTTCGCGCGGCGCGGGCGGTGGCCTTCATTCTTTCGGCGGCGCGCTGACGGACGCCTTCGGGCCGTCCGTCGCCCCAGACTTCGGCGGGCAGAATCGCTTGGTGCCGTTCATCAATCAAATCGCACACGGCCTGGCCGACCAGATGGTTTGAAATGGCGAAACAATTCAATCCGTGCTTTTGAAGCAGCGCCCATTTCTTTTCGACGTAGCCGGGTTCGTCGAGCGCGCGATCCACTTCAAAGTGGTCGCCCCAGCAGGCCGGTTCGACGCCGTCGTAGCCCATCGCCTTGGCTTTGGGAGCAAGTTCCGCGAGCGGCAAATCCGCCCATTGGCCGGTGAACAGAGTGACGGGGCGTGACATAACAATGATGCGATTTGAAAAAAGAGATTGCAACCGGGGGCCGGCATAGTCAACCTTAACCCTCGGAAAATCATGAAAAAACAAATGTCCGTTTCACGTCGGCCCGGTTCGCTCAACCGCCGGCGTTTCTTGAAGACCGCGGGCGCCGCGCTGGTTTTGCCGGCCATCGTTCCGGGGTCCGTGTTTGGCCAGAACCGTCCGTCCAACAAAATCACGATGGGCGTCATCGGCTGGGGCATGCAGGGGCCGGGCAACACAAAAAATTTTCTTTACCAGGACGACTGCCAGGTGGTGGCCGCGTGCGACCTCGACAAGCATCACCTGCAAGCCGCTGTGGACACCGTCAACGACCACTATCAAAACAAGGATTGCAAGGCGTATCATGACTACCGCGAATTGCTGGCGCGCGAGGACATTGACGCGGTGATGATCGCCGTTCCCGACCACTGGCACGCGCTGGCGGCGGTCGAGGCCGCGCGCCGGAAAAAGGACATTTATGGCGAGAAACCGCTCGCGCATACCATCGCCGAGCAGCAGGCCATCGTGAAGGCCGTCGAAGAAAACGGAGTCATCTGGCAGACTGGTTCCTGGCAGCGCTCCGTCGCCAATTTCCGCAAGGCCGCCGAAATCGTCCGCAACGGCCTGATCGGCAATGTAACCCGGGTGGAAGTGGGCCTGCCTGCCGGCCACCACGACTTTGCCGGCACCGAACCGGCCTTTTTGAAGAGACTCGCCGGACTCGACGATCACATTACCAGCCCCGCCCAGGTGGTGCCGGGCACTCCCGCCTGGGACCTGGCCGTCACGGCGCCCCCGCCCGAACTGGACTACAACATGTGGATTGGTCCGTCAAAAATGGAACCGTATATTCAGGCCCGCGTCCACATGAACTGGCGCTGGAACTACAACACCGGCGGCGGACAATTGATGGATTGGATCGGCCATCACGGCGACATCGCCCACTGGGGGATGGGCTTTGATCATACCGGGCCGTCCGAAATCGAAGGCCACGGCGATTTCCCGCCGTCGAACGCCGTCTGGAACACCAGCACCAAGTATCGCATCGAAGCCATGTATGAAAAGGCCGTCACTGGCTACCCCGTGGATGTGCCCTTCACCATCGCCGGCGGTTATGACGACATTCGGAGCGGCACGAAATGGATCGGCCCCGACGGCTGGGTCTGGGTGGACCGTGGCGGCTTTGACGCTTCCAATCCCGAATGGAAACCCTACAAAGACCTGCCCGACAAGCTGGCCAAGGTGAAATTGTATGTTTCCAACAACCACTGGCGGAATTTTCTCGACTGCGTCAAATCCCGCAAGCCCACCATCACGCCCGTCGAGACCGCGCATCATTCCACCATTCCCGGACATCTGGGCCTCATCTCCATGCTGGTCGGACGCAGGCTCCGCTGGGATGTCAAACACGAGAAAATTCTCAATGACCCCGCCGCCAGCAAACTGCTTTCACGCCCCTACCGAGCACCGTGGCATCTGGCCTGATTTCATCGAATGAAGAAGAGTTTTGACACCGTGCCTTTCGCCAGCGGCAAACCCGCACAGAATAAAAGTCCGGCCTTCGTTGCGTCCCTGACAAGTTTGCCAAAAACTCACCACCCATGAACGAACCATTGTATAGTAAACAAAACGCCTCCGGCGGCTCCCAGGAAAGCGGCAGCCATGACTGCACGCTCGCGTTTCTCGTCCTGCGCGGGTGGCTGGCGGTGCGCGCGATCCTGACGGGCGTCGAAAAATTCGGCAGCTACAAGATCGTCCACAAACCGCTGATTGACCCGACGACGGGCATGGCGGATCCCAGCGGCGCCATGGTGGAAGTGAAGACAAAATTTTACGCGCTGACCAACAACGTCGGCATTCCGCCGTCGTTGCAGGACAAGTTCGTGAACGAACCGCTGGCTCCCCAGTCCGTGGTGACCGCGTTCAGTCATCTCATCGGCCCGGCGCTCATCGTCACCGGCGTGATGCTGCTGCTTGGCCTGGGCACGCGGCTGTCGTTGCTCCTGCAGGGCTTGATTTATATTGCCCTGACCTTCGGGTTGATTTTGATCCGGCAGGACGACGGCATTTCCTGGCTCGGCATCCACGTGGCGCTGGTCGCCATGGCCTTGATGTTGGCAAAGCACAACAAGCTGGCACTTTTGAAAAAATGGTAAATTCATCCATCACCCGCCGGGAATTCATCGGCGCGACGGCCGCCGCCGGCGCGGGCCTGATGCTCGCTCCCGGCGCGAAAGTTTTCGGCCAGACGAAATCCGCGAACGGCAAGCTGAACGTGGCGCTGATCGGCTTCGGCGCCGAGGGCCGCGTGCTGATGGAATCGTTGCTCGTCATCCCCGGCATCCAGGTCGTGGCCATCGTGGACATCTGGCCCTACGCCCGCACCTATGGTCAGCGTTACTTGAAGGCCATGGGCCATGAGGTCAAGGCCTACGAGAATTACCAGGACCTGCTGGCGGGCGAAAAAGATTTGCAGGCGGTCGTGGTGGCCACGCCGGATTTCTGGCACGCGCCCATCACCAACGCCTGCTTGAAGGCCGGGCTGCACGTCTATTGCGAAAAAATGATGAGCAACACCATCGAGGGCGCGCGTTCGATGGTGCAGACGATGCGCCAGACGGGAAAACTTTTGCAGATCGGCCACCAGCGCCGCAGCAATCCGCGGTATATTTTCGCGCTGAACCACGTGATCCACGGCGGAAAACTCTGCGGCCGGCTCACCGCCGTCAACGGCCAGTGGAACCGCGCCGTGTCCGAGGATTTGGGTTGGCCGAAACATTCGGAGATGACCCCGGCGCAGCTCGCCAAATACGGCTACAAGGACATGCACCAGTTCCGCAACTGGCGCTGGTACAAGGGGATGGGCGGCGGACCGTTGTCCGACCTGGGCGCGCATCAGATTGACGTTTTCAACTGGTGGCTGGGCCGGCCGGCCGAGTCGGTGATGGCCGGCGGCGGGCTGGATTATTACAAACCGCCTCAATTCGCGAAGCGGGATTGGTATGACAACGCCATGGTCATTTATGAATATCCCATGCCGCTGGGGGTGGTCCGGGCGTTTTACCAGGTGCAGACCACGACGAGCGCCGGGGGCGGCTACTACGAGTATTTCATGGGGGACGACGGCGCGCTCAAAATGTCCGAGGATCCGCGCATCACCGCGCTTTACCGCGAAGCCCGCGCGCCGTCGTGGGACGAGTGGGTTCGAAAAAATTACATCCGTGCCGCCGCCGCGCCGCCCGCGCCCGCTGACGCCGAAAAGGTGGACGTGCGCGAAACCGCGCAGCTCGCCAAATACGACATGAACGTTTCGTTCAACGAATACATCCACCAGCCGCACCTGGAAAATTTCTTCAACGCCATCCGCGGCCAGGCGAAGTTGACCTGCCCCGGCGACGAGGCCTTCCGCAGCGAATACGTCATCCACAAGGCCAACGAGGCCATCCCCGCGCAAAAAAGAATTGCCATCACGTCCCAGGAGGTCGAAGCTTGAAAAATCGGGTCATGAAAAACGTGTTTGTGCTTGCCGTGCTGTTCGCCGTGGCGACCGCGTCTGCGGAGGACATGGTCCCGCTGAAAACCAAACTGCCCCCGCCGCTGTTCGTCGGCACGCCGGTGCCCATCAACGTGCCGAACCTCGAGCCGCCGCAACATGGCAAACGCCCCGATTTCATGGTGCCCAAAGGCACGGTGAACCTCGCGCTCAACAAAAAGGTCACCTCCAGCGACAGCGAGCCTATTGTCGGCACGCTCGACCTCATCACCGACGGCGACAAGGACGGCGACGAAGGCTCGTGGGTCGAACTCGGCCCCGGCAAACAGTGGGTGCAGATTGACCTCGGAAAGGAGGCGGACATCTACGCCGTCATCGTCTGGCATTATCACTCGCAGGCCCGGGTTTACCGCGACGTGGTGGTGCAGATTTCCGACGACCCGAAGTTTGAAAAGGGCGTGACGACGATTTTCAACAACGACTATGCCAACGAACTTGGCCTGGGGGCGGGCAAGGACCTGGCCTACATCGAAACCTACCAGGGCAAGCTGATGGACGCCAAGGGCGCCAAGGGCCGCTATGTGCGGCTTTACAGCAAGGGCAACACCACGAACAAGCTGAATCACTACATCGAGGTCGAGGTCTGGGGCAAACCCGCCTCCTAAAAGTTTTGTCTTAATCTTGATCGTCATCTTGATCTTAATTCGTGCCGCTTGACGATTAGGATTGGGAGAACGATCAAGATTACGACGCCATCGCCAAGAATCCGTTGGGCCTTTTTTTTCGCCGCCGCCTTGTTCGCGCTGGCCGTGCGCCTGCCGAGGCTCGGCGAACGGCCCATGCACACGGACGAATCCGTCAACGCCTACATCACCGGCGAGCTGCTCGCCGGCAAAAGTTTTCATTACGACCCGCAAGACCGGCACGGCCCGGCGCTTTTCGTCCTGGCCGAACCCGTCGCAAGATTGCTCGGAGCGAATAATTTCTCCGGGTTGACCGAATCGCAACTCCGGCTTTCGCCCGTTCTTGCCGGAACGGCCACGGTGTTGTTGTTCGGGGCGGGCGTGGAAATGTTCGGATTCATTCCGTGCCTGGTCGCCGCGCTGTTGTTCGCCTTCGCCCCGCTGCCGCTCTATTACAGCCGTTATTTCATCCACGAAACCTTGTTCGTCGCCGTGACGCTCGGCCTGATTTTGTCCGGCTGGCAGGCGCTGCGGAAAAGCTCGCTTCCATCCGCCGCGTTGGCCGGGTTTTGCGCCGCGCTGATGCTCGCATGCAAGGAAACCGCCGCGCTTCATTTCTTCGCCGTCGCCGTCGCGCTTTTCGTCTGCCGGTTTGCGGCTTCGCGCCATTTCGGAATGCCTGGCCCGGTCCCGGCTCGAACGTTTGGAATTTTGACCTGCGCCTGGACGGCGCCCGGCGCTCCAGGTTGGAAAATCATCCTGGCCGCGACGACCGCTTTTCTTTTCACTTTTATTTTGCTGTTCACCTGGTTTGGTCGGGACTGGCAGGCGCTGCCGGATTTAGTCCGCGCCATTCCAAACTTCGCCGCGCGCGCCGGCGGTGAAGGCCATCAAAAGCCCTTTTGGTATTACCTCAAACTGCTGGCCGGCGGCGGCTCGGGCGGAATCATCTTTGCACTGGCGGTTCTTGGATTCTTCCGCGCGCGCGGTTCAGCCAGCCGCCTTTTTCTGGCGATCTACGCGCTGCTCATCATCACGATTTACAGTGCGATTCCCTACAAAACGCCGTGGCTGGCGCTCAATTTCTGGCTGCCGCTGGCGCTGCTCGCCGGTCTCGCCATCGAATGGATTTGGTTCGCCACGACAAAACTGCCCGTTCGCGCGGCGGTTCTGGTTTCTCTCGCCGCGGTTGGATCTTTGATTGCGCAGGACACGCGGCAACGGGTTTTCCTGCATCCGGCCGATGAAAACAATCCCTACGCCTATGCGCACACGGTCGAGGATCTGTTGCGCTTGCCGCCACGGCTGGCACAATTGGCAAGGCAGGAGAATCTCGCGCAGCCGCGCATCGCCGTGGTCGCCGCCGACCCGTGGCCGCTGCCGTGGTATCTGCGGAAATACTCGCAGGTCGGGTTCTGGCAGCCCGGTCAAAATCCCGGCGCGGCGGATTTTTTCATCACCTCGCCGGAAGCTGCGGAAAAGCTCGGCGACAAATTGAAAAATTTTCGCCCGGAGTATTTTGGCGTCCGGCCTGAAGTCTTGATCATTCTCTGGTCGCCGTGGGACCGCTCGCGATGAATCCGGTTCAAGTGTTGGCTTGCGTTGGGGAGCGGGCGCGGCGCGCGCGGCGGTTGGCGTTGCGCCAACCGCCCCCGGTTGTCGGCGCGACGCCGACAACGGCAACCGGGACGGTCGCGCTCCCCATTCATTTCCCGCCATGAACGACATTCACATTTTCAACCTTTACGCGATGGCGACGCACTTCGAGGCGCGCATCGCGGGTGAGGAGAAAACCTACGCCGCGCAGACGGCCCAGGCGGCGTTCGCGCTGGCGGACGATCTGGAATCCCGCTTGAGCCGGTTCCGCGCGAACAGCGACATTGCCCGGATTGCGCGGCTCATGCCGGGCGAACAAGCGCGCGTAAGCGAGCCCGCGTTTGCCTGCCTGGAAACCGCAAAAAAAATGGAGATGGCCACGCGCGGCGCATTTTCCGTCTGCGCCAGCGCGCTGCAATCGCAGGCCGCGCCGCCGCAATGGACTTTGCTGAAGGAACAGTTTTCCGTCCGCTGCGACTCCGGAAAACTGGAAATGGACCTGGGCGCCATCGGCAAGGGCTTTGCGCTCGACCGCATGGCGGAGGCGTTGCGCGAGTGGAGTTGCCCGGCATTTTTGCTCGTCGCGGGCGGCAGCAGCGTTCTCGCGGGCGACGCGCCGGCGGGAACAGCGGGTTGGTCGTGCGGTCTGGGCGATGACCAATCGCCGGTTCACTACTGGCTCAAAAATTGTTCGTTAAGCGGCTCCGGTCTGGCGGTAAAGGGCAGACACATTTTTGACCCGCGCACGGGCAAGCCCGCGCGGCGGGAGAATCGCGCGTGGGCCTTGACGGACACCGCCGCCGAATCGGACGCCCTTTCGACGGCGTGCATGGTGTTGGACGAGGCGGAAATTTCCGAAGTCATCGCCGTGGAAAAGACCTGGCTCGTTTTCCTGGAGGACAACGGAACGGCGCGGCATTTGGGCAGGCGCGCGTTGCCGGCGCGGGCGTGATCAGTCTTTCGCCTCGTAACCCCGGATGAAGCCGATGGATTGCGCGGCATCCACGACGTTGTTCGTCCAGTTGTATTCGTATTCGATGGAGATGTTCCCCGTGAAGTGCTGGCGCTTCAACTCGTCCAGAATGCCGGGAACGTCCGAAACGCCGGTGCCGGCGGGAACGTCGTGACAGTTGGGCGACATTTCATTCATGTCGTGGAGATGCACGCTGATGATGTGGCCGCTCAAGATTTTCAGGCAGTCCACGGGCTTCAAGCCGGACTGGACCCAATGCCCGGTGTCGGCGCAGGCGCCAATGCGCGGATCGCGGCCCTTCAGCACGCTCAAAACGTAGCTGGGATTCCACATTTTGTAGAGCGGATCGAGCGCGCGGCGCTGATGGTCGTGAAAGCCGACGCGGATGTCGTATTCCTTGACGAGTTTTTCAATCGTGTCCATCGAGCCGACGGATTCGGTGGTGATGGCGTAAAGGTCCAGCTTTTTGGCGAACTCGAAAATCTTGCGCGCCTCGGCTTCGTTCTTGGGAATGTCCACCACGCCATAATTGACGGCGTGGACGCCGTCCTTGGCCAGCCGCGCCTTGACCTCGGCGATCATTTCGTCGGTGGCGTTTTGGTCGAATTTCCAGTCCGGATGTTTTGGACTGAAGCTCTGGCCGGGATAGAATTCGATGATCTTGCCGCCCGCCTCGGCGGTCTTGTCAATCGCCTCCAAGACGGTGAAATGGTTGAACGTCCACGACTGGCAGCCGAGCGCAAAACCGCCAATCCGGCAGTCTTCAGGAATGGGCGTGGCGGAGGCGGTGGCACCCGCGAGCCAGAGGCCGGCGGCGAAGAGGGTCAAAAGAGGGAGTTGAATTTTCATGTTGTGATGTTGATGTGAGCCGGGCGCCATTCTTTCAAAGGCGGTGGAAAATGCAAGCAATCCGTTGGCGAGGGGCCGCCCGCAAATCCTTTGGCCGGAGTGGGGGCGGCGGTTTGAATTTTTGCCGGTAACCGCCAACGCACCGGCAGGGTCAAAAATAATGGCGAAAATTTTTGTTTGTTTTTTGATGCCGGCTGTTAATTTTGTCCAACCATGAAACATTCCAAACCGTCCCGTGCGGTCCGCTGGAACCGCCGCAACTTCCTCAAGACCGCCACGCTGGCCGCCGGCGCGGTGACGTTCGGCGTGCCCACGCTGTTGCGCGCCCGAAACCTCAACAGCAAATTGAACATCGCCTCCATCGGCGTGATGGGCAAGGGCGAGAGCGACACGAATTGTTGCAGCAGCGAGAATATCGTGGCGCTGTGCGACGTGGATTCGGCGCGTTGCGCCGGACAGCGCCGGAAATACGCGTCCGCGAAGTTTTACCGGGATTTTCGCGTCATGTTCGACGAGATGGGCAAGGACATTGACGCCGTGACCGTTTCCACGCCGGACCATTTTCACGCCATGGCCGAATCGCACGCGATGCGGCTGGGCAAGCACGTGTATGGCCAGAAGCCGCTGACCCAGACCATTTACGAAGCGCGCTACCTGCGGAACCTGGCGCGCGAAACCGGCCTCGTCACGCAGATGGGCAATCAAGGCAGTTCATCGGACGGCTTGCGCCGCGCCGTCGAGTGCATCCAGGCCGGAATCATCGGCCAGGTCCGGGAAGTCCATGTCTGGACCAACCGTCCGATCTGGCCGCAGGGCATGGGCCGGCCGGAAGGCTCGGATCCGGTGCCCGCCACGCTGGACTGGGACATCTGGATCGGCCCCGCGCCGATGCGGCCTTACAAGGAGGACGTTTATGTGCCGTTCAAGTGGCGCGGCTGGCAGGATTTCGGCACCGGCGCGCTGGGCGACATGGCCTGCCACACGGTCAACATGCCGTTTCGCGCGCTGCAACTGGGCTATCCCACCGAGATCGAAGCCGAGGCCCTCGGCGTCATGAACCGCGAGACGTATCCCATCGGCTCGAAAATCCGGTTTGAATTTCCCTCGCGCAAGGCCTTGGTTCCGGCCGCGCACAAGACCTTTTTCCACCGGCACGACAAACTGGCCTTCGGCCCGGCCACGCTCTGGTGGTATGACGGCGGCAAGCCGCTGCCGAGCGATCCGACCCGGCACGACGGCAGCAACAAACCGCCGCACGAGGTCACCGCCGACATCGAGGCGTTCCGCCGCGATGTGCCCGGCAGCGGTTGTGTGCTCATCGGCACCGGCGGCAAGATCTTTTCGCCCGACGATTACGGCGAACAGTTTTTTGTGAAATTGAACGACGACCAGCGATACATCTACTCGGCCAAACATCCCGCCGTGGGAAAGGTTCCCCAAAGCATCCCGCGGAACCCGTTCAAGGGGGACAGCGACCTGAAGCAACATCTGGAATGGATCGCCGCCGTCAAGGCGAATCGGCCGGAGGACTGTTACTCACGGTTTGCCGTCGCGGCCCAGCTCACCGAAATCATGCTGCTGGGGTGTGTGGCGCTGCGCGCCGGGACAAAAATCGAGTGGGACGGGCCGGCCATGCACGCCACCAACGCGCCGGAAGCCGAGCCGTTCATCAAGCGCGAGAACCGGGCGGGATGGATCCTGGGTTGACCGGATTCGAATCGAGCCGGACGGGCCGGTAGCCGCCTCGGGATTTGAAATACGCCATCAGGGCCAGGTAGCAGGCCAGCAGGAACACCGGAAACAGCGCCATTTTTGCGAGGGCGTTGAACTGCCCGGTCGTCGTGGCCGCTTCGATTTCGGCCCGCGATTTTTCGTCGGCCACCGCCGCGCTTTTCACCGGGTCAATGGCCCGGTAGGCGCCGAGCAAATAATCTTTCTTCACCGTCACGGTTTGATAAAGCGCGGGATTGGCCGACTCCAGTTGCCTTGTCGCGGAGGATTCCTGCAAATAGCCGATGAACGGCGCGCCCAGAATGCCCACGGCCAGCATCCCGATGCCGCCCATCGCGTTCAACGTCAGCGCGCCCCCTCTGGGACATTGTTCCGAGGTGAGGCCGAGGATGGTCGGCCAGAAAAAGGTCTTGCCGATGCCGTAAAGCGTCGCGGCGGCGAAAATCATGAGCATGCCCGCGCTGCCGGTTTTGGAAAGCGCCGCCAATCCCAGCGCCGCCAACGCCGAACAGGCCGCGAGGAGACCCAGGGGAGACAGCTTGTGGACGAGCGGTCCGGCGCAAAAGCGCAAAATCACCATGATGGCCGAGGTGTAAACCAGCACCCACGCCGGGTTGTGTCCGGCGGCCTGCATCGGCGTCTGCATCAGCGAGGTGATCCAGCCGTCCGTGCCCAGTTCGGTCGTCGCCTGCGGCATCATGATGACGATGAGAAACGCCAGGAGGAGACGGCCAAAGGATTTTGTGACCGCCGCAAACGTCACGACCACCACGCCGGTCAGGCCCCAGACCAGGCCGCCGCTCCAGCCGAAGACCTGTCCGAGTTGCGCGAACACCAGGCCAAAGCCGACGAGCGCGCCGAACACGCCCAGTTCCTGGAGCATCGCCAGATAACTGACGCCGGCCTGTTCGCGCTCGCTTTTGGGGAACTTCAAACCGGCGAGCAGGAAGAAGAAAATGAACGCGGGAATCAAAATCAGCCCGAGTGTCAGGCGCCAGTCCGGGTGGCCGGCGAGCGCAATCGTGCAAAGCCCGCCCAGGACCAGTCCGCCCGGCCAGCCGGCGTGCAGGCGGTTGAGCCATTTCGTCTTGTCCGTATTGAACATCGTCGCCACCACCGGATTCGCGTAAGCTTCCACCGTGCCGTTTCCCAGGCCGAGAATGACGCTGCCCCAATAAAGCAGTTGATAGCCGTGCTTCTGCCCCGCGAGGAGCGCCTCGCCCGTCACGCCGTGGATGGCGTGGTAGGCGGCAAACGCCAGAGCCGTGTACACGAGGTAACTGACGAAGGAAAAAATCATCGCCAGCTTGTAGCCGATGCGGTCAATGAACAGGCTGAACAAAATGATGCTCACGCCGAACGGCCAGACGCCCGCGCCCTGAAGCTCGCCGACGGAGACTTTGTCGAGGCCGAAGTCGGTGACAAATTGCCCGCCGCACAAAATCATGCGGCTGATGAAGGCGTAACTGGTGGTGATGATGGCAATAAAGCAGCCCCAGAAGAGAATTCTGTCGTGCCGGTTGTTCATTGGATTTGAAACAGCCGTAATGCTCCCGACTGCCGCCGCAGTGTCAATAGGAAATTCTCCCCAGATTCCCACCCCAGACGTCATGAAGCGCTTCGCTCGGGCCGGCGCTGCGTTCCTTTTTGATCCGCGCGCGCCGGCCTGACTTCACGCCTTCTCGACCGGTGGCGGGGCAGGGCGGCAGGGCGGCCGAAGCCTGCCGGTTTTCGTTGTCAAATGGTGGCAAAACGGTTAATGTCCCGCCTTATGAAAGACATTCGACGACTGGTTTTCGCTTTGGCGTGTCTTGTCGCGCTGCGGTTTGCCGCCGCCGAGGAAGCAAACCTCAACACCCTCACCGCCGCGGAGAAGGCCGCCGGATGGAGATTGTTGTTCAACGGGACGAATTTCGACGGCTGGCATAATTTCAAACGCGCGGGCATTCGTCCGGGCTGGCAGGTGAAGGACGGCGCCCTGATTTGCGCCGATCCGCACAACGCCGGGGACATCGTGACGACCGATCAGTTTGACTGGTTTGAATTGGACCTCGACTACAACATTTCGCCGGGTGGCAACAGCGGCATCATGTATCACGTCACGGATGCGGGCGACACGGTGTGGCAAACCGGCCCGGAATTCCAGCTCGAAGACAATGCCAAGGCGGCCGACCCGCAACGGTGCGGCTGGCTCTACGCCCTGTATCGGCCGCCGATGGATCCCAAGACCGGAAGGCCCCTGGATGCCACCAAGCCCGCCGGACAGTGGAACCATGTCCGGCTGCTGGTCACCCCGCAGAAGTGCGTGCATGAAATCAACGGGGTGAAATATTTTGAATATGTCCTCGGCAGCGACGACTTCAAAGCGCGCGTGGCCAGGAGCAAGTTCGGGAAAATGCCCTTCTTTGCCAAGTTCACCAGGGGCTTCATCGCACTCCAGGGGGATCACGGCGCGGTCAGCTTCCGCAACATCAAACTGCGTCCGATCAAAGTGAAGGAGTAGTTTGCGCATCCGATGGACGGCGCGGTGGGGCGCCTGATACGAGGCCGAACATCGAAGGCGAGGATGCCCTCCCATCACGGACGGACACGTGCAAGCCGTGTCGCTGGAGAAGCTTTGGGGCCTTTACTGGAACAAGGATTGGAAGATTCCTTCGCCAAGACCCCGGTAAACCGCGGGCGCGAGTGAACCGGAAGGGAGCAGGAGTTCCGGCCGGGTCGTGCGGTTATTTTTTCGCCATGCGCCCGCCGCGGATTTATTGTTGGGGACCAAAACCTGACCAGGCATGAACCGACTCCTCCAAAAGTCATTGGTCGCGGGGGCCCTGTCGTTGGTCCTCTCCACCCTGTCACGGGCCGCGGAAACCATTCCGCTCGCCGGCCAATGGCGATTTGAAATCCGCGGAACCAACGCGGCGGCTTGTTCGCGGGAGCTGCCCGGAACCCTCAAAATCCACCTGCCGGGCACGATGGACGACGCCGGGCTGGGGCCGGGGAACACGAATCCGCCGACCCTCGAAGGGCCGTATCGTCTTTACGATTATGCCGGGCCGGCGTGGTATCAGCGCGACATCAAGATTCCCGCCGGCTGGCGCGGCAAACGGGTGACTTTGTTTCTGGAACGCTGCCGTTGGACCACCACCGTCTGGCTCGACGACCGGTGCCTGGGTTCCCAGGACAGCCTGATCGCGCCCCACGTCTATGACTTCGGCACCCGGGTTGCCCCGGGAAGGCACCGCTTGACAATCTGCGTGGACAATACGGTGAAAATTTACCTGGGCCGGTTTGTGTCGGCGTTGTTCGGCGGCACGCCGGGCAACATGAACGGCATCATCGGGCGCGTCGAACTGGACGCCGCGCCGCCGGTGTGGATTGACGACGTTCAGGTCTATCCGGACGTGGACAAGATGCGGGCGCGGGTGGTGGTGAAAATCGGCAACGCCACCGGCAAGCCCGGCCGGGGCCGGCTGCGGGTGAACGGCCAAAGCGTCGAGGCCTCGTGGGATGAAAAAGGCGGACGCGCGGAGGTCACTTTGGACATGAGCGGCGTGAAGCTGTGGGACGAGTTCGCGCCCAATTTGAGCGAAGTGACGGTGAAACTGGACGGCGACGAGCGCACGGTCCGGTTTGGCATGAGGCAGTTGGCCACCCGGGGGACGCAATTCACGATGAATGGGCGGCTGCTCTTCCTGCGCGGCACGGTGGAATGTTCGACCTGGCCGCTGACCGGTTACCCGCCGACCGACGTGGCGGCGTGGCGGCGCATTTGCCGGATCCTTAAATCCTACGGTCTTAATTTCATCCGCTTCCATTCGTGGTGCCCGCCCCAGGCCGCGTTCACGGCGGCCGACATCGAAGGCATCATGGTTCAGGCCGAAGGGCCGCAGGCCAATGTGAGTGCGGGCCAGGATCCCATGCGCGACGCGTTCATCGAGGCGGAGTTCAAGCGGATGATGGACGCCTACGGCAATCACCCGTCGTTCTGCCTGATGACGCTGGGCAACGAGTATGGCGGAAATCGCCGGTTGCTGACGCGCTGGGTGAAGATGCTGATCCGGCGCGACCCGCGCCATCTGTATTCGTCTCCGTCTTCGGGAGAGACCACCGCCAACCGCCAATGGACCGAGGCGGGACGCGGGCGCGGCATTCGCGGCCCGGGCACGGAGCGTGACCTGCGCGATGTCGTCGCCGGCGACGCTCGCCCGATCGTCGGCCACGAAATCGGCCAGTGGATGTATTGGCCGGATTTCAAGGAGATCCGGAAATGGACCGGCGTGATGCGGTTGAAAAATTTCCAAATCATCCGCGACGACTTGAAGCGGAAACATTTGCTCGACCTTGAGCCGCAGTTTGTGGAGGCCAGCGGCAACTTCGCCACGTTGCTCTACAAGGAGGAGATCGAAATTCTACTGCGCACGCCGGGCTACGGCGGTTTTTCGCTGCTGGACCTGGAGGATTACCCGACGCAAGGAACGGCCCTGGTGGGATTGCTCGACCCGTTCTGGGATTCGAAGGGTTTCATCACACCGGCGGCGTTCTGCCGGTTTTGCTCGCCCACCGTGCCATTGCTGCGAATGCCCAAGCGCGTTTACACGAGCGATGAACCGTTTGAGGCGACGGCCGACCTGGCGAACTACGGTCCCGCCGCTCTGTCCAACGCGCGACCGGCGTGGACGATCAAGGTTTGGCACGGTCGCGAAGTGGCGTCCGGCCAATTGCCACCCGTCAACGCGCCAACCGGCCGGCTGACACCGTTGGGGCAAATCAAGGCTTCACTCGCCCGCGCCCCTGCGCCTTGCAAACTCACCGTCAGCGTTGGCCTGCGAGGCACGAAAATCATCAACGACTGGGACATTTGGGTCTATCCAGCCCGTGTCGCGCCGCGGAGGCCACCGGGCGTTGTGGTTTGCGACAAGTGGGAGGACGCGAAGGCGGCGCTGGGGAAAGGTGAAAAGGTTGTTTTCTTCCCGCGCGCATTCAACCCGGCGCAATCCCTGCGCGGGCGTTTCCTGCCGGTGTTCTGGAGTCCGGTCTGGTTTCCGAGCCAGAAACCCAACACGATGGGACTGCTGTGCGACCCGCGGCATCCGTTGTTCGCGATGTTTCCGACGGAGTTTTACAGCGATTGGCAATGGTTCGATTTGATGCAGCAGTCGCGGCTTTTCGTCCTGGACGGCACGCCGGTGGATTACCGGCCGCTGGTGCAGGTGATTGACAATTTTGCCCGCAACCACAAGCTGGGCGTGATCTTCGAGGGCCGCGTGGGGCGCGGTGAATTGCTCGTCAGCGGCTTCGACCTGCCGCACCTGACCAACGATCCGGCCGCGCGCCAGTTGCTGGCGAGTCTTTATGACTACGCCGGCTCGGCCCGCTTCCGACCGGGCCAGGAACTGGACCCCGGCCTGCTGGAGACATTGTTCACTCCAGCACTCACTCACCTCCAGGCATTGGGCGCCAAGGCGCACGCCGACAGCCAGGAATCGGAGGAATACGGCGCCGACCAGGCGATTGACGGCGATCCGTCCACGATGTGGCACACTTCATGGAGAGACAATGCGTCGGGATTTCCTCACCAGTTGATCGTGGAGTTCGCCAGGCCCGTAAGGCTGGCCGGTTTCACCGCGCTGCCGCGCCAGGACGGAAACCGCAACGGCTGGATCAAGGATTACGCTTTTTATGCCAGCCATGACGGCATAGACTGGGGCGAGCCGGTGAGCAAGGGGACCTTTTCCGACAACGCGAGCCTGAAGACGATTAAATTCTCCGCGCCGGTGACCGCGAGATTCGTCAAGCTGGCGGCGTTGAGCGGCTATGCCGACGGGCCGTGGGCCTCGCTGGCGGAATTTGACGTCTTCAACGCCCGGAGATAGCACGCGGGAGATCAGGAGACCGTAGCGGTCGTCCCTCCAGGGGCGCGGGAAAAATTGACGACGTCCTTGTCCCCGGGCCTCAAATGGGCTTTAACTTCTGAACTCAAATCACGCTGAACAATCAAACATGAAAAGGACCGTTCAATTTATGACAAAACAAACCGCCTGGAACTCGTTGGTCACGCACAGCAAACAAATCAAAAAACTGCGTCTGCGGGAACTCTTTGCAGAAGACGCCCAACGCGGCGAACGATTCACCGCCGAGGCCGCCGGACTGTTTTTGGATTACTCCAAGAACCGCGTCACGGAGGCCACGCTCAAGCTGCTGCTGCAACTGGCGGAAGAATCCGACCTGCGGGGGAAAATCAATGCCATGTTCGGCGGCGAGAAAATCAACGTCACGGAAAACCGGGCCGTCCTGCACGTGGCGCTGCGCGCTCCCAGGGATGCCGCCATGGTGGTGGACGGCATGAACGTCGTGCCGGAGGTCCATGCCGTGCTCGACAAGATGGCGGATTTCGCCACCCGCGTCCGCCGCGGCGAATGGAAGGGCCACACCGGCAAGCGCATCAGAAACGTCATCAACGTCGGCATCGGCGGCTCCGACCTCGGCCCGGT
>JAGWMQ010000082.1 GCA_028873125.1 Verrucomicrobiota bacterium | reverse complement strand
CGGCCACCAGCCACTTCGTGTCTGGCTAATTTCCAGTTGTCCCTTCGGGACGAAGGCAATGTAAATACGCCCTGAATTCTTTCAGCGTCTCGACGCAACGGCCACAAATCATTGCCCGAAAAATCTCTGAATTTCGCGGATGACTTCCACAAACTGGTCCGCCTCGGCTTTGGTCCGCTGCCGGGGATTTTATTATTTCTCCGCTTCGGTCACTTTGAAATCGCCCCGCGGGGACGTTGCGGGAACAATTTCGGGCGCAGCAGGCCCATTTTCGCCAGGCGAAACTGGAAGCCGATGGCGAGGCAGCCGAAGCCGTATTTGAGGCTGCGGCGGAAATTGATGGACGAAGCGCCGGCGAAATAGTTTGTCGGACAGCTCACCTCGGCAATCGTGAAGCCGTGCCACAAAATCTGTGCCAGCATCTGGTTGTCGAAAACGAAGTCGTCGGAATTGCGCGACAGATCGAGCGTCTCCAGAATTTCCCGCGAGAAGGCGCGGTAGCCGGTGTGGTATTCGGAAAGTTTGGCGCCCATCAACACATTTTCCGCCAGGGTCAAAAAGCGGTTCGAGGCGTATCGCCAGACCGGCATTCCGCCTTTGAGCGCGTACCCGCCCAGGACGCGGCTGCCCAGGACGCAGGGATGCAGGCCGTTGGCGATGATCGAGGCCATCGCCGGAATCAGCTTGGGCGTGTATTGATAATCGGGATGGATCATGATGATGATGTCGGCGCCGGCTTCGAGCGCAAGGCGGTAGCAGGTTTTTTGATTGCCGCCATAGCCGAGGTTGCGCGCGTGGACGTGGAGGCGCACGCCTTGAAGCGAACGCGCGACGGCCGCCGTATTGTCGCGGCTGCCGTCATCCACGAGGATGATTTCATCCACGATGCCTTGCTGGCGCACTTCGTCATAGGTCTGGCGCAGCGTCTGCGCGGCATTGTAAGCCGGCATCACGACGATGATTTTTTTTTCCAAATACATTTCGCGCTTCTGAAATTTTCAGCGGCATCCTGCCCAAATCAGCCGGGTTTTGAAAATGAAAAATGCGCGCCGCGCCGGGTGAATTGAAAGCGACCCGTTTACGGTCGCGCCGCCCGGTTATTGCTGGATGGCAATTGTGTCGCCGGGCTCAAGCGGCACGTCGTCGCCGTGCAGCAAGTCGTCCGGGTTGATGACGGTGTTCCGGCCCTGACGGCTGAGGATGATTTGCCGGGGATTGCCGGCGCCGATGTAATCGGCCTCAAAGAGGGCGCGGGCGAGCGTCAAACCATTGGTCCAGGCAATTTGGGAGTGTTGCACCGGGCCGACGACTTCGATGTTGAGACGCTGCGCCAAGGCCATCCGCTGCAATGCCGCATTTTGGCCGGCCAGGTAGGCGGCCTGCGCCTCGGCCCGGGCCTTCGACCGCGTCGTGCAACCGGCCGCCGCCAACGTCAGCAACAAAATGGCAACGACGAACGGCATCGGGGATTTCTAGACCCGGTTTCAGAAAGGGCGGGGGGATGGCACAAACGGCCGCCCAGGGCGTCATGCCCGGAACGCGGAGCGCTGCGCCGCCCGGCCCGTTTCACCGTCGCCTTTTCTTTTTGGCCAGCGCCGCCAGCCGGTAGGAGCGGGAGCCGCGGTTCCGGCTGACTGCGCCGGTGCGTTTGCGCAGGCGCTCGCGTGCGGCGATCATGTGCTCCAGGCAGAACTGGGCCGAGCACAGCGGCTTGCCGCAGATGATGCACCGGCCTTCCTTCTGGCGGCGCAACTGGCATTTTCGCTGCCGCGAAACGGGCAGGTCCGTGAATTCGTCGTGTATCTTGGCGCGTCCCATTTGCCTCTAGGTTAAACAGTCTGTTTCCATTCCGCAAGCGCGGCGCGAATGCGGTCGGCCAGGTTAAAATTCATCTTGACATGCCGCGGGATCCGGTCGGGTGACAGCCCCAGCAGGTCGGTCGTCACCAGGATCTGCCCGTCGCAGCCCTCGCCGCTCCCGATGCCCAGGGTGGGAACGGCCACCGCCTGAGATATTTCCCGGGCCACCGGCGGCGTGACCAGTTCCAACACGATGGCGAACGCGCCCGCATCCGCCAGCGCCCGCGCATCCGCCAGCAGCTCCTGATGCTCCTGCTCGTTTTTGCCCTTGACGTGATAACCGCCTTCTTCCAGGACGTGCTGCGGCAACATGCCCAGATGCCCGCAAAACGGAACGCCGGCGGAAAGAATCGCGCGGATTTGCGGCAGGATCGCCCGACCGCCCTCGGCCTTGACGAATTCGGCGCCGGCGGAGACGAGCCGTCTTGAATTCTCGACGGCGCCCTCAATCGTGTCGCAACTCTTGAACGGCAAATCGGCGCCGAGCAAGGCGCGCGGCCGGGCGCGGGCGGCGGCGCGGACGTGATGCTCCATTTCGGCCATCGTCACCCGCGTGGTGTCCGGATGGCCGAGCACGACCATGCCCAGCGAATCGCCGACCAGAATCAGCGGGATGCTCGCCTCGTCGAGCAGCTTCGCCATCGGAAAATCGTAAGCGGTCAGCGCGGCGATTTTTTCGCCGCGGCCTTTCATGCCGCGAACGGTTTCGGCGGTGATCTTTGAATTCATTGGCTTGGGCCGGGCCGGCGCGCCCCGTCGGCGCGGCGTCCCTACCTTTGAAAACTTTTGAACAGTTCCTCCGGCGCCGTCGTCGCCGTCCCGATTTTGCCGACGACAATCCCGGCGGCGTGATTGGACAAAATCGCGGCTTCCATCGGCGAGGCGCCCCCGGCGATGGCCAGGGTGAACGTCGCGATGACCGTGTCGCCCGCCCCGGAAACGTCGAAAACCTCTTGCGCCACCGTCAGGATGTGGAACGGCTTCTGCCCGCGCTCGCAGAGCAACATGCCCTGTTCGCCCAGCGTGATCAGCAACACGGCGGGACGCAGTTCGTTCAGCAGGCGTTCGGCCACGAGGAGGAGATTGGCGTCGGCCAGCGGGTTGGCGGAGCGGCTTTCGTCCGGCAGATTCGCCAGTTCAAACGCCTCCTTGCGGTTGGGGGTGATCAGCGACAGGCCGCTCAAATTCAAATGATGGACCGGCTTGGGGTCCAGGCTCAACCACGCGCCGCGCTCCCGGCAAAGCGATTTGATCTCGTTCAGCAACGGCTGGGTCACAACGCCTTTGCCGTAATCGCCAACGATGACGGCGGCGGCCTTGGGGAGCCCGGACTTCAACGCGCCGAGCAGGCGGGCCGTCAGCTTGGCGTCGAGGCCGTCCCGGGTCTCGCGGTCAATGCGCACGACCTGCTGCTGGTGGGCGACGATGCGCGTCTTCACGCTGGTGTGCCGCGCGGGATTGGTGATCAGCGCGTCACAGGGAATATTTTGCGACTTCAGTAGATTCTTGAGTTGTGATGCCGCCAGGTCATTTCCCACCGCGCCGAACAGCCTGGTGGGAACCCGGAGCGCGATCAGATTGCGCGCGACGTTGGCGGCGCCGCCAGGCATGAAACTTTCCCGCTCAAAATCCACCACCGGCACCGGCGCCTCCGGCGAAATGCGCGAGACGCTGCCCCAGACGAACTGGTCGAGCATCACGTCGCCAAGGACGAGGACCTGGGTTTTGCCGGCGGCGGCCAGAATCTGCCGCGCGCGCGCAGGGGTCATGGTTTTCTGAGTCATGGGCTTTAGCCGCGAGTGGCGCGAGTTTTCACAAATTCTTGTCCCGAATTGAATTCGCATCCATTGGCGCAGTTCACGGATTTGTTTTCAATCCAAAAACGCCGTCAGCGGGCTTGTCGCGCTGGCGGTTTCACTTTGCGCCGCCAGCCCGGACTCATAAGCCGCGCGCCCCGCTTCCACAGCCATTTTGAAGGCCACCGCCATCCGGTTCGGATCGCTGGAAACGGCGATGGCCGTGTTCACCAGCACGGCGTCCGCCCCCATTTCCATCGCCTCGGCGGCGTGGCTGGGCGCGCCCAGGCCGGCGTCCACGACCACCGGCACCGTGGCCTGCTCGATGATGATGCGGATCTGGTCGCGCGTCTGGAGGCCGCGGTTCGAGCCGATGGTCGAACCGAGCGGCATCACCGTCGCGCAGCCGGCGTCCTGCAGGCGTTTGGCCAGCACCGGGTCGGCGTTGATGTAAGGCAGCACCGTAAAACCCTCCTTCACCAGGAGCTCGGCGGCTTTGAAGGTCTCAATCGGATCGGGCAGCAGGAAGCGCGGGTCGGGATGGATTTCGAGCTTCACCCATTTGGGCAGGCCGGCGGCGGCGGCCAGGCGCGCGAGGCGGACGGCCTCCTGGGCATTCATCGCGCCGCTGGTGTTGGGCAGCAGCAAAAACTTTTTCGGGTCAATGAATTCCAGAATGTTCGCGAACGGGTCGCGCCGGCCGGACAAATCGGCGCGCCGCAGGGCGACGGTGACCAATTCCGCGCCGCTGGCGTCCAGCGCGTCCCGCATGGCCTCCGGCGACGAGAACTTGCCCGTGCCCAGGATCAGGCGCGACCGAAAAATCCGGCCTGCGATGACCAAAGGTTGGTTGGCAAACGACATTCCCGACAATTTAGGAAAAAATCCGCCTTTGTCGAGGCGGGAAGGGGAATGTCAACCACGGAACCGCGGATGGACACGGAAAACCATTTGCACTTATACTCGCTGCCGGCCCATGAAAATTTACTTTGACGCCTGCTGTTGGAACCGTCCGTTCGACGACCAATCGCAGCATCGGGTGCGGCTCGAAGCCGAAGCGGTTTTGAGCATTTTGGAAATGTCGGAAGCGGGTGAATTGGAAGTTGCCGGCAGCGACATCATTGACGGCGAACTGTCGCAAATGCCGGACGAAGAACGTCGCGAGAAGGTTGAACTGCTTCTTGCGCTGGCTTCGTCCCACATCGCCCTGACGCCGGCGATTGAACGGCGCGCAACCGGATTGCAGGGGTTGAATTTCGCTCCGTGGGACGCCTTGCATTTGGCCGCGGCGGAAAGTGCGAGGGCGGACTGCTTTTTGACCACGGACGACGAATTGCTGCGAAAGGCAAACCGCCGGCAAGCAAACCTGAAAGTAAAAGTTGAAAATCCCGCCAAATGGCTTATACAAAAGACAACGGATGAAAACTGACACGCTCAATCCTGCCGAATTGCGGAGTGCCGGCTGCCAGGCGCTGGCCGAAGCGCTTGGCCCGCTGGGCATGGCCCGATTTCTGCGCCAATTCGAGCGCGGCAACGGCGACTACACCCGCGACCGCAAAAGCTGGCTGCGCGATTCCTCCATCCAAACCGTTGCTCAACGCATTCGCAGACGGAAGAAAAGCCGTTCCTGATTTTCGTTCAGCAGGATTCTCAAATCAGGCGTGGGCGAGAACCTCGGATTCCATTTCCTTGAGCACGGCAAGCACTTGAGAACGTTTCACGCTCGGAAAACCTGCCAGATAGTCCTCTATGGAGTCGCCCGCCTTGAGATGGTCAAACAAACTCTGGACCGGCACGCGCGTGCCTTTGAAGACCAGCGTGCCGCCAAGAATGTCCGGGTCGGAATGGTAGGCGCGTTCTTTGTTCATGGTAAAAATTCAACTTCTTCCGCGCGCCACACGGCGTATTTGAGCGCCTGCGCGAGGTCCTCCTCTTCGAGATACGGATACAACTTCAGAATCTCCGCGCGGGTGTGGCCGGTGGCGACCAAGCCCGCAATGGTTCCCGCCGTGACGCGCAAACCGCGCAGGCAGGGCCGTCCGCCCATGACCCGCGGGTCAAACGTGATGCGGTCCAGCATTTTCATGCTCCTAATTTAACCACCCCGCCGCGCCAATCCAACTTTTCTTTTGCCAAACGGTGCGACCGGAAGGTTCTGCCCGCGATGACCAATGGCTGGTTGGCAAACGACATTCCTGACAATTTAGAAAATATTGCGGGATTGTCGAGGCGGGAAAGGGAGAACGCTGGTCGAAATTGAATTACTCGTGGCCGCCGTGTTGGCGCAGCAATTCTGCCAAGTCCTCATGGCCATTAACTACTGCCGATTGCAAAGGCGTCTGGCCGAATATATCCTTGGCATTGACATCCGCTCCCTTGGCCAACAGCAATTCTGCTACGTCCTTGTAGTCATGTTTAGCCGCCAAGAGCAAAGGCGTGCGGCCGAACTTATCCTTGGCATTGACATCGGCGTTGTTGGCCAGCAGCAATTTCGCTACGTCCTTGAGGCCAGCAAACGCTGCCAAGTGCAAAGGTGTGCTAGTGAAGCGGTTTGTGTTGAAAACTAAATTAGGATTGTCTTTGAGCAATGCCTTGACTTTTTCCAGGTCGCCAAGTAAGACAGCGTCCTGAATGTTCCTCTTGGGCTTGTCGGCCAGCAGCAAATCAACCACGTTCTTGTGGCCATCAGCCGCCGCGTCAAACGCTGCCGCGTCCAAAGGCGTCTGGCCGTCGTTGGCCTTGGCATTGATATCCGCGCCCTTGGCCAGCAGCAGTTTCACCATGTCTTTGTGACCCAGTTGCGCTGCCGCGATCAGAGGTGTCCAGCCGTCGGTGGAGGACCGGGCGTTGACATCGGCTTTGTTAGCCAACAGGAATTCTGCTACGTCTGTTTTGCCATAATACGCCGCCGCGATCAAAGGCGTCCAGCCAGCCCCATCATCGCTCTCAGCATTGACGTCGGCCCCGTTGGCCAGCAGCAATTTTACCAGGTCCTTGTTACCCTGATATGCAGCCAAGTGTAAAGGCGTCAGGCCAAAGCAGTCCTTTGCTTTGACATCGGCCTTGCTGGCCAGCAGCAATTTCGCCACTTCCTCGTGATCCGCCTCCGCCGCGTAGAATAAAGGCGTCCGTCCAAGGCGGGGCTCTTTGCTGAAAACCAAATCGGGATTGCTCTTGAGCAGCGCCTTGACCTCTTCCAAATTACCACTCTCCGCCGCCTTGAAAATACCGCGCAAAGGCTCCGGCCCCGGCCCAATAGTCGGCATGTGCGGCTCGGATTTGCATGAAACACACCAGACGTTCCAAGGCAGCGCGACTAGCATGATGACGGCAAGACGCAGAACTCGGTTCATGGATTTGAAATAGTTCCTTTGCGGGAAACTGGCAAGCGCGGTTATTCGCGGGGAGCGCACGCGCCTCGCGTGCTGTGTTCGACGCCCCGTCGAACACCTCCCCCAGTCCGGTGTCTCCAGAGAAAGCGATGGAAACGGCATCCGGGGCAGGGGCGCTCCCCGTCGCAAATCGTTACGGCTCCATTTCCGTGCCGACCAGCGGCCCGTGGCAGGCCCGGTTAGACCGGCTCGGCGCGGGCTTGATTCAATTCCCGGCCTCGCCGATGCGGATCAATACCACGCCGCGCGGCGGCACATCGGCTTCGAATGCCTGGTCGAATTCCCCGAGGTTCTTTTCCAGCCACAAGTCGCGCACGGGTTGTCTGGAGGTCACGCCCAGGTCCGGCCATCGCGCCACGACTTTGTGAGGAACGTCGTCACGGTTGCACAGGCCCACGGCCTTGGCGCCATGCTCGAGGTCTTTGACCATCAGGAACGTTTCCTCCGTCAGCGGCACCACGCGGGCGCATTGTCCCAGCGGATCCTGGTCCACCGCGATCACGTCCGGGTTGCACAGCACGTTGAGTGTGAAGGCGTCCAACCGGGTCAGGTCGCCGCTGTAAAAGAGCGGAGCCGCCATCAGGCACCACAACGACATGAAGGAGTATTGTTCGGTGGGGGTCAACGGGCAGGGGCCTTGGGCAAGGTGGCCGATCTGGACGTAGTCCGGGTCGTTCCATGCTCCCGGCTTTTGCCATTCACGATGCTTCGCGTTCTGGAGCGCGACCCTGAAGACGTGGGGCAACTCGCCGCCCAAATCCCCGGCGGTGCGCCAGGATTGGCCGCCCACTGCCGCGCCCCACTGCCAGACCTGGCCTATCCCGTATTGGCACAAGTTAAGCATGAGGTCGCGATCCTGCTTCTTCAGCAGACTGCCCATCAGCATGTAGGGCCGTTGCATCCCCTCCAAGGTGAGCGGCCTGGTCGCCACCCTGCCGTAACTGCACCAATCATACTTCAGAAGGTCGTATCCCCAGTCCGCAAACTGTTTCGCATCCTGCGCCTCGTGCTGATAAGACCCGGCGCAGCCGGCGCAGGTCATGGGGCCCGGCGAGGAGTAAAGCCCGGCCTTCAGCCCCTTGCCATGGATGTAAGCCGCCAGCGCCTTCATGTCTGGAAAGTAGTGGTTGGGAACCAGATTGCCCTTTTCGTCGCGGAAAGGCCCCACGCGCAACGGATCGGCGTTCCGTTTCGCGTTCGCCCAGCAGTCGTCAACGTCAACGTACTGGTAACCGACATCCGCCATGCCGTTGCTGATCATCAAGTCGGCGGCCTGACGCATGATTTTTTCAGTGATCCGGCCCTTGAATGCGTACCAATCATTCCACCCCATCGGAGGAGTGAACGCCAGCTTGTCGCCGCTCACAATGGTAAAACTCCGGGTGTCTTTCCCGTGCCGGTTGGTCGCCGTGAAGGTCAGTTTGTATTCGCCCCGTTCCGGAGACGTGCCCGTAAGGATGCCGGTCTTCGAATCCAGATTCAGTCCTTCCGGCAGACCCTTTGCGGAGAAGTTCATCGGCCGGTCACCTTGGGCAGGAATGCGGTAGAGGAACGGGTGGCCGGGGCGGCATCCATAGATCGTGGGGCCGTTGATCCGGGGCGCCGGTCCGGGCTTTGGCGTGAGCACGAGGGCAGGCTCGGTTTGCGGCGCGACCGGCCGGGGTGGGTCGCCGGAAACGATGAATCGGGCATCCGCCCAGTCCGCGTGGTCGTAGGCAATCCCGTCTCCGGCATCGGTGACGTTCAGCAGCAGGCGTTTGACCCCGTGAAGATCCACGTCCGCGCGTTTGGCCGGCTGGTCCGGCTTCATCACGCCGGAGTCAAAAACAGTGGCTCCGTCGGCGACCACGCGAAACACGACCGAGCCGGGGCCGCCCGCCGCATCGTCCAGCCCCACCCAGGCGATGAATTTGTCCGTGCCGCCCCCGAGGTCCAAACGGCATAGGCTGTTCGCGTGGGTCCCCACGCCCCGCTCGAAATGCCGGCCGGCGATGGACAGCGGCTTGCCGCGCATGGAGCGGTTGATCTGCGGTTTCCCCCAGCCTTGCTGCAGGCTCTTGAGATCGAGGGTGTCCAGCCAGATGGTTTGCGCCGCCCGCGGTTGGCCGGACGACCAGATGCCGGCCGCCAGCATGATAATGAAACATTTCCATGGTGCAGGACGCGTGTTTGTTTTCATGGCTTGTGGCATTTGCCCGGTTCCGCGCGAGTGGCCGGGAGCTCGAAGGTCCGTCGCGCCGGCCTCAGGGCGCTCCTTCCGCTTCCCTCCGCCTCGAACGGTTTCAGAACCCACCGGCCCACAATCCGATGGCATCGGTGAACCCCACCACTATTTCCAATTCACGTCGTTTTTGCAATCGCCGAAACGCGGACAACCTCAACCTTCGTGGCCGCCTGATGCGCCGGTGAAGTCAGCAAACCGGTTATCGTGCTCGAATCCCGAAGGTGGCCGCGATGCTTTCGCGCGCGGCGGCGACCATCTTTTTCAGTTGGGCCGGGGTCGTGCAATAGGGCGGCATGAGCACCAGAACGTTTCCGACGGGCCGCGTCAGCACGCCGCGCCGGGCCATCGCCTCGCAGACGCGAAGGCCCGCGCGCTCCCGCAAATCGAACGGCTCCCGCGTCCGCCAATTCTTCACCAACTCGATCCCGGCCACCAAACCGACCTGCCGGACGTCGCCCACGTTGGGCAGCGGCCAAAGCGTCTGCAATTCGTCGCGCAAATTTTCCTCCAGGGTTTGCCGCGCGCAAATGGAGCGTTCGCTCGACAAAATGTCCAGATTGGCCAGCGCCGCGGCCGCGCCGAGTTGATTGCCGGTGTAACTGTGCCCGTGAAAAAACGATTTGAATTCGTCGTATCTGCCGAGGAAGGCGTCGAAAACACTCCGCGTCGTCAACGTGGCCGCCATCGGCAGGTAACCGCCGGTCAGGCCCTTGGCGAGGCACAGAAAATCCGGCTGAACGTTTTCCTTGTGGCAGGCAAAAAGCGATTTCAGCTCTTGCGGGCTTGAACTTGGGGTTTGGAAACCAGGGACTCCAGTTCTGCCAAACCCCGTCATGACTTCGTCCGCGATCAGCAGCGCGCCGTGGGCCCGCGCGATTTCCGAGACGCGGCCCAGCCAGCCGCGCGGCTGGGGGATCATTCCCGCCGCGCCTTGAATCAGCGGCTCAAAAACGAACGCCGCGCAGGGATTGCCCGTTTTCTTTTGCGCGGCGAATTTTTGTTCAACCTTCCCGACGCATTCCCAATGGCATTGGCGGTAATTCCGCGCGTCGTCGCGCTCCGGTTGGGCGCGGTTGAACGGACAACGGTAGCAGTACGGCGACATGACGGCGTCCGTATGGAACAACAAACCCTGGAACCGTTGGTGGAACAAATCAATGTGGCCGAGGGCGACCGCCCCAATCGTGTCGCCGTGATACGCCCCTTCCAGGGAGAGGAATCTTGGCCGGGATGATCCGCCGCGGGTCCGCCGCGTGAATTCGTAAGCCAGCTTGAGCGCCACTTCCAGGGCCGTCGAGCCGTCGTCGGAAAAGAAAACCTTTTCCAATTT
Source organism: Verrucomicrobiota bacterium (assembly GCA_028873125.1). Taxonomy (GTDB): domain Bacteria; phylum Verrucomicrobiota; class Verrucomicrobiia; order Limisphaerales; family UBA11358; genus UBA11358. Next base: position 6,008 of record JAGWMQ010000082.1, on the reverse strand, counting down.
ACGATTCACGATTTTCGATTGACGTGCCGATTTGCCTGCCGAATCGTCAATCGCGTTCGCCGCTTTCACCAATTTTTGGGCGAGCCACGACGCCGGTTCGTTGGCCAGGCCGAGCGCCGAACTGTGCGCGATTTTCTCCAACTGCCGCCGGACCGCGGCGTTGATCCGGGGATGGTTGTGGCCGTGCAGGTTGGTCCAAATCGAGGCGTTGGCGTCGAGAAATTCGCGCCCGCGCGCGTTCCGCAGGACCGCGCCCCGGCCTCCGACAATCACGATCGGCTGGCGCCGCAGCCAGTCGCGCATCTGCGTGAAGGGATGCCAGACAAATTTTCGGTCGAGCCGGGCCGCCTGGTTCATACAGTTCAAGGTCTAAAGTCCAAGGTCCAAAGTTTTCAGCGCGGCAATCAATTGTGAGACGTCCTCGGCGGAATGTGCGGCGGTCAGCGTCACCCGCAACCGCGCCGCGCCGCGCGCCACCGTGGGGTAGCGAATCGCCGGGACGAAAATATTCCGCTCGCGCAGTTTCGCCGCCGCATCCAGGGCTTTCGCTTCATCGCCAAGGATGAGCGGCAGAATGGCGCGGACTCCGGAACCGTCGTTGCCTCCAGCTGCGTTTCCCAAGGCGCCGGAGAGCGGTGCGAGGCCGGTCCGGCATTGCGCGCTGCGCTCCCGCAGAGTTTGCCGCAACCGCCGGCCTTGCGGCGATTGCGCCACTCGGACTCCCGCCGCGGCGCCGGCGGCCGCGGCCGGCACGGGGGCGGTGGAAAAAATGAAAGTGCGGGCGCGGTTGACCAGAAAATCAACCAAGGCGCGCGACCCGCAGACAAACCCGCCGCTGGCGCCGAGCGCCTTGCCCAGCGTGCCCATCTGAATCTCAATCTGTCCGCTCACGCCGAGTTCCTCGGCCAACCCGCGTCCGTCTTTTCCCAGGATGCCGGTGGCGTGCGCCTCATCCACCATGAGCCAGGCGCCGTGTTTTTCCTTCATCTCCACCATTTGGCGCAGCGGCGCGGCGTCGCCGTCCATGGAAAAAACGGATTCGGTGACCACGAGCACCCGGCGTTGCCCGGTGTTTCCGCCGGCCCACTTCAACTTGTCTTCCAAGTCGTCCAGGTCGTTGTGCGCAAACACCCGCAGCTTCGCGCCGGACAGCCGCGCGGCGTCCACGAGGCACGCGTGGACGAGTTTGTCGAGAATGACGACGTCGTCCCGGCCCAGTAACGCGCAGACCACGCCGAGCGCCGTCGCGTAGCCGGTCGAAAAGGTCAGCGCCGCCTCGGTCTGTTTGAAGGCCGCCAGCGCCTCCTCCAGTTCCTGGAACGGCGCGAGCGAGCCGCAAACCAGCCGCGACGCGCCGGCGCCGGCGCCGAATTTTTGAATCGCCTCGAGGGCCGCATTTTTCACAGCCGGATCGTTGGCCAGACCGAGATAGTCGTTGGAGGAAAAATTCAGGAAGGTCCGCCCGCCGGCTTGAAGGCGCGGCGACTGCGGCGAATCCACCCGGCGCAGTTCGCGGAACAGATTTTGTTCGCGCAGGGCGGCGAGGCGTCGGGTCAGTTCAAGATCAAAATGATTCACGGATTTTCCGGCGGCGCAGGCGTCTCATCCGCCGCCCGCGTTCGCGGGCAGGATGCCCGCGCTAGGCTGCGGGCGCAATCGCCCACTGGCCGTCAATCATCGAGGCGGCGACGCGGCCGGAAAACTGGACGACGGCTTCGGCGGCTTCGGAAATGTTTCCCGCGAACGGTATGGCCACCAAATCCGCAAGGGTGCCGGGCGAGAGTTCTCCGATTTGCCCGGCCAGGCCGAGGGCGCGCGCCCCGTTGGCCGTGGCCATCCGCAGGACCTCGGCGGGCGCAAGGTGCGGGTCGTTGGCCGCCAGGGCGCGCATTTCCGCAAACAGGCTCAACTCGGGTTCCTGCCTCCCCGTTTTGCGGATGGTGGCCAGGCTGTCGGTGCCCAGGCACAGGTTGACTCCGGCCCGGGCGAGGCGCCGGAGCAAAAAGGGCGGATGGCGGAAATACTCATGGCTGCGCGGGCAATGAACGACATGCACGCGCTTTTGTCCGAGCAGGGCCGCGTCGCCCGGCGCGAGGCAGTTGACGTGGACGGCGATCAGGTTCTCGCCGAGCATCCGGCAGCGGTCCAGGTGCGCGACGGGCGAGCCGAGGCCGCAGTCGGCATTGTCGCGCTCGTTCCGTTTGAGCCAGTCGAACATCCGGCCGCCGGCGTTCCGGAACATTTCGAACTCGTCCTGTGATTCGGCGACGTGCGTCGTGATCCGCCGCCTTCTGCGGCGCGCCATGGCCGCGCTCAGGCGCAGGAGTTCCGGCAGGGTGGAGTAGGGGGCGTGCGGCGAAAGCGAGGCCCGGCAGCGCGGATGGGAGAGGGAATCCACTTTTTCGACGGTTTCACGGAGAATTTCCCCCGGCTGCCGGCGCGCGCGGATGCCCGTCATCTCCAGAAAGGAAAAGACGCGCAGCGGCGTGGCGTTCCAGACCTCCGGCAACAGATCGGGAATGACTTCGATGTCGGCGACGGTGGTGACGCCGCCATGCAGGAGCATCTGCGCCCCGCGGAGCCAGGAGCGCGCGTAATCGGAGTAACCCCAGCCGGATTTGGCAACGGTGATGTGCGCAATCCAGTCGGTGAAGGACCGGGGCGGCGGCAACTGGCCGGCCATGTCGGTGTAGTCGAGATGGCAGTGGGCGTTGACCAGTCCCGGCAGCAACGCGACGTCGCCCAAGTCAATGGTTTGTTCCCCGCGTCGCGCCCGGGTTTGCACCTCCGTCCACGCTCCGGCGGCGCGCACGCGGTTTCGCGCGATGATCACCGCGCCGCCGTCAATCGGGGGATGCGCGACCGGCAGGAGTGTTCGGGCGCGAAGGATCATCGGTTTGACCGGGGTTTTGAAAAGTTGCGAAGTTGAATCCGGCCCGTGGGCCGTTTTAAGGCTTCCGCGCCGCCGCGCCGGAACCGTCTCGGGGCTGCGGGACTCAACTCAATTCGGCCTCTTGCCGGCGAATCTTGGTGCGCGCGGCGACCTTGTGCTTGCGGGCCTTGCGTTTGTTGTGGCGTTTGCGGATTTGCTGCTCGATTTTTTTGACGACCTTGTCCATGGCCGCGTAGAGGTCGCTCTCGCGATCCTGGGCGAACAGGTCGGGGCCGCGCACCGCCAGGCGGACCGAGCAACTGAATTGTTTCTCCGGCACGCGCGTGTGGTCGTGTTCCAAGGTGACCCGCGCGTCAATGGCGCGCTTGTCAAAATGATCCAGCTTTTCCAGCCGCCCCACGATGTGGTCCTCGATGGCCTTGGTCAGCGTCAAGTTGTGCGTCGATAGAATCAACTTCATGTGCCCAACATGCTATCAGCTGCGGGCAAAATCCAGTTTTTCCTTGCCTTGCGCCGTGAAGAAGGCGGGCAAACAGCGAAATTCGTGCCAATTTTGCTTGTTTCTGGCGCGAAGTAGGTTAACTTGGAATGCGCATGCCGCCCGGCTTACAACTGTCGCAACGATTGACGCAATCGCTGGTGCTGGCGCCGCAACTTCAACAGTCGCTGGCGCTGTTGCAGGCGCCCACGCTGGAACTCAAGGCGCTGGTCGAACAGGAATTGCAGCAGAATCCCGTGCTCGAAGAGGCCGATCCGCCCGAGACGGACTCGAACGAGGAGACGGCCGAAACCCCCCATCCCGACCCGGGACAGTCGTTCGACGATGCGGTGCTCAACGGCGCTTCCCAGTCCAAGGCCGAGGCGCCGGTGGACGATTTTCACGCCGAATTTGAGCGGCTGGCGCAGTTGGACCAGGAATGGCGCGACCATTTTGCCCAGACCAACCTGCCTGTCCGCCGTTCCGCCGAGGAAGAGGAAAAGCGGCAGTTCCTGCTCGATTCGATCACCGCCGGGACCTCGCTGGCGCAGGTGTTGACGGACCAGGTGCGCGAATCCGGACTGACGGACGAACAGCGCGGCATCGCCGAACTCATCATCGGCAACATTGACGACTACGGCTATTTGAAGGCGAGCATCGAAGAACTGGCGGCGGTGACGCAACGGCCGCCCGAGAAAATTGCCGAAGTCCTCAAGGTCGTCCAGACCTTTGATCCCCCGGGCGTGGGGGCCCGGGACCTGCGCGAGTGCCTGCTGTTGCAGTTGGAGCGCGCCGGCCGCGCCGACTCGCTTGACTACCGCATCGTGCAGGACTGCATGACCGAACTGGGTCGGCGGCGCATCCTGGAAATCGCGCGCCAGCTCGGACGCACCGCCGACGAGGTGCAGGAAGCCATGAAGCGCATCGGACGGCTCGAACCGCGTCCGGGCCGCGCCTATCTGGCCGAGGCCGATCAATACGTCATGCCCGAGGTTTTTGTGCAGAAGGTCGGCGGCGATTTCGTGGTCACCACCAACGACGAGCACGTCCCGCACCTGCGCATCAGCAACCTCTACAAGGACCTCATGGCGCGGGACCAGAACTCGGAGGAGGTCAAGAATTACATTCGCGACAAGATTCGCGCCGGGCGGTTTTTCATCAAGAGCCTGCAGCAGCGGCAGCAGACCATTCTGAACATCGCCCGGGAGATCGTCAGCCGCCAGCGCGAGTTCATGGAAAAGGGCGTGACGCACCTGAGGCCCTTGCGAATGGCCCAGGTGGCCGAGACGGTGGGCGTTCATGAAACCACCGTGAGCCGCGCCGTCTCCGGCAAATACATGGCCACGCCGCAGGGCGTGTTCGAGATGCGCTTTTTCTTCACCACCGGCATCCAGACCGACTCCGGCCAGGACCTCTCCAACACCAGCGTCAAGGACATGATTGCCGAACTCATCAAGCGCGAGGAAACCGGCAAGCCGTTGTCCGATCAGGAAATCGTCAGGATGCTGGGCGCCAAGGGCATCGTCATCGCCCGCCGCACCGTGGCCAAATACCGGACGGAACTGAACATCCTGCCCTCCAACCTGCGCAAGGTTTACTGAGGCGCCTTTCGGCCGGTTTTCGCGGCGGGCCGGACAACTGGCTGAAGGGACGCGCGCCTGCGCCCTCCGTTTGATTCCACCTTGTCAAGGCCCCTTCGCTCAACTATTGTGGGCTAATGTTGTTGAATAAAATGTTTCTGGCGGTGGTCGCGCTGCTGTGCGCCTTCCGCTGGGTTGCCGTCGCCGACGTGATTCAATTGAAGGGGCGCGACGCCATCACCGGCAGGATCCTCGCCGAAAAACCGGATGAGGTCGTCGTGGATCTGGGCTACACGGTGCTGGTCGTGCCGCGCAGCGCCATCGCCAAGATCACTCCGGTGGACACGGCCGCCGTTTCTTCTCCGGCGCCCGTCCCCGCCCCGCTCGTTCAGGCCAACGCCGCGCCGCAATTCTATTATTCAGGCGCGCCCACCGCGCCGGCCAGCGACGTGCGCAATCTGGTCCGGCGGATCGGCGAGGCGGTGGTCCAGGTCCGCACGCCCAGCGGCTTGGGTTCGGGATTTTTCATCAACCCGGAGGGCTTCTTGATCACCAATTTTCACGTCATCGAGGGCGAGACGGAAATCACCGTGGAAGTCTATCGCCAGGCCGACGGCCTGCTCAACCACGAAACCTACCGGCAGGTGCGCATCGTGGCCATCAACAAGTTCCATGACCTGGCGCTGCTGCACATCGAGGACAAGAACGCCCCGAAGTTCAAGTACGTGACCCTGGGCAGTTCCGACGCGTTGAACGTGGGCGACCCCGTCTTCGCCATCGGCAGCCCCATGGGTTTGGAACGGACGGTCACCTCGGGCATCATCAGCACCAAGACGCGCGAGATGGAAGGCGAGCTGTATCTGCAGACCACCGCCCAGATCAATCCGGGCAACAGCGGCGGCCCCCTCTTCAACATGGCCGGCCAGGTCGTGGGCGTGACCAACATGAAAATCATGTTCGGCGAGGGGCTGGGCTTCGCCATTCCGGTCGAGTTGGTGAAAAATTTCCTGGACCACCGGGACGCCTTCGCCTATTCGACGGATAACCCGAACAACCC
>JAGWMQ010000081.1 GCA_028873125.1 Verrucomicrobiota bacterium | reverse complement strand
ATCAAGAAAAACGAGAACGGCCAGATGCCGTGGCTCGAACTGTTCGCGGATTGGATTAAAACCGCCAAAACAGTGGGCGAAATCGCCCTGAAAGGTTCTCCACAGGAGAAGAAAAGCGTGGCCTTGAAAATCTTCGGCTCGAACCTGTTCCTCGACAACAAAAAAGCCCGTGGTTCTTGCCTAAAACCGTGGTCACTTCTTCCTCAAAACCAGTCTTTCCCGAATTTGGTGGGTTGGCCGGGACTCGAACCCGGGACCAACGGCTTAAAAGGCCGCTGCTCTACCGACTGAGCTACCAACCCAACCTGTCGTGGCGGACATGATTTGGCGGCCAATCCGGTGTTTGCAAACAGTGGCTTGTCACCCGCGCCAGGCTCGAATCGTCACCAGGACAGTATGCCTTGCCACAGCGCGGAGGCAAGCGGTTTTGCCCGGTAAAAGGCGGCCCGACACAGGACGAATTTTCAGAAGTCTTTTTCAAAACACGCCATTGCCGGCGCAACCGGCTGAACGCGCGCTCGGCCGGATCAAAAGCCACGAACCGCGTCATGGAGGAAACGTTGCAGACATTGGAGAAGGCCTGACGTCACGGAACGCTTTTCATGCTTCTGCAGTCTGTCTCCAATAAGTCCAGTCCGCCTGCGGAAAGAGGTTGTCGCGCGATTCGATTTCGCGCAGCCAGGGTTCATCCACATGCCCCCGAACGATCTGTTCGCGCAGGGCGAGGAAGCGGAGCAGGTGGTTCTTGACCCGTTTGAGCGCATAGTCGGGACTGGCGCCGGCGCGCAGGATGAACGGCCAGTCGCTGGCCTGTGCCAGGAGAAGTTCGCGCGCGGCCTGGCGCAGCGCGCGCGCCTTCAGGCCCGTCGCCTTGGGAAACCTCCCGGCGAGCGCGGTCATGTGCGCCTGGGCGACCTGCAGATGCGGATAGATCCATTCATTCGTCTCGTTGAGCCAGGTGCGCCAGTAGCCTTCCTCGCCCCAGGAAGAGGCGGCAGGCCTGGCGATCTGGTGGGTGGGATGCGCGGTCAGATATTGACCGGGCGTGATGAGGGCGATGGTTTTCTGGTCGTAAAAAAGTTTGCGCGCGAAAAAATCCAGGAACTCCGGTCCTTCATACCACCAATGCCCGAACAACTCGGCGTCATAGGGGGCAACCATCAGCGGCGGACGGCCGAGAATGGCAAAGGTCTTTTGTGCCTGGGCGAGGCGTTGGCCAAGAAAATGTCCGGCGTGTTCGGCCGCGGCTTGCAAGGCGACGTCGCGCCGGTAAATCTCCTTCGCCTGGCTGCCGGTGATGCGGTAGTATTTGATGCCGGTGAACCCGCGCGTTTCGGGGGCGGGCAGGTGCGGCTTGACGTAATCCAAATCGAGATCAAAGCCGATGTCGCGGTAAAAGTCGCGATAGCGCGGATCACCCGGATAGCCTTCGTGCCGGCTCCAGACCTGGCGGGCGGAGTCGGGGTCGCGCCCAAAGACGGCGACGCCCGAGGGGGTGAAAATGGGGGCGAAATGGGCAAACCTCGGCCGCGGCCGCGCGTAGAGCAGACCGTGCGTGTCGAGAATGAGCCAGCGCAGGTTGGCCTCGCCCAGGACGGAATCGACGCCTTCCACGTAGGCGCATTCGGGCAGCCAGATGCCGCGCGGGTCCCGTCCAAAACAAGCGCGGTAATGGTCGCGTGCGGTCAATATTTGCGCGCGCAGGGACGGCGGATGATTGGCCAGCAGCGGCAGCAACGCGTGGGTGGCGGCGGTGGTGATGACTTCCACGCGCCCCTCGTCCTGCAACCGGCGGAAAGCGCCGACAAGGTCGCGCCCGTTAAAGTGCCACAGTTCGCGGAGGACGGTGAAGCGGCGGTGGTACAGCAACGCCAGTTCGTGAAAGGGGCGGTCCCAGTGCGTGCGGTGGATCTCCTTTTCGGCGAGGGCGACCAGGCCGTTCAAGTGGCGGTCGTACCGGTCGCGCAGGAGCGGATCATTGAGCATCGCGCAGAGCGTCGGCGAGAGCGAGAGGGTCAGCGGGGCGCTCATGCCGTCGCGCCGCCAGCCCTCGAGAACCTGAAGCAGCGGAAGATAGGTTTCGGTGACGGCCTCGAAGAGCCAGGATTCCTCCAGAAACCGTTCGTGTTCCGGGTGCCGCACAAAGGGCAGGTGGGCATGGAGCACCAGGGAAAAATATCCTTGCATGGGGATGGTGACTGGAAAAATTACGCGCCGTTCAAAACATTTTCAGCGGCGGTTCATTCATCCAATTGGTCGGAGATCCATTGCGCAATGGCGTTGGACTTGGCCAGGACGATCACCCCCAGCACGATCACCGCGGCCCAAAGCGCGCAGGGCAGGAGGCTCATCGGCGCGTGATGCGCGAGGGATTCGAGCCAGTCCAAAGTGAGGTCCAACGCGCCCAAGCCCATCAGGGCCACGGCGACAAAGCGGACCAGGATCAGTGCTCCGCGATGAGGCTCGTCCATGGTCAGAGGTTGTCCGCCGAGGGTGGCTTGAGGGCCGGGTCCTGCGGATGGGCGCCCACGTCGCCGGTGTAACGCGTGGCGCGGCTGAATTTCAAGTCCGCCGCCCGCGCTTCCGTGCCGTCGGCCGACACGGCCACGGCGGGCAGTTCATAGTGACCGTCCGGGAGCGCAAAGCGGAAGCTGAACGAGCCGTCGGGACGCAATTGGATTTCGCGGCCGTCGAGGGTGACCCGGGCCGTCGGCTCCGTTGCGCCGTAGATGACCAACTCGGCGTTGACGTTGAACCAAAAACCCCTGGGCTGGGCCGCACCGCCGAATGGGCTGGACAAGCTGGAGATGCTGGAGACGCCGAACTGGGACGCGGCCGGCGAGGAAATCTCGCGAGCCAGCCGGCGGCGGATCAACTCGGTGATCTCCAGCGAGCCCAGCCAGACCCGGCGCAGGCTGTCCACGCCTATGACGCGCGCCAGCGCCTGCTCCTGTTCGGCCGTCCAGTTGCGCAGCGTGGCTGAAACCGCCGAAGGCAGGCCGGGATGGCCGGCGCGGCGCAGTTCCTCCATCGCGCGCGCCAGGGGAAAATTTTCGCTGACGGTGGCCTTGACCAGGGACAGCAGCCTCGGCAACGGCACGTCCGCCGGAATCGTCGCAAATTCCACCGGGGCCGCCGTCGAAACTTCGTCGGGCGGCGTAAAGGTGGCGGCGGAAGCCGCCAGGCGCGTCCATTTGCCGCCGCGGCGGTAATAGCCCAGTTCCGCGGTGTACTGGGTGCCGCCGCGTCCCACGTGCACGAACCAATGGCGCGATTCGGGGTGGACATGGATTTCACAAGAGAGTCGTTCCTCAAAACCGCCGGTATAAATCCGCAGCACCAGGTGACCCTCGGCGGAGCGCGCATTGGCCTTCAACTGCTGTTCGCGGGCCAGGTCCCAATGGGCGTAAAGCCAGTGCGGGTCGCGCGCCGTCAGGAACAGGCTCCTCGTGCCGTAGGATTCGGGCAGATCACCGTTCTCGGTCTCCAAAACTTGCGCCGGCGGGGTGGGGCCCAGCGCAAACTTCTGGCCGGGACCGCTGACGGGCGGCGGCGCGGGACGGTCGCCCTCGAGCAGCACCGGCGGGATCTCGACTCTTTTTGCGCGCGAACCCGCGCGGCGGCCGGCGGGTGCCACGGGACGGTCAGATTCAAGCGCAGGAGGTCCTGCCGCGGCGGCGCGGGGGCGTCTCAATATTTTCCGGGCGGCGCCCACCACGCCTTCGAGCAAAGTTTTCCTGGCTCCGCGCCTTGGCTTGGGGGGCACGGCAGGTGTTTGAGACAGCGGGGCGTTTTTGGTGGATGGCGTTTCGGCGGCACGGTGCGCAGGGGCGGCAGCACCGCGGGCGCTGGTTTTCTTTTTCTCGGGCAAAGACGCTGACTTCGGTTTTGTCATGATGAAATCCCCCTGACACCGGTCGTGTCTGAAAGCAAGTTTACGCTGCCTCCCTGTCGCGCGCAACGGGAAATTTCCGTTGCGGCAAGGGCCGGAAATGCGGCGGCCGGGTGTGGCGCGCCGCCGCGGGCGTGCTAGGGCAGATTCGTCGCGCCCATCAGGTGGCGGTCGCATTCGCGGGCCGCGCCGCGGCCTTCGTTGAACGCCCAGACCACCAGGCTCTGGCCGCGCCGGCAATCGCCACAGGCAAAGACGCCCGGAATGTTGGTGGTGTATTTTTCGAACTCGGCCTTGACGTTGGTGCGGGCGTCGCGTCCGAGGCCCAGCGCCTCCAGCAAGGGCTGTTCGGGGCCCAGGAAACCCAGGGCCAGCAGCACCAGTTGCGCCGGCACTACTTTCTCCGTGCCGGGAACCTCCTTGGGAACGAACCGGCCCTTTGCATCCCGCTCCCACTGGATCTGGACGAGAAGCACCTCCTTGACCCGGCCATGGGCATCGCCGATGAATTTCTTGGCCGTGGTCAGATAGACCCGCGGATCGTCGCCGAATTTGGCGGCGGCTTCCTCCTGCGCGTAGTCCAGACGGTAAACCTTGGGCCATTCCGGCCAGGGATTGTCCTCGGCGCGGTACAGGGGCGGTCTCGGCAGGATTTCAACCTGGACCAGGCTCCTGCAGCCCTGCCGGAGCGCAGTGCCCACGCAGTCGGTGCCGGTGTCGCCACCCCCAATGACGGCGACGTCCTTGCCCTCGGCGGAAATGTAGCCGCCGTTCTTGTGACGATCCAGCAGGGCGCGCATGTTGGCGGTCAGAAAATCCATCGCAAAATGGATGCCTTTGAGGTTCCGGCCTTCGATGGGCAGGTCGCGCGGCTGGGTCGCGCCCGTCGCCAGAATCGCGGCGTCAAAGTCGTGGAGCAGCTTGTCGGCCGGATAATTTTTGCCGACCTCGGTGTTGCAGACGATTCGGATGCCCTCGCCTTCCATCTGCCGGATGCGGCGCATCAGGGCCTTTTCCTTGTCGAGCTTGGGATTGGGAATGCCATACATGAGCAACCCGCCGGGGCGGTCGGCGCGTTCGAAGACGGTCGCGAGGTGGCCGGCCCGATTGAGCTGCTGCGCGGCGCAAAGTCCCGCCGGGCCGGAGCCGACGACGGCCACCTTCTTGCCGGTCCGCCGCTGTGGAGGCTCGGGCACGATCCAGCCTTCGTCCCAGCCTTTTTCCGCGATGGCATATTCGATGTTTTTGATGGTGACGGGCGGGTTGTTGATGCCGAGCACGCACGAACCTTCGCACGGCGCGGGGCAGACGCGGCCGGTGAAGTCGGGGAAATTGTTGGTTTTGTGCAGCCGGTCCAGCGCTTCCTTCCACAGTCCGCGATAGACCAGGTCGTTCCATTCCGGAATCAGATTATGGACGGGGCAGCCGCTGGTCAGGCCGTTGAGCACGATGCCCGTCTGGCAGAAGGGAATGCCGCAATCCATGCAGCGTCCGCCCTGCTGGCGAAGCTTGGCCTCCTCCATGTGCAGATGGAATTCGCTCCAATCGCGGAGGCGTTCCAGGGCGTTGCGGTCCAGCGGCAACTCGCGGAGGTATTCGAGAAATCCGGTAATTTTGCCCAAGTTACACTCCCATCAAGTTGATGTTTTTTATTTCATCCGCAGATTTCGCGGATTCGCGCAGATTAAAGACTAGACGTTTATACTGCAAGCTTGGCGGGCCAAAGTTAATCAACAATGCACGGTTCAGCCTGATTGCTTTCAATTCGTTAATCGTTTGCGCTTCGTCCACGCCTGTCAGCTCGCTGACCGCTTTCAATTCAACAACGATTTCGTCGAAGCAAATAAAATCCGCACGATAGCCGCATTGCAGACGAACGCCTTTGTAAAAAATTGGCAGCGAAGCTTCGCGTTGAAAATGAATCTCCCGCCCCGCCAATTCAATCGCTAGCGCTTCCTGATAAACCGCTTCCAGAAAACCGTGACCCAACTGGCGATGGACCTCCATCGCCGCGCCTATGATTGCATAAGTTTGCGGGTCCCGTTTTATTTTCTGAAAATCTGCGTCCATCTGTGTAATCTGCGGATGGATCACCCGCCACCGACACGCGCCACGTCGCGCACATTGGCATCGAAAGCCGCCATGATGGCCTCGTCGCCGCTCAAGCCTTGCTTCTCCGCGTCGTTCATTTTTTCCAGAACGCGTTTGTAGTCCTTGGGCAGCACCTTGACAAACTTCGGCGCGAGGTTCTTCCAGTCCGCCAGCACCTGCTTGGCGCGCTCGCTCCGGGTGTAGCTTTGGTGGCGCTGAATTAATTTCCAGACCTGCTCAATTTCGTCCGGGTCCGCGAGTTTTTCGAGGCCCACCATGTCCGGGTTGCAACGCGTGGCAAAATCGCCGGCCTCGTCGAGCACGTAGGCAATGCCGCCGCTCATCCCCGCGGCGAAGTTGCGTCCGGTCCGGCCCAGCACCACGACGCGGCCGCCGGTCATGTATTCGCAGCCGTGATCGCCCACCGCCTCGACCACGGCGCTGACGCCGGAGTTGCGGACGGCGAAGCGTTCGCCGGCCATGCCGCGCACGAAGACCTCGCCGCTGGTCGCGCCGTAAAGCGCCACGTTGCCGATGATGATGTTTTCCTCGGGAACAAACGTCGAGCGTTTCGGCGGATAGACGATGAGTTTGCCGCCGCTGAGGCCCTTGCCAAAATAATCGTTGGCGTCGCCCTCGAGTTCGAGGGTCATGCCGCGCGGGATGAAGGCCCCGAAGCTTTGGCCGGCGCTGCCGTTGAACTTGAGATGCACGGTGTCCTCCGGCAGACCGTTCGGGCCGTGTTTCCTGGTGATCTCGCTGCCGGTGATGGTGCCCGCCACGCGGTGTACGTTGCGGATGGGCAACTGGGCGCGGACCTTTTCGGCGCGCTCGATCGCCGGTCGGCAAAGGTCGAGCAGCCGGGTGACATCCAGGGACTTTTCAAGGCCGTGGTCCTGGTCCTGCTGCCGGTAGCGGCCCACCTCCGGTCCGGCTTCCGGCTGATGCAGGATCGGCGTGAGGTCCAGGCCGCGCGCCTTCCAGTGGTCAATCGCCTTCCACGGAATCAATTTGTCCGTGCGGCCCACCATCTCGTTGATGGTGCGGAAGCCGAGTTTGGCCATGATTTCCCGGAGTTCCCGCGCGACGAAGCGCATGAAATTCATCACGTGTTCGGGGTCGCCGGTGAACCGCGCGCGCAGGCGCGGGTCCTGGGTCGCGATGCCCACCGGGCAGGTGTTCAAATGGCAGACGCGCATCATGATGCAGCCGAGCACGACGAGCGGCGCGGTCGCAAAACCGAATTCCTCGGCGCCGAGCAGGGCGGCCACGGCCACGTCCCGCCCGGTCTTCAACTGGCCGTCGGTCTCGACGTAAATGCGGCTGCGCAGGTTGTTCAGCACCAGGGTCTGGTGGGTCTCGGCCAGGCCCAGTTCCCACGGCGCGCCGGCGTGTTTGATCGAAGATTGCGGCGAAGCGCCCGTGCCGCCGTCATGGCCGGAAATCAGGACCACGTCCGCGTGCGCCTTGGCGACGCCGGCGGCGACCGTGCCCACGCCGACTTCGGCGACGAGCTTGACGCTCACGCGCGCGTCGCGGTTGGAGTTTTTCAGATCGTGGATCAGTTCCGCCAGGTCCTCGATGGAGTAAATATCGTGGTGCGGCGGCGGCGAGATGAGGCCGACGCCCGGCGTGGTGAAGCGCGTCCTGGCGATCCACGGATAGACCTTTTTGCCGGGCAATTCGCCGCCTTCGCCGGGCTTGGCGCCCTGGGCCATCTTGATTTGCAGTTCGCGCGCGTTGACCAGGTAATGGCTCGTGACGCCGAAGCGTCCGCTGGCGACCTGCTTGATGGCGGAATTCTTCGAGTCGCCGTTGGGCAGCGGGACGTAGCGGTCCGGATCCTCGCCGCCCTCGCCGGTGTTGGATTTGCCGCCGAGCCGGTTCATGGCCACGGCCAGCGCCTCATGGGTCTCCTGGCTGATGGAGCCGTAGCTCATCGCGCCGGTCTTGAACCGCTTGACGATTTCCTCGACCGGCTCGACCTCCTCGAGGGGCAGCGGCTTTTCCGCCCATTTGAAATCAAGCATCCCGCGCAACGTGCACAGGTTGGCCGCCTGGTGGTTGATCAACCCGGCGTATTCGCGGTAAATTTTTTCGCTGCCGGTGCGGCAGGCGGTCTGCAGCTTGTGAATCGTCTGCGGATTGAACAAATGAAATTCCGCGCCGTCGCGCCACTGATACTGGCCGCCGGGGTCGAGCGCTTCGTTGGCCGGGCGGTTCGGGAAGGCCTGGCGATGCCGCACGAGCGCCTCTTCGGCGATGACGTCCAGACCGACGCCCTGGATCCGCGACGGCGTCCAGGTAAAATGCCGGTCCACCAGTTCGCGGTTGAGGCCGACGGCCTCGAAAATTTGCGCGCCACGGTAGCTTTGGATGGTCGAGATGCCCATTTTGGCCATCGTTTTGACGACGCCCTTCACCACCGCCTTGATGTATTTCTTCTGGGCCGTCTTGAAGTCGGTTTTTACCAGCATTCCCTGGCGGATCAAATCCTCGACCGTCTCGAAGGCCAGATAGGGGTTGATGGCGCTGCAACCGTAGCCGATGAGCAACGCGAAATGGTGCACTTCGCGCGGCTCGCCCGATTCGAGGACCAGTCCCACCTTGCCGCGCGCGCCACGCCGGATCAAATGATGGTGCAGCCCGGACACGGCCAGCAGCGCGGGGATCGGCGCCAGTTCCGCCGAGACGCCGGTGTCCGACAGAATCAAAATGTTCGCGCCGTCGGCGATGGCGCGGTCGGCTTGGGCAAACAAATTTTCCAGGGCGGCTTCGAGATTTTTTCCGCCAGCACACGCGCCCCGCGTGTCGTTTTCCGCGCCCTCGCGCAAAACAGCGGGGACGCTCAAATGTTCAGAAAGATTCGAGTCATCGGACGCCTCACTTGCTGGACGCGAGGCGCGTCCGGCAGCACCCGGGGCGGGTGCGCTCCCCAGTTCAAACAAAATCGGGAGCGTGGCGCATTTGAACGCCTTCCCGTCCACGTGGCGGAGTTTTGCCAATTCGTCGTTCGTCAGGATCGGATGTTTTAATTTGATCAGCGAACAGCTTTCGGGCCGGGGCTGGAGCAGGCTGCCGCGCGAGCCGACCATCGTCTCGGTCGAGGTGATGATTTCCTCGCGGATCGGATCAATGGGCGGGTTGGTGACCTGGGCGAAAAGCTGTTTGAAATAATTGTAAAGCAACTGCGGCTTGTTCGACAGGACCGCCAGGGGCGTGTCCGTGCCCATCGAGCCAATGGGCTGGACGCCGTCGTTCGCCATCGGGGCGATGAGAATCCGCAGGTCCTCGAAAGTGTAGCCGAAGGCCTTCTGGAGTTGGAGCACCTTGCGGTGCGTCGGCTGCGTCTCCTGCGGCGGTGCCGGCAGATTTTCCAGCAGCACGTGATGCGCGTCGAGCCACTGCTGATAGGGGTGCTCCGAGGCGTATTTGTTCTTCAACTCCTCGTCGGCGACGATCCGGCCCAGTTGGGTGTCCACCAAAAACATCCGGCCCGGCTGCAACCGGCCTTTTTGCAGCACGCGCTCGGGAGGCACGTCCAGCACGCCGGCTTCCGAGGCCATGATCACCCGGTCGTCTTTCGTGACATAATAGCGCGACGGACGCAGCCCGTTGCGGTCCAGGCAGGCGCCGATCCGGATGCCGTCGGTAAAGGCGATGGACGCCGGGCCGTCCCACGGCTCCATGAGGCAGGAATGAAATTCGTAAAAGGCGCGCCGCCGCGGGTTCATGCTCTCGTGGTTTTCCCAAGGCTCGGGAATCATCATCATCATCGCGTGCGGCAGCTCGCGTCCGGCCATCACCAGCAGTTCCAGGCAATTGTCGAACATCGCCGAGTCGCTGCCGTCGGTGTTGATGACCGGGATGATTTTCTCGATGTCGTCGCCGAACAGGTCGCTGGCGAAGGACGACTGCGCGGCGTGCATCCAGTTGATGTTGCCGCGGAGCGTGTTGATCTCGCCGTTGTGCGCGAGGTAACGATAGGGATGCGCCCGGTTCCAACTGGGAAAGGTGTTGGTCGAGAAGCGCGAATGGACCAGCGCCAGCGCGGACGTCAGCGCCGGATGCGACAGGTCGGGATAATACTCCGGCAGTTGCGCCGTCAGCAACATACCCTTGTAAACAACCGTTTTATGGGACAGGCTGGCGAGGTAGAAAAAGTCACCGCCGGCCACCTTGCCGGAATAGCGGATCGCGTTTTCGGCGCGCTTGCGGATGACGTAAAGCTTGCGCTCGAACGCCATGTCGTCGGCCAGCTTCGGATTGCGGGCGATGAAAACCTGCCGCATGAACGGCTCGGAGGCCTTCGCGGTGGCGCCCAGCGACGCGTTGTTCGTCGGAATCGTCCGCCAGCCCAACACCCGCTGGCCTTCCTCGGCCACAAGGTCGCCGAAGATTTTTTCGCATTCGGCGCGCTGCCGGGCGTCGTGCGGCAGGAAGACCATGCCCACGCCGTATTCGCCCGCGCTTGGCAGGGAAATCTTCTCCCGGGCCGCGGCTTCCTTGAGGAAGGCGTGGGGAGTCTGAATCAGGATGCCGGCGCCGTCGCCGGTGTTGGCTTCGCAGCCGCAGGCGCCGCGGTGATCCAGATTCAACAGAATCTGGAGGGCGTCGGCAATAATCGCATGGGATTTTTCGCCCTTGATGTGGACAAGGAAGCCGACGCCGCAGGCGTCGTGCTCGAACTGCGGAAGATAAAGCCCCTGTTTCGGCGGCGGCTTGGTTCGCGCTCGCGCCGTGGTTCTGAATTCCTGCGTGCTGCTGGTCATTGCTGCGGCGACTGACGTCGTTCGTTCCGATATTCTTTACTCAATTTCGGCCGGTGCGCAAGCATTCTTTTCAAACAAAACCCGCGAACATGGAACGCAACGCCAATCGGTCCGCGTTTTGGCGCGGAAAGGCGCTGAGATCGCCGGGCGGTTGAGGCGGCTCTTATTGTGCCAATAAAGCAATGTGCCAGACAGCCGGAGTTGAAGGCCAGATTCATGCCAATCTTCGGCGCTTGTGCTGGCGCGCGTTAAAGGGCAAGAAAATCGAAGCGCAATGTGCAAAGCAAAGCGTTCAATGGCCCGGCAAGGGCAGTTGGAATTCCGGCACCGACGCGGCGATCAATTTCTCCATGCGGGCAAACGTGGCGTCCTCCTGGCCTGGCTCGCAGATGGCGAAATAGCTGACGTAAGCCCAGCGTTGCAACACCCCGGTGGTCAGCAGGTCGCGCGTCATCCACCAGATGCGCTGCCAGTGGCTGGTGGTTTCCTCGTTGTGCGCCACGAACCAGAACACGTAGAGGCCGCGCACCTTTTGTTTCCGTCCATCCGCGTCGGTGAGAAAATTCGTGATCACCCACTTGGCGATCCGCAGTCGGTAGGGACGGGAACCCGGGATGGACAGAACGACGTTCGTTTTGAGGTCAATGCGCCAACCCTGGCCGGGCAGGCAATACTCCGGCTTGTGGATGCTGGTCCGGTCCGCGCCCATCAATACGATGTTGGCGTTCACCCAGGAACCGTCCGGCGCGATGTAGCAGCGTTGGGCGAAGCTCGTATCCGGAGGCAGCGTGTTCACCACCACCGAAGCCTCCGGCACATTGGTGGACGTAAAGTCGAGCGCGCGCGCAGGCAGGTGAAGCTCCATTTTCACGCTGCCGGGAATCGGTGTGGCACGGATGCCCGGTGTGCCAAGGCGTTGATGGTGTTTGAGCCAGATCAGAACGCCCGCCCCGCCCGCGATCAGCGCCAGCGTCAGGACAAAAATGAAGCTTTTTTGGTTTTTCATCTTCGCGGCTTTGGGTTCGGTTCAGGCTTGCCTTCCAGCCACCGGCCGGCAAAGAACAGGCAGAGGATGGCGGGCAGATAGGGCACCAAGCTGGTCAAAAAGTTTTCATGAACCGTATTGCCCCATTCCTGGCCGCCCAGCGCCGCTGCAACGATGATCAGAAGCATCCGCAGCAGATTGCCCAGCACCGCGAACGGCAGCGCCAGCGCCACGAGGAACAAACGTTTCCACGGCGCGCGGAGCACAACGAAACCATAAATGACCGAGAGCAAAAAAAATGCCGTAAAACTGCGGATGCCGCTGCACGCCGCCGCCACGTCGTATTGATACGTGCCCATTGGATCGAACAGTTGTGTGCCCATTCGCATCACATTGATGCCCAAAACCCAGTGTGCCACCCATTGGGCGGCGGCGCTGACAACGATTCGCAGCGGAAAAGTAATAGGTTCCAGCGCCACGGCCGTCGGCACACAAAAGATGAAAAGAAAAAAAGGAAAGAGGCTGTGGCGCATCCAAGCTCGACCCCACGCCAGTCCGGTCAAACCAAAAATGCCAGTAAACATGCCGACGATGGAGATGCGGGGTTCCTGAATCAGATAAGCGAGAAGGTGCAGTGCCAATCCCGCGATCACCCAGCACAACGCCGACGGCCATAGTTTCAATGGCAGTTCCAGCAGTTCCTTGCGTTTCCACCAGAACAAACCCAACACCACTATTGGAATAAAAAGCCCTTCCCGATCAGCACTGCCGTTCGGATCACCGCCCGTATAAGCATTATACATCCACTGCAACAGCGAGGACGTGTGAAAGTAGCCCCGGTTGGGGTTGCCCAAGAATTGAAACAGCGCCAGCCATGCGGCTAGGAGCGTAAAGAAAAAAACCTTGTTGGGCAGCCGCCTCCAGAAGGCGCAAAGTTCCTGCCAGACGCCGGGGCGCTCTGCCTTCACGGTCTGTGCCTTGTTCATTCCAAAACGTTGAATTTCATTTCAACAAATGCATCGCGTCGGCTCAATGAAAATCGCGCGCGAAGGGAAGGTTTTTAACTGAGCAACGGCGCGTCAATTTGGGCACATGGCGAGTTTAACTTTTCAATCTGCCGTTTGACCATTTCGACCGTGACCGCTTCCAGGCAGATATAGGAGGGCATCACACAATGATTCAGACAGGGCCGGTGCGGGCAAACGTCCTTGGCCGCAGTCAAATCCAAATTACCATAAGGCGCAAACCATTCCGGACGATTCGCGCTGAAAATGGAGACCACCCTTTTGCCCAGCGCGGCGGCCACATGCCCGACGCCCGTGTCGTTGCAAACGACACAGTCCACCGCATTCACGATGCCGAAAAATTCCGCAAGGCTGGCCGGGCAATAAGTGAAAACGCCGGGCAGCCGTCCAGGGGCCAGCCGTGATTCCATTGGGTCAATCACTATCAGAGGCATCCCGCCGGGCAGAAAGGTTTGCTCGATCAAGGCGCGAAATTGTTCGAGTGGCCAGCGGCGGTTCGGCGTGCGTGCGCCAGGATGGAGCAGCCAGATTTTTTGCCCGCTCCGCCGCGCGTCTTCCAACCAGATGGAAAGCCGCTTAGGCAACGATACCTGGGGCGCAGAAAACCAAGGAAATTCCACGTTCCAATTCAAGTCCAATGTTTCGGCCAATTGCCGCCAATCCCGAACATGGTGTTGAAAATAATCGGCGCGGAAGAATTTTTGCGTGAGCAATTTGCGACCGAGGCCCAGGCTCCCGATGAGGTTCAGGCCGCGCCCGATGAGGATTTGCCGGCGCCGCCACGTCAATTGGCTCGCATACACATTCCGAGCATTCATAGGAAATCCGATTCGTTCGATAGCCCCGCTCAGCGCCATCAGCAGGTGAATCCGCGCGTCAGCCCAGACCGTGATAGCGATTTGCGCCCGCACCGCCCGCAGCCGCTGAAGCACGGGTTTGATCTCGGCGTGTTTCCACTTCGAAAGACTGTATTTCTTTTCTTCATCCAGCCACGGCGGACGCCAAAGCACAAGCTGCTCGTCTGGCAGCAGGGTCCTAAACACATCGGCGACCGACGGTTGGCAGCAGACAAAGACGGTGTATTTCTGCTTTGCGGCCCGGACAAATGGCAGGCTCATGACGGCGTCCCCCATCATGCGCAACTCGAATATCAACAGGGACTGTTTCAACATGGCTAGATGACGGATAATTTAATTAAGAGATCAATTCGTGCCAAACAGTTTGTGCGACATCTGAAGGGGCGCCGATTGCTGGTCACCCCATAGCGCCGCTTTCCAAACCGGCTGTATCGCCGATTTCTCAATCGGCGGGCCGAAAAGTCGGTGGCACGCGGGTTTGGAATCCGCGACACAGCAGACTGGGAAGTCTGCGCCACAACGCCGGGCGGGTTCCGGGGCGGCGGTTAAGAGTTGCCCCACCTGAAGGGCAATGCAGCAAGGCGAATGCGACTGGAATTACTCGGCCTTCTTTTGGAACACCACATAAATGTTCCAGCCAAAAAGGTGAATGAAGCCCGCCAAGAAATGGTGCCAGTCTCGTTTCAAGAACGTCCAGGGCATTGCAAGAATTAACGGCCACGAACGATTATGTCCCCTGACGAGCACCCGCATTCCTTCAAGCCCGAACACCCGATTGATGCGACCATAGGACAACGGAGCGATATGCGTGGGATCGTCCCAAAAATTGAGGGTGGTGATTCGGGGGGAGCTTGGAAAAAGCAGTGAGCGAGGGCTGGGACCTTCGACGTATAACCGTCCGCCGGGCTTTAATATACGGTAAAATTCGAAAGGAACTTTGCCAAATCGAGGCAGATGTTCCATCACGTGCATCAAAGTAATGCTGTCGAAACTCTCATTTGCAAACGGTAAATCCGCTTCGATTAAATCCAATTGATGAAATTCAACGCCCACAGGAGCATTTGGCGAAAAATCATGATAGTCCAAGGCGCTGAATTCGAGGTCTGGCCGCAATTCCATAAAATGACGCAAAGTCAGACAAGTCGAACATCCTGCTTCTAAATGTCTTCCTCCTTTTGGCGTTCCGCTTAAAAACCAAGCCCGCCGGTCCAGCCATTCGACGCCCTTTAAGTGTTTCCAATTCATCTTCTCTCCTAAATAGTGACGGTATTTGTTTTCAGCACAGCTGAAAGAAACGAAAGGTGAACAAGCCCCAGAACAGGTAACAGCGCGGGTGGCGACATTTCCAATCGAGATTCCAGCAGTTCCCGCCGCTTCCACCAGAACGAATCGGTCACCAGAATGGGAATCAGATCCCCATAAGCGTCGTCGCCGAAAGTGCCCTGACTGTTATACGCGACGCACATCCACTTAGACAGCGAGGAGCTGTGGTTGTAACACAAAAGTGGAGTTTCCTGGAAATTGGAACAACGCCAGCCGTGCTGCCAGCAGGACGAAGAAGAATGTTTTGTTCGGCAGACGTTGCCAGCACGCGTGACTTTCGTGCCACACATCGCGCCTGGCTGCGGCTCTGTCCACATCGTTCATAACAGATGGTTCTTGCTGCATGACATCAAAAGTTTTGCTTCCGCTCAATGGAAATCCGCTTTTTTTGACGCCTGGCCATCCACGCCAATTTCAAAATATGCAGGGCAAAAAGTGGATTTCCAATCAAATATCGCCGCCAGAGTTCGCCCGGTTCACACACAAGGCGATGAAGCCATTGCAAGCCCAGTCGCCGCCAAACTCGCGGCGCTTCACGCATGGCGCCGGCAAAAATGCGCACTGTCCCGCCGCCGATGCCCCATACGATGGCTTGCGGACAAATTTCTGCCGCCAGTTCCGCCACCTGCTCCGTTCGGGGCGTCCCCATTCCGAGTAAAACGAAATCCACTTCGCAATGTTGTGCGCAAATGTCGCGGTATTCCGTGTCACTCAAAAAGCCGGAGAACGTCTTGACAACGCGGCAGTGCGACGAAAGCCGATGGATGTTCGCGGCGGCAGCGGCGGAGAGCGACGGCTCGCAGCCGATCAAAATGGCCGTGCTGGGCGGCATATGCGCATTGACCAGAAAAGCCCGAAATGCCTCAGTCATGTTGCAGCGTTTGGACATTCGGACGCCGAAGAATCGCGCCGCCCAGACGATAGCCATGCCGTCGGCGGCCACCACGCGCGCTTCATTCAAACGCCGGCGCAATTCGCTGTCCCGGGCAGCCAAATTGAAGATATGGGCGTTCAAACAGAGTAACGTCCGCGGTCGCGGCGTTTTGTCGCGCAGCAAGACTCGCAGATCCGCAAGCAATTGCGGAATCGTGTGTGTCGAGCAAGATACTTCCCCCAGATCAAATCGCTGTGGGGCAGAATTCATGGCAATGCAGGAATAAGTTCCGCTCACATCAAAAAATTGTCATTTCCGGAAAATTCCACGATTTGGACTTCTAGAATGGAGATCGGCGGTCTGCCTGTTGCATGCGCCCACCATCGCACCTCGCCAAAATCCGGTGGAACACCCCTTCTGGGACCATAACCGCGCCGACCACTTAACCCTGTTTCGAGTTTTGATCATTTGCAAATGTCGAGAAACGACTTTTTGCGGTTTGAACTCAGGAAGAACTGGCGGTTGGCGCGTTCCGCCGATATCTGTGAATTTTGATTGGCATATTGATCGCGCGATTACCCGCGGCCACTGACTGAAATAAATTGTTTGCCATCTTACGTCATTTTGACGCGGCTGGAAACAGTTTTCGGCGGTTACGTGTTTTTGCCCCAATCCTTATCGGCTTGTTCGGCGGCGGAATAGCCGGAGCTCAAAACGGCCGGGAGATGATTTGGGGGGCGCCCCAACGGGTTGAAGGCGGATGGGCGAGGCGTTTTGTTTCAGACTTGTCACCCAAAGGCGTGTTCCGGTGCGGGATTGGCTCGGAGCAGGCAGATCGAGGCGCACCGATTCGCGCGCGAGGGTATTTTCAGGCCCCGCGCCTTCAAGGAAAAAGTTCGCTTTGCTCCCTCCTTTCAACCAGACCCGCTGGCCAGAACGGGTTTCCTCGCCCGGTAGCGGGGCACCAATTCGGTCAGCAAGCCGCGCCACCACACCACCCGCGGCGGAGGACTCTGTCGCCTTCTGTTTGGCGCTGCGCACCGGCGACGATAGGCGGAATGATCGGGCGAATAAAGCTTGGGGCGTCTGTTCATAACTGCAACATTGCTGTGCCGAAATCTTTTCTCGCGACTGAATGACGGGCATGTTCGAACCAAAATTATTTTAATTCGGGCATTTCCCTTGAAAGTACCGATCATCGCCGGCACAAGGGCAGGCGAGATCTGGACTTTTGATCGGGTTTTTGCT
>JAGWMQ010000080.1 GCA_028873125.1 Verrucomicrobiota bacterium | reverse complement strand
AGACCTGCCGGTCGTGCGCCAGTTGCGCCCCCAGCCGGTAGGCGCCCACCAGCGGATGCGACAGCCGCCAGGCGCGGCCTTCCAACTGGCCCAGCGTCTGCGCCAGCCAGCGCGCCAGGGTCAGGTCGTCCCACTCCCGGAACGCCCGGCTGTATTCCTGCCAGAGCGCGTCGAGCGGCGCCTCGGATTCAAATGCCATCAATCCAGCATGGGGCCGGGACGAAGTTTTGTCGAGCGGGTTGCGACCGGGCGCCGCTTCGGCCGCAATAAGGCTTGATCCGATCGGCTGATCTGATCAATTGATCCCGGCGTGCCGAAGAAGAAAATCGGCGGCCGTCCGCAAGGGCCGCGCCATTCCAAGCCGCTTTACCGCCGCAAGCCGCCGCGGGCCGTCCGTCCAAAATCGAAAGCCCCGGATCCGAAGCCGGACGCTCCCGCCCCGGCCTCGGGCCTGGGACACGGAACCTTGGACTTTTCCCATCCGCACTTCCTGGCCCCCGCCCATTTCGAACTCCGCGAGGACGGCAGCATCGGAGCGCCGGGCACCGCCTCGGCGCAAAGCGAAACGCTGTTCCATCCGGCCAAGGCGGTGCCCGGCGCTCCGGCCCCGCCCAAACTCGTCTTCACCTCTGAATCGCCTTTCATCCGCCTCTACCAGGGCAATTGCCTCGAACTCCTCGATGCCATCGCCGCCCGCCACCCGGACGGCCGCTTCGACTGCATCTTCGCCGACCCGCCCTATTTCCTGTCCAACGGCGGCATCACCTGCCACGCCGGCAGGATGGTCAAGGTGGACAAGGGGGATTGGGACAAATCGCGCGGCGCGGAGCTGAACCACGAGTTCAACACCGAATGGCTCCGCCGCTGCCAGCGCGTGCTCAAGCCCAACGGCACCCTCTGGATCACCGGCACGCACCACGTCATCTTTTCCATCGGCTTTGCGATGCAACAACTCGGGTTCAAGATTCTCAACGACATCGCCTGGGAAAAGCCGAATCCGCCGCCCAACCTCTCCTGCCGCTACTTCACCCATTCGACGGAAACCGTTTTGTGGGCCGCGAAAAGCGAGAAGAGCAAACACGTCTTCAACTATCAGGCAATGCGCCAGGTGACCGGCAAGCAGATGAAAACGGTGTGGAGAAAGGAAGAATTCACGGGGAGCGCGACCGTCCCGGTTGCGCCATTTGGCGTCGCGCCAACTGGAACGCCCGAAGATGTGTCCGGTGAGACACCGAACACGGCAGGCGAGACGCCCGCGCTTCCCGAAACCATTTGGACTTTGGGCGCGCCTTCACGTGACGAAAAGGAATTCGGCAAACACCCGACGCAAAAGCCCGTGGCGCTGATTGAACGCTGCCTGCGGGCGTCCACGAACGCAAACGACCTGGTGCTCGACCCGTTTCTGGGCGGCGGCACCACGGCCGTCGCGGCCCTGCGCCTGCGCCGCCGCTGCGTGGGCATCGAAGCCGACCCCGCCAACGTCCGGTTGGCCCTCCAGCGCATCCAGACGGAAACCATTGAAATCTGGTTGCGCCATTTCCGCGTGGATTGTGCCGTCGCGATCTTTTTGCCAAATGATCTTGATCTGTTTTCCGATTCGATCAATGGATCGCGCGACATGGCCGACGTGACGCAAATTGAAACCGAGCGCATCTTTCACGAGACGAGGTTCGTCTTCCTGTCCTGTGCGAAGGTGGAGCGCGGCGCGGTGGTGCATACGACGGTGGACGTGAGCTTGCAGGAAGCGTGGGCCAAAACGCCGAACGGCAAGAAACGCGAGACGACGCACATCGTCCGCTGCGAGACGGAAATTTTTCGGGTAAAAAATTGAGTTGATACCATGACACAGCCGCGATCTAATCTTGAGGTGCAATTCGAGACATTCAGTTATCGGCACGCCGAAGAAATTCTGAACGCCCACTTCGCCGTCAAAAAAGAAATCGTGGAGTTGTTGAACAACGTTCAGCAATCCTCCGCTACCCGCGGCGCTAACAGTTTGCATTCCCGTATTATCAAGGATTTCGTTGCGCGCGGCTGGGAAACGGAAACTCCTGTCGCTGCCAATCAGCCAAACGAACAACGCTTCGATTTGTTCAAGCATCCAGTTGCCATTGAGATTGAATTTTCCCGCTATGAATTTCTTTACCGTGATTACATGCGGTTCCTTTACGCTTACAACGCCGATGCCATCGAAGTCAGTGTCTTGGTGATTCAATCTTCTGCGCCAAAGGGGAAATCTTACGCCCCGTCGTTGGAGCGTGTGTAGGCCGACCTTGCGTGGCTGCGTGGCACCGTCACGGTGCCCATCTGGGTGCTGGCGTTGGAATAGCTCCGTAGGAGCGGAATCTTTGTGGTTCCCGAAACCAAAGAAACCCCAGCCCCGCAGGGGCGGCATCTTCCACCGTCTCCCGGATGATTTCGCTCCTGACGGAGCTTGAAATTCATTTTGCTGGTGATTCTACAAATATGCCGCGCCGACGGCGCTGTTGGCGCAGCGCCATCACCGTTCCCATCCGGGGTCCTTGCGCTGAAATGATGGTGATTGACGGGGTATTTGCCGGAGGTAAGATATAGGTGAACATGGCGCTCGAAAAAGAATTGCAGTTTTCCGCTGAAAACAAGACGGAATGGGCCAAAGCTCATTTGGGCAAATTCGCCCTTGTCAAGGGCAGCGAGTTGATTGGCGTTTATGACAACGCGGAGACGGCCATAGCCGAAGGAGCAAAACGATTTGGCGCAGAGTCATTCCTGGTCAGGCAGGTGGATTTGGAGGAAAAGGACATTTACATCCCGGCTCTCGCGTTAGGTTTGCTCCATGCCCATCCTGCATAGCCAATATCAAGCCGCCACCAAGACGCCCGACGGCAAGGTCATTCAATTGCCCGCCCAAGTCGGGTTGGCCACACGCGGGCCGCTGGTTCAGGTCACCATTTCTCTCGCCGATCCTATTGCAGCGGAATTGGTCAAACAGGGAAAACCCGTTCCGCCGCCGGTTCAAGGACTCGCGTTGATAGACACCGGGGCGGGTTCCTGCATTGATGAAGCGGCGGCTCAAAAACTGCAATTGCCAGTTGTGAACGTGGTGAATATGGCTTCCGCTTCCCATGCTTCGGCCAATGCCAATGTTTATCCGGCCAAGCTTCAAATCACCGGCTTGCCCATGACTTTCAACGCGCCAATGTGCATTGGCGCTCCCCTTGCGGTTCAGGGATTGATTGCCTTAATCGGCAGGGATTTGCTGCAACATTGCACTCTGATTTACAATGGCAATCTTGGGCAAATCTCGCTTTGCATCTAGGTTTCTGAACCTCCGCTGAAGCCGTGTCGTCACCGAGGCTGGGGGGCGAGCAAAATCTGTTCTGTCCCGATTGTTCGTCGCCCAAGCTGGCGCGGCTGGAGCCGGGCGATCCGGCCGGTGATTATTCCTCCCCCAAATGCGGCTTCTGGTATCCGCTCAAAAGCCGGAGCGCGCCCATCCGCAATTCCATCCCGACGGCGCTTAACCACCGGCGGCGGCTGGCCCCTCGACCCACAGGAGCGGAGTTCAATCGTCGTCGTCGTGATGGTGACCGTGACCGCGGTCGTGGTCACGGCCATGTCCACGGCCGCCATGGCGGTAATGCTCATTGGGGATGGCATGGTAACGCCAGTCCGGGTGAAACCGTTCCCACCGGTGAAAGCGTTCCACGCGGAAAGGCTCGCAGGCGATCCAGACATGGCGCGGTCCCAAATAGTAGTATCGGCCGCCGACGAGGCCGACGTACTCGTAACCGTCCCAGAAGTAATAATCCGGATACACCTCCACCATCACCGCGGGCGGAGGCGCTTCCACGGCCACGCCGCCATAACCGCCGACCACGCAGCCCGACACCAATGTCATGGCCGCCAGGCTGCAAATCCCCAAAGCCATCCTGTTCCTGTCAAACATATCGGTTGACGCTAATCTAACATAAAAACCGAGGCGGGCAAAACCCGCGCGATTCATGAAAACGGCCTTTTTGGAAATCCAATCTATCCAATCCGCCGGCGCGGAAAAAGTTCAATCGTCCGCAGACTGCCGGTCGGTGACACCGCCGGCGGCTGACCGGCGCTGGTCCCAAAAGGCAAGGGCGGGGTTGATTTCGCTGGCCGGGCAGCGGAGAATTTGTGAATAAAGCGATGCACACCACCGACCTTTCACCGTGCACACATGAACATGATTTTATGCCGGACACGTCGTCCGCCGAGCGGCGCACGCGCATCGTGATGGTGCTGGCCGCCGTCATGATGGTGGCGGAGATCGCGGCGGGGACGGTCTTCCATTCCATGGCGCTGGTGGCCGACGGCTGGCACATGGGCACGCACGTGACGGCGTTTGTGCTGGCGGCGGCCTATGCCTTCGGGCGGCGGCACGCGAAGGACGCGCGGTTCACCTTCGGCACGGGCAAGGTGGGCGTGCTGGGCGGATTTACCAGCGCCATCGTGCTGTCGGGCATTGCGGTGTTGATGGGGGCCGAATCCCTCCACCGGCTGTTCGCGCCAGCGACCATTCATTTCAAGCAGGCCATCGGCATCGCCGCGGCGGGGCTGGTGGTCAACGCGGCGTCGGCGTGGGTTTTGAAGGACAACCCGCGTCATCAGCACGGCCACGGGCACGAGCACGAGCACGGCCACGCGTCCGGCGGCCACGCACATCACGACCTGAACCTGCGCGCGGCGTATCTGCACGTCATCGCGGACGCCTTCACGTCGCTGGCGGCGGTGGGGGCGCTGACGATGGGTTATTGTTTCGGCTGGGTGTGGCTGGACCCGGTGATGGGGCTGGCGGGCATGACGGTGATTTTGTCTTGGGCTTACACCCTGTTGCGGGACACGGGTTCGATTTTGGTGGACCGGGTGCCGGCGCACACGGACTTGCCGGAGGTCATCCGCGCGGGCGTCGAGGCGGACGGCGACACGCGGATCAGCGATTTACACATCTGGCAGGTGGGCGCGGGGAAGTTTGCCGCCGTCATCAGCGTGGTGGCGCATCATCCCCGGTTGCCGGAGGAATACCGGGCGGCGCTGCGGAGGCACGAGGAACTGGTGCACGTGACGGTCGAGGTGCAACCTTGTCACGAGGCAGCGTCCGTGCGGTCCGCCTGACGCGGTGGCGCCAATCGTTTGCGTCCGACACGTGCGCCCCGCGCAAGGCAGACGCTCTCCGGGTGCCCGGATGCGCCGTTGAATGATTGACAACCCGCGCCGGCTTGATACAGATACGACCGATTTTTCCATGACGATATCGAACTCGACTCGGACCCCTCCCTCGAATTGCCCGCGCGGCGCACGGTCCCAACGCGGCCGGACCGTCACCCTCCTTTCAATTGCGTTGGCGCTGGGGACCGCCCTGCTTCCCGTTCGCGGCGCGGAAACCGGTTCATCCAAACCGCAGGTGGAACAGGTGGCGCCGGGCATCTGGCGCCTGCGTTTCGGCAGCCCCGAACGATTCACCCCGACGCACTTTCGCAGCGCGCCCGTGGATACGGCGGGTCTCGAGGCGATGGCCACGAGTCCGCCGATGCCGCTGGACCCGGACCGGATGGTCTTCCGGGTCTCCGACCGCGGCTGCTCGCTGCAATTGCCGATGAGTCCGGGTGAAAGCATCTACGGATTTGGGCTTCATACGGAGCTTTTTGACCTGACGCAAACCAAGAACGGCCAGACAGGCCGCCGGGTGTTTCTCAAACCGACGGATTCGCCGGAAAACGAGCTGGGTGAATCCCACGCGCCGGCGCCGTTTTATGTCTCCTCGCAGGGCTACGGTGTGTTCGTGGACACGGCGCGGTTCGCCTCGTTTTACACGGGCGACGTGACCCCTGTGCGCGACGCGGCGGCCACCGGCGAAGGCGGGGTGCAGACGAGCACCAGCGAACTCTATCGCGCCCGGCGGCAACGGGTGAAAACGATGCTCGTGGACGTGCCGGTCGCCAGGGGCGTGGACGTCTATGTGTTCGCCGGGCCGACGATGCTCGATGCGGTGGAACGTTACAACCTGTTCTCCGGCGGCGGCGCGGTGCCGCCCTTGTGGGGCCTGGGCGTGCAGTATCGCGGTTATGCCAGATTCGGCGCGGCGGACACGCTGGCCCTGGCCGCCCGCATCCGCGCCGAACACATCCCGTGCGACGTCTGGGGGGTCGAGCCGGGCTGGCAGACCCGGACCTATTCCTCGTCGTTCGTCTGGAACACGAACCAATTTCCCGACCCGGACGCCTTTCTGCGGCAGATGCGCGCGATGGGTTACCGCATGAATTTCTGGGAACACGCCTTCACGCACCCGACGTCCCCAATGTTCAAGGCGCTCAAGGCGTGGTCGGGGAACTATCTGGTCTGGAACGGGCTGGTTCCGGATTTCGCGACGCCGCAGGCGCGGAGGATTTTTCTCAAACAAAACGACGCGGTCCTGTTCAACCGGCAGGTCGAGGCCGTGAAGCTGGATGAATGCGATTACCAGCCGGAATCGCCGACGCCCTGGTCATTTCCGCCGGCGACGGCGTTTCCTTCCGGCCTGGACGGCGAGGTGATGCACTCCCTGTTTGGCCTGCTTTACCAGCAGACGATGCTGGAGCCTTACCGCAAAAAGGGTCTGCGCACCTGGGGCCTGGTTCGCAACTCGCAGGCGCTGGCCAGTTCCCTGCCCTACGTCCTTTACAGCGATTCCTACGATGCGCGGTGCTACGTGCGCGGCGTCGTCAACGAGGGATTCAGCGGCCTGCTCTGGACGCCGGAGGTGCGGGACGCCGCTTCCATCGAGGATTTGTATCGCCGGCTGGAGACCGTGGTTTTTTCGCCCGACGCGGTCATCAACGCCTGGTTCATCAAAAACCCGCCCTGGGACCAGGTCAATCGCGAGGAGAACAATCGCGGCGAGCTGATGCCCGGGCGCGAGGCCGTGACGGCGGCCGTCCGCCAAGTGCTGCAACTGCGGATGCGTTTCATTCCCTATCTTTACACCGCCTTCGACGAATACCGCCTCAGCGGCAAGCCGCCCATTCGCGCGCTGGTCCTGGATTGGCCGTACGACCGCAAGGTGCGCCAGATTGACGACGAGTTCATGTTCGGCGATTCGGTGCTGGTGGCGCCCATGTTCGCCGGGCAAACCCGGCGTCCGGTTTATCTGCCCCCCGGAGACTGGTATGATTTCTGGACCCACGCGAAAATCCGTGGCGGCGCCACCCTCGAAGCCACCAACGGCGCCGAACAGATTCCGTTGTTCGTCAAAGGCGGGACGTTGCTGCCGCTGGCCCGGCCGGTGGAATACATCAAGCCCGACACCTGCTTCGACGTCACGGTCAACAGGGTTGGCGGCCATCCCGCGGACTTCACCCTTTACGAGGACGACGGCGTGACCGCCGCTTACGCCAAGGGCGCGCAGAATCAAGTGGTGCTCCACGCCGACGGCGACCGGCATTCGGCCGTGCGCCACGGCGATTACCGCGGACCGGAGCGCTACAAGATCACCGCTTGGAAGCCGTTTTGACCGGCGCGCCGGCCGGAAGATCGAGGATTCCCGACGCCTCCGCAGGCGCGAGTGCGGGAAAAGTCAACCACCGTTGATTGAGCTTGAATGGTGTTCGCCAAGTCCGTAGAAACAAATTCACGGGATACTCCGGGCGCCATCCGAAGCATGGCGTCGAAACGAGGACTCGCGATGGAAGCGCAAACAAAATGAAAAACATCACTCCTCCCACGGCTTTCGCCGGACGCCAGACGGCGGCGGGCCGGAAACTCCGGCGGCTGGCCTCGAAGTTCCGCGATTCGGTGTGGCTCTTGGTTTTGTCGTTTGTCCTGCGTGCGTCCGGGGCGGCCCTGGCGGCCGAACGGCCCAACATTGTTTTCGTGCTCACGGACGACATGGGTTACAGCGACCCGAATTGTTACGGCGGCAACTTCGCGCCCACGCCCAACATTGACCGGCTGGCCAGGGAAGGCGTTCGCTTCACTCATTTCTACGACAACGCCCCGATTTGTTCGCCCTCGCGCGCGGCCTTCATCACGGGCATGTTTCCGGCGCGTTGGAATTTCACCACCTATCTCGACAATCGCGCCAGAAATCGCGCCTGTGAGCAGGCCGATTTTTTGTCCACCAACGCCCCGGCGATTGCCCGGGTGCTGAAAGCCGCCGGATATGAGACGGCGCATTTCGGCAAGTGGCACCTGGGCGGCGGCCGCGACGTGACCAACGCGCCGCCGTTCAGCGCCTACGGCTATGACGAGCACATCGGGACCTGGGAAAGCCCGGAGCCGGACCCCAACATCACCGCCACCAACTGGATATGGTCCCCCCGGGATTTGGTCAAGCGCTGGGACCGCACCCGCTATTTTGTGGAGCACGCGCTGGATTTTCTCCGCCGCCACAAGGGCCGGCCCTGCTACGTCGAGATTTGGCCGGACGACGTCCATACGCCGTGGGTGCCGAACCTCGAACGGGAGGCGGAGAACCCTCATTCCTGGCAGGAACGGGATTTCGCCGAGGTGCTCACCGAGTACGATGTCCAGATGGGGCGGCTGTTCAACGGCTTGAAATCGCTGGGCCTGGAGACAAACACGATCGTCATTTTCACCAGCGACAACGGCCCGCTGCCATCCTTCAATCACGCGCGCACCGGCGGCCTGCGCGGAAGCAAGTTGAGTCTCTACGAAGGCGGCATCCGGGTGCCGTTCATCGTCCGCTGGCCGGGCCACACGGCGGCGGGAAAAGTTGACGACCGGACCGTTTTGGAGGCGGTGGATCTTTTCCCGACGCTTTGTGACATCGCCCGTGCGCCGCTGCCCGCCGGGTTCGCCTTTGACGGCGAGGACATAGCCGCGGTGTTGGACAACAAGCCGTTCACGCCCACCAAGACCATTTTCTGGGAATACGGCCGCAAATCGAAGTTCTTCAACTATCCGCGCCCCGTTTACGACCGCAGCCCGCACCTCGCCGTGCGGGAAGGCAAGTGGAAATTGCTCGTCAACGCCGACGGCTCCGACGTCCAGCTTTACGATTTGATCGCCGACCCGGATGAAGCCGCCGGTGTGGCCGGCCAATTTCCGGAGGTCGCCGATCGCCTGAAGGAGGCGGCGCTGGCCTGGCGTCGGTCCCTGCCGGCGGGTCCATGACCGGACCTTCTTCATTTTTCAGAACCGATCGGAAGCGCGCCGTTCCCGCCGCCCGGCCGCCGGCGCCGGCCGGGAATTTCCTCGACAAGGAAGTTTCGTGGGAATGAAATCCAGTTCCATGGACGTTCAGCAACATTGGAACCGGGTTTACCAAAGCAAGGGTCCGGAGGACGTGAGCTGGTATCAGCGCCGTCCGGATTTGTCGCTGGCGCTCATCGCCGCCTCCGGCGTGGGCAGGGAGGCGGGCATCATTGATGTCGGCGGCGGCGCGTCCACGCTGGTGGACTGCCTGCTGGCGGCGGGCTATGCGCATCCGGCGGTGCTGGATTGTTCCGGCGCGGCCCTCAACCACAGCCGCCGCCGCCTCGGCGCGCGGGCTGACGCGGTGGAATGGTTCGAGGCGGACGTGACGTCCTTCCGGCCGCCGCACCGGTTTGCCTTGTGGCATGACCGGGCGACCTTTCATTTCCTGACATCGGCCGAGGGCCGGCGCGGCTACGTGGCGGCGTTGCGGCGGACGCTGGAGCCCGGCGGCGGGGCGATCATTTCCACGTTCGCACTGGACGGCCCGCCCCAATGCAGCGGCCTGAAGGTGGTGCGCTACGGTGAAAAGTCCATCGTCGCGGAGCTGGGCGCGGGGTTCCGGCTTGAGGAAGTCCGCCGGGAAACTCACCTGACGCCGTGGCAAACCGAACAGCGGTTCATTTACTTCCGCTTTCAATCCGTCAGATGAAAGGTTCTCGGGCAGGGCGACGTCGGGCGTCCATCCGGAGCGAGACGCCGCCTCGCCGCTCCCGCCAATGCAAAAAGGGGCTGGCCGGACCTTTTCCTTCGGCCGGCAAAAGGCCCTTTCAGGCGGAACCGGGCGGCTCCGCTTTGCTTTGCCGGCGCTGCGGCCGTGAACCGTCGGGCGACGCCGCGAAATTCACCCGCATTGGAGCGGGAAACTCCGGCAGGTCCAATAGAATTTGGGACGGCCCGCCTTCCGTCTGGACGGTCAGGCATTTTCTGCCTTGCTCTGTGCGCCCCGACTCCAATTTCAGGAAACGGCCGTTTGTCTCGACGAAATAAGAGAACACGCCGCGCTCGATGAATTCGATGGCCTGCGCGTAGGTGTGTTTCCATTCGCACCTGCCCGAAGCGCCGCCGAGGAACCGGATGCGCGGGCGCGTCTCCGGCTGATCGGTTCGCTCGATCCACTTGACTATGAGAGCAATGGCCACGACTACTTGATGATGTAAACCTGCCTTGGCAACATCCATAACCCTCAAGAACCCTGCGGTGTTTCTGACCGCAAATCTCCGCCGGCGTTCAATCAGGACCTGCGGCGCCAAGGACGCCGGCGGCCCTGGCGCGCTCACCGGTCTGCCCAGCGCAGCAGCCGCAGGGCGTTGCCAATCACGATCAAATCCGACGCGCCCATGGCCGCCGCGCTGAGGATCGGGCTGATGAACCCCAGGGCGGCCAGCGGGACGCCCAGGGCATTGTAAAAAAACGCCCAGAACAGGTTCTGCCGGATGGTGCGCAGCGCCGCTCGCGCCAGACCCAGGGCCTCCGGCACGGCCTCGATCTCCGAGTTGAGCAGGATGAGGTCCGCCGCCTCGCGCGCCACGTCGCTGGCGCGGCTGACGGCGACGCCCAGGTCGGCCTGGGTGAGCGCCGGGGCGTCGTTGAGGCCGTCCCCGACGAACGCCACACGCGCGCCCTGTTCCTGAAGGCCCCTTACGAAGGCGGCCTTTTGTTCGGGCCGAACTTCGGCGGCCACGTTTCCGTCGGCAATGCCCGCCTGCCGCGCGATGGCCGCCGCCGTCAGCGCGTGATCGCCGGTCACCAGAAAAATCTTCAGGCCCCGCTGCCGAAGCCGCGCAACGACCCTTGGCGCCGCCGGCTTGACCGCATCGCGCACGGCGAAGAGGGCCAGCAGGTTCTTTTCCGAGGCCAGCCCGACGAGGGTGGCGCCCTGATTGGACCATTCGCTAATGAAATTCCCACCGGACGACAAATCCGCGCCGCACTCGAGCAGCCAGCGCGGCGAGCCAAGACGGACAACGGCGGAGCGCGGAGGGCGGAGGGCCGGATCCGCGGCCCATCGCGCTTCAACGCCCGCGCCGCGAATTTCCCGCCAGTCGTCGAGACGGACCTCCTCCGTCGAAACTTTGGCGATGGATTGGCTGATCGGATGCGTTGAATTTCGCGCCAGCGCCGCGGCGAGTTTTTCCACTTCGCACTCCGCACCCGCCGCTCCACACTTCTCGATGGCCGCCACCTCCGGTTTGCCGACGGTCAGCGTGCCGGTCTTGTCGAAAATCACGGCGGAAATTTTTCCCGCCTTTTCCAGCGCCACGCCATCGCGGACGAGGATGCCGCGCCGCGCGGCGGCATTGGCGGCGGCCATGATGGCCGCGGGCGTCGCCAACCCCATGGCGCACGGGCAGGCGACAATCAACACGGCTGCGGCGATGATGAATCCCGCCGCGGCCCCGACCGGCGTGTGCGCCGGCCAGAGGAATCGGGCCAGTGCGCCGTGGATTTGCCGGGCCGATTCCGGCCCCAACCCCCACCACAGCCCGGCCAGAACGGCGATGGCCACGACGGCTGGAACGAACACGGCGCTCACGCGGTCGCCCAGGCGCTGGATGTCGGCGCGGCTGGTTTGGGCGCGTTGCACGGCGGCAATGACGCGAGCCAGGGCCGTTTGCTCGCCGGTGGCCGTCACGCGCATGACCAGCCGTCCGTTGACGTTCACCGTGCCGGCGAACAGTTCGCCGCCGACGGTTTTGTCCACCGGAACGGATTCGCCGGTCAGCGTGGATTC
Source organism: Verrucomicrobiota bacterium (assembly GCA_028873125.1). GTDB lineage: Bacteria > Verrucomicrobiota > Verrucomicrobiia > Limisphaerales > UBA11358 > UBA11358. The sequence goes on along the minus strand of JAGWMQ010000080.1, from coordinate 5,340 downwards.
GTCCACCACCGATTCGCCGGCCGCCACCACGCCGTCCACCGGCACCCGATCGCCCGGGCGGAGGGCCACCAGGTCGCCCGGCTGCAGTCCGGAGACGGGGACTTCGGTCTCGTTGGCCGCCGCCGGCGTCAAGCTGCCCAATTCGGGTTCGTGCGCTGGAACGATTTTCCGCGCGGTTTGCGGCGCCAGATGCAGCAGCGATTTCAACGCGCCGGAAGCGCGGTCGCTAACGCGGGCTTCGAGCCAGTGGCCGGCGGTGATGAGGGTGATGATGGCGGCGGCTTCCATGAAATAAAGGTGACCGCCCGCGCCGCTCAACAACGCCCACGCGCTGTAGCCGAAGGCCGTCGTCGAGCCGAGCGCGACGAGGGTGTCCATGTTGGAGCCGCCGATTTTGATCTGGCGCCACGCGCCGCGATAAAACTGCGCGCCGGCAAAGACCTGGACCGCGCCGGCCAGGACGAAGGAAAGCCACCGGAACCACGGCGTCAGGCCGAGGCTCAACACCCATTCGCCGAGCATCAGCGCGACGGTGACGGCGATGCCGAGCATCAAATTCCCATGCCAGCGCGATTGCCGGTGGGCGACGTGGTCGTGCGCCGTTTGGGTTTCCCGGGCCTGGTAACCGGCGGCGGCCACGGCCTCGAGCACGGCGGGGACATTTTTCGCCTGGGGAGAGATCCAGCGAACGACGGCGATTTTGCTTTCAAGGGACACGGTCGCGTTGCGGACGCCCGGCACGCTTTGAATGGCTTCGGTGACGTGCCGGGCGCAGTTGCTGCAGGTCATGCCGGACACCAGCAATTCGGTGGCCGCGGTTTCAACGGGCCGGGCCTCGTAGCCGGCGGCGGCGACGGCGGACAAAACGCCGGGGACATCCGCCGGCGCCTGGGCGTCCCACCGGACGGCGGCGCGCCCCTCCTCCAGCGAGACGGACGCGCTGCGGACGCCCGGCACACTTTGGATGGCCTCGGTGACGTGGCGCGCGCAGTTGCCGCACGACATGCCGCTGATCCGAAATTCCGTTTGGGCGGAATTGGACCGGGCGGCGGGTTGGACGGCGTTTGACGATCTCATTGACTCGCCCGTCAATCTATCGCAGGCGCGGCGCGCCGTCGAATTACAACTCACGCTGGCCACAGGGGACGGCGCCGCGGCCGGCATCGGTTCCGGCCAGGGAGGTGAACTTCAATGTTCCAGGCGCGTGGCCATGGCGTAGATGATGAGGACCAGCAGCAGGAGGCCGAGGCCGAAGAAAAAGTAGCCAAACGAGCGGGCGATGTTCTTCCAGCGCTCCCATTCGTCCCGCACGCGGTGCTCGTCCAGCTTGCCCGCCGCCAACAGCCGGTCATACCAGCGTCTGCGCTCGTGGAGCATCTCGGCTTTCGAGACGCGGCCGGAAAAGATGACCGTGTCCATCGGGAATTTTTCGATGCGAAAATGCGTGTTGAAGAAATGAATGGAAAAGATAAAACCCGCCGCCAGCAGGGCTTCGTCAGAGTGCAGGATCAGGGCGATGTTGATCACCCAGCCGGGCAGGAAGCGGGTGAAGAAGTCCGGGAACCACAGGACCAGCCCCGAGGCGCCGATGATGGCCACGCCCCAGAACACGGCGAAGTAGTCGAATTTCTCCCAGTAGGTCCAGCGGTCGAACTGCGGCTTGGGGCCTTTGCCGAAGAACCATTTGTTGTGCGCCACGAAATCGCGCCAGTCTTGCAGCGTGGGGACCATCGAATCCGCGCCGAACAGCGCCGTCCAGAGGCGCCGGAATTGGAACCGTCCGCTGGCGGGGTCGCGCAACGTCTTCCGGCCGCGCCAGGCCTTGCCAACCAGCGCTGCCAGATGAAGGCCGAAGTAGAGGAAGGTGACGAGCGCGCCGAGGTGATGCAGCGTGCGCGCGGTTTCCGGGCCGCCGATGATGTGAAAGATCGCCTTGGCCCAGGCCGTGTAATAGAACTTGAGCGGCATGCCGGTGATCACCAGCAGGAGAAAGCTCGTGACGACCAGAAAATGGAGGAACCGCTCGAAGGGGGAGAAGCGCGAGAACCATTCGCCGCCCTCTTGCGTTTGAATTTTGGCCTCCCGGAATTTTTTGGAGTCGTGCCAATAAAGGTACAACGCGCGGACCAGCCAGCCGAGGGTGTGCAGGCCGAAGAACACAAACACCCCGATGAGCAGGCCGGTCATCGCCACGAACACGGCGTGGAGCAGCGGGTAATGTTTGCCATCCAGCGGATTGGCGTGAGGGTCGTAGCCGGTGAAGCCGGGAGGGGCGTCGGGGTGGCACTGCCGGCAGGTGGCCAGGATGTTGGTCCGGGACAAGTGCGACCGGGGATCGGACGGCGGCAGCACGTCGTGGTAGCCGTGGCAGTCGTAACAGGCGGCGACTTTTGGAGCGACGTTGGGCCGGCCCAACGCCATGGCCTTGCCGTGGTACGTGTCCCGGTAATGCGCCAGCCGGTCTTGATGGCACTTGCCGCAGCGTTCGTCGCTGATCGCCTTGAAATTGTTCCCCTCGGGGTTGACGATTTCATGCGCGGTGTGGCAGTCGGTGCAAACCGGGCCGCGCGGGTCGCCCCTGGCCAGCAATTGGCCGTGGACGCTCTGATCATAAATCTGCTCGACGCCCAGATGGCATTTGCCGCAGGTCTTGGCGACATTGGCGTGATTGATGGGCGAATCGCGGTCCACGGCGCGCTTGATGTCGTGCACCCCGTGGCAATCGCCGCACGAAGGCGCCACGATCAGGCCCATTTTGAGCAGGGCCTGCCCGTGGATGCTGTCCATGTACTGGCGGGCGGCCTCGGGGTGATTGATCTCGTATTCCTTGGTCAGTCCCGGATTGCTGTGACACTTGGCGCACGTGAAGGGCAGGTTCAGTTTGAACACGGGCGAGGCCGGATTGCCGATCGGCAGAATGCCGTGCGAGCCGTGGCAGTCCCAGCAGTTGGCCGCGCCTGAGGAGCCCAGCAGGTGGCTCACCCCGTGGATGCTGGTGGCGTAGGCCTTGGCTTCCTTCTCATGACAATGGGCACAGTCCGGCGGCGGCAGCGGGCTGTCGTGAACGAGGTCCTTGACGCCGGTGTGGCAGTCCACGCAGGCGAGTTGGGCGTGGACGGAACGCGCGAAGACGTTGGTCGGAAACACCAGCGACTCCGTCTTTCCATTGACCACGCGGGTGGTTCCGGGATCGAGATGGCAGTCCAGACAGCCGCTGTTGGGGAATTTTGGGGGCGCGTTTGTGGGAGCCGCATCTTGAGACTGCGCCGCAAGACCGGTCAAAAGAAAAACAAAGAGAACACCCCGCGCCCGGAGGCCGGCCGCTCGAAGCCGCGTCAGGACTTCGGGTGGATTTTGCATCGGCACTCGGGCGGTTCCGGACAACACCCCGAACACCGCGGCATTTTTCAAGTCGCCGCGTGGCACAAAAGTCTCCCTTTCCGGGGCGTTACTTCTTGAACGTCCGCAGGTAAGCCACCAGGCCCTTGATTGCCTCATCGGACAGATTTTGGGACGGCCGCATCACCACCTTGCCGTCCTTGTCCTTGACCCCTTCCTTGATGGCTTTGTACGCGGCGGCGTCCGTCAAGGCCTCCTGGACTTTGGGGTCGGTGTAATCCTTCACGCCCAGGCGCTTGCCGATGTTGGTCTGGCCCTTGCCGTCGGCGCCGTGGCATTTGGCACAAGTCTGGTCATAAAGGGCCTTGTCATCCGCTGCGCGGGCGGACAAGGCCGCCAGGGTCAGGGCCGCGAGACTCAGGGTGAGCAGTTTTTTCATAGTTGTTATATTTTGAGTTAAGCGCCGGCCGGCATTTGCGCCGCCGGACCATCGCGCAATCAACCTCGCGCAATCATTAGCACACCGCATTCCCGATCTTGTCAAAGTGTGGACATTTATTGGCTGGACGAAAAGCGAACCTGGACCCGGCGGGGAAACGGACGGACACCATGGACGGACCGGCGGCAGGGTTTCGATTCCTTCAATTCCGAGCGTGCCAATGACGCACCGGCCGGTGCCCAGCCCGGCAGCGCGGCCAATGAAGTTGAACTCTGGCCGATTTGAAAACGGCCAGGCGCACCAGCATCTCCAGTTGAGCGACCGCCTCTGGCGCCGGAACCCGCGACTGAAACTGGACCATCAACCTAACATATATCATGGCAATAAAAAAGAGGGGAAAATATCTCTGTGAAAATTTTTGTCTCACACCCTATTAACCAGCCTCGCGGAGCGGAGCGGACGATTTGATTCCCTTCATGCCCGGAATGTTGCCTGAAAGATTCCGCGTCGGCAAGCGGTTGATGGTCCGGCGAGTCAGGCGTTTTGGCGCGGGCATCCCGCCCCGGGCCGCTGCTTTGTCAATGTTCCCGCAACTGACTCTAAAAATTCTCTAATGTTTCTTCTTGACAACACCGATTTAATTCGCATAAATAATGAACCAGTCAAATGAGAAACCAGATCGGGTGATAAACAGAAAACTTTTTCTGACGACTCTCATGAACGGTCTAGAACATTCCCGGGCGGGTGACGCCGCCGGCTTCAAACAAGACCCGCATCCCCGCGGCGAAGCCGGCGCCATTGGCCGCGGCGACGGGGCATCGGCCGCCCTGACGCCGCGCGAGAATGAAGTGAGGAGTTGTCTGGCCCGGGGAAGGCTCTACAAGGAAACCGCCGACGAGTTGGGCATCAGTTTCTCGACGGTTCATAAGCATCAGAACCGCATTTTCCGGAAGCTGAAGTTGGGCAATCGGTTGGAGGCCGTTTTGCGATGGCTGGCCATCCTTTCACCCGTTCCACAAATCTCATTTGCCTTGGATGAGACACTGGTGGCTTGGGCGGGATGAACTTGGACGCCTGCTGACCCCACGCAGCTGCCTCGACCCGGGCCGCGCCTTTGCCGGAATTCCAAATTTCAGAGGGACAACCGAATTGCGAACGCAAAGGCCGCAAAGAACTTTGTGTGCTTTGGGTTCTCTTGTGGCCAATCCACGGCCCAATTCACGCGAAAAAGTTTCCGCGCGCACTCCCGCGCCCAAAGCATTCTCCCTGCCAGCGAGGGGTGACATTTATGTCACCTGTTCCAACGCGGAACCTTGCCGTATTCTTCCGGCAATTGCGGTTGCCGATGGCTTTTGAGCGCCGGCGTGAGACCGCCCCAATTAGAATGAAAGACCCGGGGATGATGTTGATATCGAAGGAAAACCCGCCGCCGCCGGGCGGTTACGACGGATCAAACTTATGAAAACATCCTGCCTCCTCAGTGCCGCGCTGTTGGCCGGCACCATTCAAATTCAAGCCCAAGATGGCTCCACCATTCCCTCCGCGCCCCCGGCCATGACCGC
>JAGWMQ010000192.1 GCA_028873125.1 Verrucomicrobiota bacterium | reverse complement strand
GTTGGTGCCCAGGTAATTCAAACCCGTGGCCAACTCGACGTAGGCCCGGTTGGTGGTCAGGACGGTGTTGCCCTGGGCGTCGGTGGTCTGGACGATTTTCAGCCAGGTGCGCGAGTTGGCGTCCTGGCGGCCGATCTGGTAGCCCACCACCATGTTAGTTTGCGTCGGGGGGGGGAGGCCGACTGCGCGAGGAGGGTTGAGGGGAGGGAAATCAGGAGGATTCCCGAGACTATCTGCAAGCTCGTTTTCATAACAGCCTTCGCTTCCTGAGAGAACACTGCCAGTCAAGCAGACTTCAAAGGACCTGTCAACAGTTTTCTCATGCTTTTGTTAAATTTTCGTTACGTGACCTGACCGTTGCGCCGGTCGTGTTGGAGGGGAGGATTTTCGAAATGATCGGATTGACAAACCGAGCGTTGCTTTTCCGCGGACAAGGTGGAGGCAGAGGCACGCTTCGCGGTCGTTTTCAAGCGCCAGCCACGATTTTGAGTGGTCGGTCCGGGGTTCCTGGCGGCAAAACGTCCATAGAAAGCGGTCGGCAAACCAATCAAAGAACTTTTATTTATTTTTGCGCTTTTCATTTCAGCTAATCGTTGTATATTTTTCGGGCGAAGCTTGACAAAGAGCGGGGGATGGCCGCGTGTTCAGAGGGGCGGCAACCGAAACCAGAACGAAAGGCCTTTTATGATGATGGAATATGCGTTGGGGAGATTTCCACTGCCGGTGAAGCTGCGCGACAGGACCGAATGCCTCCTGCGTCCGATCGGACGGCGGGACGCGGCGCGCCTGTACCGCTTCTTCGTGGCCGTGCCCGAGGAGGAGCGTCTCTTTATCAAGCAACTGGCGTTTGACCGCTCGACGTTCCAGCGTTGGTGTCGTTACGCCGACTTCGAGCGGGACCTGCCGCTGATCCTGCTGCATCGGGAGAAAATCATTGCCGAGGCCTGCCTGCACCAGCGGCTCGGAGGCTGGAAACGCCACATTGGACTGATCACCGTCCTGACCCATCCACAGTATCGCGGACGGGACGCGGCCAAATTGCTGGTCGGCGAACTGGTCGAAACCGCGCGGGCGATGGGCTTGCGCCAGTTGGAGGCCGAACTCAACGGCGAACGCAAGTCCACCCTCCGCGCCCTGGAGGAGATGGGGTTTCGCCAGTTGCTGCGCCTGCCCGATTACGTGCTGGACATGAAGGCCGTCTTTCACGACTATGTCCTCCTGAGCCTGGACCTGCGCGTGAACGAGGAATACGCCGGCATCGGGGAATGAGGGAAATGAAGAATGAAGGCTGCGGAATGGAGAAACGTTCAGCGCGGGCGGCACCGGCAGTTGCCATCGCTTCCATCTTCATTCGGGCTTCTTCATTCAACTCCGTTCGTCCATCTCCACCCAGCGGACGGCCTGGCGCACCAGATCGGTCGCGCTTTTCAATTTCAGCTTTTTCTTGATGTTGCCCCGGTGGACTTCGACGGTTTTGACGCTCAGGTGCAGGCGCGTGGCGACCTCCCGCGTGCCCAGCCCCTGGCCGATCAATTGGAACACCTCAAACTCGCGGTCGCTCAGCCGTTCCATGGGGGACACCGTCTCGGCGCGCCGGCCGGAGAAAATCTCCAGGATGTGCGCGGCCATCCGTTCACTCAGATAAATCCGGCCGTCCAACACCTGGCGGATGGCCTCCAGCAGCTTTTTCCCGCCTTCCTGCTTCATCAGGTAGCCGCGCCCGCCCGCGCGCAGGACCCGCTCGGCATAAGTCGCCTCGTCGTGCATCGAGACGACCAGGATCGGCAACCCGGGCCGGAGCGTGAGGATGTCCTTGATGAGTTCCAGGCCGTTTTTGTCCGGCAAAGAAATGTCCAGCAGGATCAAATCAAACTTCCGCGCGGCCAGCGCGTCCAGCGCCTGCCCGGCCGTGTCGGCCTCGCCGTCCACCTTCAAATCGGGTTCGTCATCAATCAATTGTGCCAGCCCTTTGCGCATCATCGGGTGATCGTCCACGATGAGCACGCGCTTGACGGAATTCTTTTCCTTACCAGGCATGTGCGGGTGCGGGGGGGGAGGGCGCGCGGCTGGGCGCCGAACAAATCACCCGCACCCCGCCGCCGGGGGCGCGGTCAATGGTCAGCGTGCCGCCAATCAAGCCCGCGCGGGCCTGCATGATGCGCAGTCCCATGCCGTTGTGCCCCGCGGCCCCGCGCAGGGCCGGGGGGTCCGGAAAGCCGGTGCCGTCGTCCGTCACCCGCAACGCGAGGCGGTCGCGCCCGTTTTGAAGGCTGATGAAAATGCGCCGGGCGCGCCCGTGCTTGATGGCATTGGAAACCGCCTCCTGAGCGATGCGATAGAGGTGGGAGGCCACGGCGGGATCGCCCGTCCGGGCTGTTGGTCCGCCGGCAAAGCGGCAGGTGATATGGAACATTTTTTCAGCGCCCGCCGCCAGTTCCTGCAACGCCGAGGCTAGGCCCTCGGTCTCGAGCGTGACCGGCGAGAGGCCGCGCGCCAGCAGCCGGGTATGGCGGATGGCTTCGCGCACGTTTTTGGCGATTTCGCCCGCGCGCGCGGCGGCCGCCTTGTCCCGGCGCGCCAGTTTCTGCTCGAGCGCCTGGCTCATCAACTCGATGCCGGCCAGTTGCTGGCACAGGCCGTCATGCAGGTCGCGCCCGATGCGGCGCCGTTCGCGCTCGCCGGTTTCCAGGATCTCCCGTTCCAGCCGCTTGCGTTCGGTGATGTCGCGGATGAATCCGGTGTAAAGCCGGCGGTCGGCCAGCTTGACCTCGCTGACGGACAGATACATCGGAAACACCGAGCCGTCCTTGCGCCGTCCGGTGACTTCGCGGCCGATGCCGATGATCTTGGCCCGGCCGGTGCGGCGGTAATTTTCGAGATACTCGTCGTGCCGCTCGCGGTGCGGCGAGGGCATGAGAACACTGACGCTCTTGCCGATCAATTCAGCCGCCTTGTAGCCGAAGATTTTCTCGGCGGCCGGGTTGAGCGACTCGACGACGCCGCACTCGTCTATGGAGATGATGCCCTCGACCGCCGTTTGCAGAATCGCGCGGAGCCGCTCGGCGCTGTCCTGCAGCGCCCTGGCCGCGCGCCGGCACGGGGTC
>JAGWMQ010000079.1 GCA_028873125.1 Verrucomicrobiota bacterium | reverse complement strand
TCGCAACGGCTTTCCAGGACGGCGACGAGTTTGAATTTTCGCAGAAAGAATTTTTGCAGCTCATAACCGTAGGCCGCGTCCAGCCACGAGTTGGACGTGATGAAGCCAAGCCGGCCATCCGCTTTGAGGAAGGGCGCGGTGTGGAAGAAAAGGTAAGCGTAGATGTCGGCCTGGCCGGACAGCTTTGATTCGCCATTCTTGAATAGCTCGGAGTATTGTCCGCGCCACTCCTCTTCCAGGACCTGATCCAAAAGACTCTTATACCCTTTGACCTTTTGTTCGATGAGTTCCTGGCGGATGAACGGGAAATTTCCAACGGCGGCATCGAAGCTGGGAATCGTTTCCACGATTTTAGCGCCGGGATCAATGTTTGGCCGGGGCGGCGGGAATTCAAATTTGTGGCCGGCTCGGACCTCGAAAAAATCCTTCTGGATCACGCGCGGGAAATTCGCGAATTCGCCGAGATTGCGCGAAAAGAGGTTGATGGTCGCCAGTTCCGCGGGAAAGGCCGCGATGTCCACCCCCCAGATTTGTGAGAGGAGGTGAAGATGGTTGAATCCGCCCAGCTTGTGCTTCAGGTCATAGGCGCGGATCAGGAACGTGCCCGTGCCGCAGGTCGGATCCAGGACCGTGTCTTTTGGCGAACGGACGCAGAAACCCAGAACCAGATCGGCCAGATTGGTCGAGGTAAAATATTGGCCGAGGCTGTGGCGCTCTTCGGCCGGGATCAGCTCCTGAAAAACCGTGCCGATCACGTCCTCGGGCATTTGCGAGAAATTGTAGCGCTGCAAATCGGAAATCAATTCCGCCAATTTTTTGGCCGCCAAGTCGGGAATCGGAATGCGGTCGGTGATGTCCTCAATAAAAACGGCCTGATAGTCAATAGCGCGCGCCTGTGCCAAAAATTCGGCGAGTTTTCGTTGAAATTTAGTTACCGCGACTCCAGCGAAGTCCATCGCGGGAATGGAATGCGACCGGCGCATCGCCTGGTAAAAAATGATTTTGGCGAGCAGACGGTAAACAGCCTGGCGCGCAATGACTTCGTTTTCATTGGGCGCACCCGATTTGATGCCCTGCTTGACGCGCCAGGCTTCGACATCCTGGTTGAAGTTTTTATCGTGAGAGCGCAAACCGGCGAGGGATTGCGCAAAAAGCGGCGCGGCGGTGTTTGTGGCTTCCCGCAACTTGCCGACGAAGAAAGTGGTGTCGAGGTCAATCTGGTGAAAATGACCTTCTCGTTTTGCCCGCGCCAACAGGTCGAGAATTTCCTGTGCGCGCTCGCGCAGGAGAATTTGCTTTGGCTTGTCTTTGATGTCCTCGACGCCCGTGATTTGCGTCAGCGCCGGGAATTTGTCGTAAGCGACCAGTGAATTGCTGAACAGTTCGCCTTCATGCGGGACTCGCCAGACAACTGTGTCACGCATGTTCCAGGTGACAAAATAATCGGCATGAAGCGCGCGCGCTTTTTCCGCGGCATTTTTCAGCAACTCCGGATCGCGGACATCTGTCTGAGGGGTTTTGAGTTCAAAATTTGAAAAAGCGAGGTTCGCCGCGCGATTCAACCAAATCGCGCCATCGAGAAAGAAGGTTTTGCTGCCGATTTTGATGCTCGTTTCACTGGTTACTGATTCAAACGGATGGCCGCCGCCCGCAAAGGCGGTATCCATCCATTGATAGACTTTGCTGGCGAACTCCCGTTCATTGGCTCGCAGGTCAGGCATGATTTTTGCGCGAATGAGTTTGCGCCGAAAAATTATCAGCGTCAATCCGCGTCCATCCGTGGTTGAAATAGAAAAGCGCGCCAATGGGGAGGTCGAACTTCGACCGACGCGCCAAACGGTTGAAGGTTGAGAGTCGAGGAAATGGCCGCAGAATTTTTGTGGATTTGCGGCGGTTTTTTGCGAGACTGACGTCCTGATGAATCCGCTAATCAAACTTTTGCTCGAAAGCGGCGGCTTGAGCACGGCGCAGATGGCCCAGGTGCTCAACCTGACGGAGGCCGAGGTCAACCGCCAGTTGGACCAACTCAAAAGGGACCGGCTGCTGCTGGGCTGGCGACCGGTGCTGAACCTGGCCCAGGAGGACGCCGGCCTGGTGCGGGCCGTCATCGAGGTGCGCATCACGCCCGAACGCGGCGGCGGTTTCAACCGGCTGGCCGAGCGCATCAGCCGGTTCGACGAGGTCGAGTCGTGTTATCTCATGTCCGGCGCCTATGACCTGCTGGTGTTCGCCAGCGGCCCGAGCCTGCAAAAAGTGGCCGGGTTTGTTTCGGAGAAACTGGCCACGCTCGAAGGCGTGCTGTCCACGGCCACCCATTTCCTGCTGCGCTCCTACAAGGAACAGGGCTTCCTCCTGGACGCAAGATCCGAGGACAACAACCGGCTCAAGGTCGCCCCGTGAACTGACCTTGGCCCTCGGATTTTGGACTTTGGACTTTGGCCCATGGACACCGCCCGTTTCATCGCCCGCCACGTCGTGAATCTGCCCAGATCGGGCATCCGCGACTTCTTTGAAGTCGTTTCCAAGATGCAGGACGTGATTTCGCTGGGCATCGGCGAGCCGGATTTCGACACGCCCTGGCACATCCGCGAGGCGGCCATTTACGCGCTGGAAAAGGGGAAGACCCATTACACCTCCAACCTCGGCCTGGTGGAACTGCGCCGGGCCATCAGCCGCTACGTGGAGAAGAACTTCGGCGTGAGTTACCGGCCCGAGGATGAGATCCTCGTGACCGTCGGCGTGTCCGAGGCGCTCGACATCGCCTTTCGCGCGCTGGTGAATCCGGGCGACAAGGTGATGTTCCACCAGCCCTGCTACGTAAGTTACCATCCGAGCATCACCCTGACGCACGGTGTGGCGGTGCCGGTGCCGACCTACGCCAAGGACAATTTCGCGCTGACCGCCGGGGCGCTGGCGGCCGCCTGGCAGCCGGGCTGCAAACTGCTCATGCTGAACCTGCCGTGCAATCCCACCGGCGGCACGTGCGACCGCGCGCAGATCGAGGCCATTGCCCGGTTCTGCCTCGAAAAGGACCTGCTCGTCCTGAGCGACGAGATTTATTCCGAGCTGACGTTCGAGGGCGAACACGTCAGCATCGCCAGCCTGCCCAGCATGAAGGAGCGAACGATTTTTCTGCACGGTTTTTCCAAGGCCTTCGCCATGACGGGCTGGCGCATCGGTTACGCCTGCGGGCCGGCGGCCTTGATTGAGGCGATGATGAAGGTGCACCAGTATTCGATGATGTGCGCCTCCATCATCAGCCAGGAGGCGGCCATCGAGGCCTTGCAACGCGGCGAGGACGCCATGAAGGCCATGCGCGAGCAGTATCGGCGCCGGCGGGATTTCATCGTGCGCCGGTTCAATGAAATCGGCCTGAAATGCCATCTGCCGCGCGGCTCGTTTTACGCGTTCCCGTGCGTTGCGGGAACCGGGCTGAAGGAAACGGATTTTGCCGTGGGTCTGCTGCAGGCCGAGCGCGTCGCGATGGTGCCGGGTTCGGCCTTCGGCGCGAACGGCGCCGGCTTCTGCCGGGCGTGCTTTGCCACCGGCTACGACCGACTCATCGAAGCCGCCAACCGGATCGAGCGCCACGTGCAACGCCTGGCGGCCAAATCCTGAGACGCAACCGCGCCCGTCTCCGGCGTCCGCGGGCCGGCAGCGGCCGGGCAAAGGTTTTGCTTGCTGGCGGCGCGGTTTCCCGGAGACTTCGTCTTTCCAACGCTTGTGGAAGAACCGTTACGGCCATTTTTGAACGAAGCGCGACAACGCTGGTTGTTGGTTTTGTTGACGGCCTTCACCTTCCTCTTCCTGCTCGGCAGCCGCGCGCTGAACGAACCCGACGAGGGGCGTTACTCGGAAATCGCCCGCGAAATGATCGTGACCGGCGACTGGGTGGTGCCGCACCTTTGGTATCTGCCGCACCTCGACAAGCCGCCGTTGACCTACTGGCTCGTCGCCGTTTCCATGAAATGGTTCGGCCAGAACGAATGGGCGCTGCGCCTGCCGCTCGCCCTGGCTGGCCTGAGCGGCGTGTGGGCGGCGTTTCTGCTCGGCAGCCTGCTCGGCGGACGGCGCGCGGGATTCTGGAGCGCGGTGATCCTGCAAAGTTCGCTGCTCTATTTCGCCATGGCCAGGATGCTGACGACGGACATGTTCCTGACGCAATTCACCGCCTGGGCGGTCCATTTCTTCTGGCGAAGCTGGCTTGCCGCCACATCGGGAATCGGAAATCGCAAATCGGGAATTGTTTTGTGGAATCTGGCCGGATGGGCGGCCATTGCGCTGGGATTTTTGGCCAAGGGACCGATTGCCCTGGCCGTTCCCCTGCTCGCGCTGGCGGCGGTGGCGGTTTTCCGTTTGAAAATTTTCAAGGCCAAAAAGCTTTTGTGGGGCGGCTTGGCCGGCGGTTTCGCGCTGTTTCTGGTTCTGACGTTGCCGTGGTTCCTGGCCGTTTTCCGGCGCGTGCCGCAATCGGCGCATTACATGATCCTGGGCCAGGTCGCCGGACATTTGCTCGGCACCACGATCAAAAACCGCAAGGGCGGCCCGTTTTACTTCTTCGCAATTCTCGCCGTCGGGCTGCTGCCCTGGACCTTTTTGCTTGGCTGGCTCTGGCGCCGGGCGCACTGGCATGGGCTGGACGAAAAATCAAAGGGTGCCTGGCTGCTGCTGAACGTCTGGGTCTTCTTCCCGTTTGCGTTGTTTTCATTCTCGGAAGCCAAGCTGCCGGCTTACATCCTGCCGATTTTTCCGGCGCTGGCCGTGATGCTGGCCTGGCGGTTTTTCAGCGGGAAACCCGCAGCCGCTTCCGCCCCCAAATGGGCCTGGCAAGTCTGCCTGGCTGGCGCGGTGTTGTTGCCGACCGTTTTTCCCTGGCTGCTCAAGTACGCTTTCCGCGATGCGCTTCCGGCCAGGATGACATGGCAGACGCCCGCAGCTGTCGGAACCGCCGTCGTGGCTTTGTGGCTGGCGCGTAACCGCCGGCCGCCGACCGTTGCGGCCTTCGCCGCCGGTCTGGCGTTGCTCGGGTTTTTCGCAACGGTGGCCGAAATTCCGCCCTTTGAAACCTCGCTGCGGGACAATCAGACGCTCAAGCCGCTCGGCCAAACGTTGCGCGAACGGGTTCATCCCGGCGACGCGGTGGTGTGTTGGGGAAAATTTCCGGAGGGCCTGCCGTTTTACGCCGGCGCCGCGATGAGCGCGACAAACCGGCCGTATCTCGGCGACATGGATTTGACGCAGGTGCCGTTTGAATTTCCCGGCAACCGCCAGCGGCTCGGCGACCGGCTCCTGCCGGATGAGAACGCGCTGGTCCGATTGCTCTCGAAAAAAAACCGGGTTTGGATTGTCGGCTTTGGCGACACGGTGGAACGCTTTGAACAGGCCCACCAAGCCACGCCGTTGGACCTGGTCACGAACGTCGGCCAATGGAAATTGTTCGTGAGCCGTTGAACACCTTTTAATCCGGTGGTGCGCTGCATTTTTCTTGCCGGGGCCAGGCCAATGCCCAAAAATTCCGGCAATGACAAAAGTGCTTCTGCTGGGTCTGGGCCGCTGGGGCGTCAATCATTTGCGCAATCTCCATTCGATGCCCATCGAGCTTTACGTGGCCGAAAACGGGGAGCAACAACTTGAACCGGCGCGCAAGCTCGGGCTGCCCGACGCGCGCCTCACAACCCATTACCAGGCCTTCGCCGGCAAGGTGGATTGCGTCGTCATCGTCACGCCGGCGCAAACCCATTTCCCGCTCTGCAAGGAGTTTCTCGAAGCCGGCAAGGACGTGTTTGTCGAAAAACCGTTGACGCTGGCCAACGAGGAATCCAGGCAACTCGCCGAACTGGCCGACAAAACCCGGCGCATCTTGCAGGTCGGTCACATCTTCCGATTCGACCCGGCTACGCTTTGGCTGCGCGACGCGGTTCAATCCGGCCATTTCGGCCGCGTGAACATGCTGCGCGGCCATTTCGGCGGGTTCAAGCGCCCGCGCAACGACAGCGGCGTGATGTTCGCCGACGGCATTCACTTCGTGGATTTGTTCAACTTCCTCCTCGGCGCGCTTCCGAAAAGCGTGATGGCCGTACACCACGATTTCCTGGGCCGCGGCATGGATGACGTGTCGCTGGTTTCGCTCGAATACGAAACGCCGCGCGGGCAGGTGTGGGCGACGGTCGAAAGCGATTATTTCATCCCGGGAAAATTCCGCGAGGTCATCGTCTGCGGCGATAAAATGAGTGCGGTGTGCGATTACAACGTCGCGCAATACAAGATCAAGACCTACGAGAACCGGCACCTGTGCCACGGCAAGGACTTCAAAGGCGTCGAGGGCGCCATGCACCAGATCGAATGTCCGCCGGAGGAACCCCTGCTGGCGGAGTTGCGGGCGTTCGTGAATTCGGTCCGGACCCGCCAGGCGCCGCGCGCCGACGCCTGGTCCGGCTACGACGCCGTGCGCGTGCTCAACGCGGCGCTGGAATCGGTGAAAGCCGGCCGCGCGGTGGAACTGAACTAATAATCATCCGCGCTTTCCCAAACCGGCACGCATGGCTCCCGGGCCAATTCGTGGATGAAATGATCCCTGTTCTTCCGCGTCCGTTTGTGGTTTATTCCGGTTATGTTTGACGAATTGAACGACCTTTACCAGCAGGTCATCCTGGACCACTGCAAGCAGCCGCGGAATTTCCACGAGATGCCCGCGGCGAGTTGCTCCGCGCAGGGCCACAATCCGCTCTGCGGCGACCAGTTGAAGCTGTTCCTGGCGCTGGACGGCGACAAAATCCGGGACATCAGCTTCATCGGCTCCGGCTGCTGCATTTCCAAGGCGTCGGCGTCGCTGCTCACGGAATTTGCCAAGGGCAAAAACAAGGCCGACGTGGAACAGATGTTCGGCCGGGTCCACGAAATGGTCACGACCGGCAAGGTGCTGGGCGACGTGGGCAAGCTGGCCGTGTTCGCCGGCGTCCATAAATATCCGGCGCGGGTGAAATGCGCGATTCTCTCCTGGCACGCGGTGATGGCGGCGTTGAAAGGCGACGCCAAGCCGGTGACGACGGAATCGGAGCAAAATTAACCGCGTGATGAATGTGGACAGGCATCGGCTCGTTAGCTATTTTGATGTAGCGCGACGATGAAAATTGACGTTACAGAGCAATTCAAACTTTTGCCGAAAGCTCCAATCGTCGAAGCCGTGATTCAGATTCATGCCCGGCCGGAAGCATCATGGGCTGAAAATGAAATCGTCGGAATTTTGAGGCCAAAAATTCCAGAATACAAAAAGGCCGTTTCGCGAAAGCAAATAAGGCATCAGGTAAAATTAAACGCCAATCAACCGCCAGAAGCGATAGAAGAAAATTTGGGGTGGCATGGCTTGGTATGTCAGACGGAAGACGGGAAACACGGCGTTCAGTTCAATCGCGACGGATTTATTTTTCACCGTTTTAGTCCTTATCAAAAATGGGAACAATTTTTTAACGAGGCTCTACGGTTGTGGAAGATTTATTTGGAAATTGCTCGCCCGGTTGAAGCGCAAAGGATTGGCTTGAGGTTCATTAACAAAATTGACCTGCCGCCCAAAGAGGTTAATTTCGAAGACTACATTCGACCACATCCAGAGACGCCCTTTGATTTGGAACTTCCATTCATGAGTTTTTTCCACCAAGACACGCTTGCTGTGCCAGGCTATCCCTACGCGATAAATATAATCCGCACGATTCAACCGCCGCTAAACCCACAAGTCGAAGGGCTTGGTTTGGTTGTTGACATTGACGCATTCACAACTCAGTCTTTTGAAATTAAAGATGGCATGTTGGAGGGGCGATTGACAGAATTGCGGTGGTTGAAAAATAAGGCATTTTTTGGCAGCGTGACGGAAAAAGCTTTGGAATTATTCCAGTGATTGCGGAAATGACAACAACGGCTTTAATCAGTTACAGTCCGATGGCGACGCGCGGCGCAAGCGAGTTGGCTCATTTTGTCGCTCAACAAAGCGCAGCCGGGCGTAGCAGTCTTCAAGATTCTTTTTATTTTGGCTTTAATCTTCAAGAAGTTCTCAACGAACTTTACGCCGTAGCTGAAGAATGCAAATCCGCAAATTGGGATGGACAAGGTGCGGCGGCCGTGTCTGATGAATCTTACCGGGCAGCTTACAAATTTTTGGAAGCGTTACCGCTTGGGGCAGTTGCTCCATCTGCTGGTGTCGAGCCGGATGGTGAAATGACATTGGAGTGGTATCACTCTCCTCGCCGGACGCTTTCGATTAGTTTCAGCAAGAACGGAGAACTGCATTACGCTGCGTTGATTGGGGCCAGTAAAGTTTACGGCACAGAGCCTTTCTTTGGGGAGGTGCCCCAAATTATCACGGGTTTGGTTTCACGCGTAAATATGGCGTGAGTGAGGAGATAACATTTTCTTTTGTTGGGGACAGCGAACTGCTGGCGCGATTCATTACGTCAAGCAAATGGTTTCGCCCAAGCAGCCAAACCGTGAAGCAGGACGCCTTTATTCCGTATCCACATCCCGATTTGTCTGTTACGCGTCATCATTCACTTTCCGAGGAAAAAATATGGGAGATCGGGCAAACAATTTCGGATGCCCGACCAGCAACGTTATACGGAAGAGCTGATGTCCTTGCCGGAGAAGTCAGAAAACAGAAATTGACGGTTGAATCAAGACCTGTGCCTGAAAACTTAAACCACGCTTGCATTTCAGGCTGGCCAGCAGATAAACCTGCGCAGAAAATTTTGGCACTCGAGTTGGCAGCGACGGCATCCTTCATTCCAAAACCAACGAGAAATTAGCTCGTCAGGATTTTTCGGATTCAGTCTTTAATTGATTTCAGCCGCATTTGAGGCGAAGATGTTGGAGCAAGTGAGCTGAATTTTATGAATCCGAACGAGCCAAAAATTCTGACGCGCGACGTGGAGGCCTCCGTCGTCCCCGTCGGCACCAAGGTCACGCTGCAAAAGGGCGAACAGGCCTACGTCACCCAATCCCTCGGCGGCAGTTACACCGTCGTCGTCAACGGCAACATGTTCCGCATCGCGGACCAGGACGCCGACGCCCTGGGTTTTGAGGCGCCGGCGAAGGCCGCCACGCCCGCCGCGCCGGCCGGCCCGGTCACGCAGGAACAGATCGAAAAACAGGTCTGGGAGGCGCTCAAGTCGTGTTACGACCCGGAGATTCCCGTCAACATCGTGGACCTCGGCCTGATTTACGATTGCCACCTCGCGCCCGCCGGTGAAAACAGCTTCAAGGCCGACATCAAAATGACGCTCACCGCGCCCGGTTGCGGCATGGGGCCGGTCCTCGCGCAGGACGTGCAGAACAAACTGCTCTCGCTGGAACCGATTGACGAGGCCAACGTCGAGATGGTCTGGGACCCGCCGTGGAACCAGAGCATGATGACCGAGGCGGCCAAGCTGCAACTGGGGCTGATGTGATTCTCAACCACGGATGGATGAGAAATCGCGGCGGTAGGCGCCACTCCGCGCGCGCCGCCGGCAATCCGGATGAACGGCGGGCAGAAGACGGTCCGCTCCGCCAAAAAAATCCGTGTCCATTCGTGATTGTCGGTGGTTAAATTCTTCGGATGATGGATGCGAAAAGAATTGACTGGTCCGCGCTGCGAAAGGATTTCCCCATTCTCGATCAGCAGGTCCACGGCAAACCGCTGATCTATTTCGACAACGCCGCCACCTCGCAGAAGCCGCGCGCGGTGATTGAGGCGCTCCGGCATTATTACGAATACGACAACGCCAACGTCCACCGCGGCATCCACGAATTAAGCAACCGTTCCACGGCGGCTTACGAGGCGGCGCGGGCGCGGGCCGCCAAATTCATCAACGCCAAGACCGCCGAGGAGATCGTCTTCACGCGCGGCACGACCGAAGGCATCAATCTGGTCGCCCAATCCTGGGGCGCGAAAAATCTCAAGGCCGGCGACGTGATTCTGCTCACGGAAATGGAGCATCACAGCAACCTTGTGCCTTGGCAATTGCTCGCCCAGCGCACCGGGGCGAAGATCGCCTACGTGCCCGTCACCGGCGACGAAGGCCTGCTGGATTTGAGCCGCCTCAATTCGCTGCTGACGCCGCGGGTGAAAATCTTTTCCATGGTCCACATTTCCAACTCGCTCGGCACGGTCAATCCGGTCGCCGACCTCTGCGACCGCGCGCGCCAGCTCGGCATCGTCACGCTCGTGGACGGCGCGCAGAGCGCCGGGCATTGTCCCGTGGACGTGCAGGCCATCGGTTGCGATTTCTTCGCCTTCTCCGGCCACAAAATCTGCGGGCCAACCGGCATCGGCGTCTTGTACGGCCGTCGGAAATTGCTGGACACCATGCCGCCCTATCAGGGCGGCGGCGAGATGCTCCTGAGCGTCGAATACCAGAAAGCCGAATTCAAGCCCGCCCCGCACCGGTTCGAGGCCGGCACGCCGGACATTTCCGGCCCGATCGGTCTGCACGCCGCGATGGATTATCTCGACGCCATCGGCCGCGAAAATATCTGGGAACACGACCAGGACCTGGCGCAATACGCCTACGAAAAACTGGCGGCGCTGAAAGACATCCGCCTGTTCGGCCCCAAGACCGGCCGTGCCGGCCTGGTGAGCTTTCTGCTCAAGGGCGTCCACGCTCACGACGTGGTGACGCTGGCCGACCAGGCGGGCGTGGCGTTGCGCGGCGGCCATCACTGCACGCAGCCGCTCATGCACAAGCTCGGCGTGGAATCCACCGCCCGCGCCAGCTTTTATTTTTACAACACCCGGGCCGAGGTGGACCGCTTCGTGGAGGTCATCCGCGAGATTCAGAAATTTTTCGGGCAGTAGCAATCGCCGAGGCGCAAAGGTGCGATAAGAACCGATGGGGCGCCTTGCGCAACACGGAAGTCAAACGCCTCTCATCAAATTGCCAGCGGTCGTCCTCAGCGCATCGGCAAGGGCCTGAATCGTGAACAGCGTCGGATTTTCCACGCCACGCTCGATGCCGCTCAGGAAAGCGCGGTCCAGGTCGGCTTTGGCGGCGAGGGCTTCTTGGGATAATTCCTGCTCCAGCCGCAGCTTCCGCACACGCTGCCCGAACCGTTTCGCAATGTCATGACGCACTCGCCGGACTTTAGCGAGCAGCCGCGCCGCTGGCTGTAGGCCATAGGCAACAGAAGGCGCTTGACGCCGGCGTTACACTCCGGCAAAAATGAGAACAATGACATGAAGGGAACGAAAATTATGAAATGGAAATCCAGTTCATTAGAATGTTTAGCTTGGTCATTGGCAGTATTGCTCACGGTGCCGCTTGTTTCGGCGAAGGCACAAGCGCCCACCTCAATTGCAGGAAAAACATTTGGCGTGGGAATCACGGGTGGCGATGGGTTCGTATTTGCCAACAATGGTTTTTATCTTTTCGTGCCGGCGAATTCGGGCAGCGGCTTTCAAGTTTTCAATGATGATGGATCAATCGAAACAGGGAACTATTCTTCATATTCGGCATTAGGCCCAACGGCAACAGCCAATTTCACGGTTTCCACCCTTCCCGGTTATACAATTAACGGGAAATTCTACTTTATGACTTCACTGTCAGGCACCAATTCTTTGACTGTAGCCGATGCCCCATCGTATTACCAAAACGGCGACTTCATCATGCTCACCAATCCGGTTCCCGCTTCAATCGCCGGACAGAATTTTTATATCAACGTCCAGACCGGCGGCGGGTTGTTCGCGTCGAGTGGTGACTTTATGTTCACGACCGCCAGTTCAGGAAACACTTACACGATCACGGCGTTTAGCGCCGGAGGCACAAACAGCAGCGGCACTTACTCCTATTCCCAACCCAATGCCACCTGCGGGCAGTTGCAGTTGAGCGATTCGGTCTTCGGAAACAGCACGGTCTATGTGGCTTTGACCAATTCAACACAAGGCGGTTATTATTTGACTTCGGCCAATGGCTACCAGGCTGGTTACGTGACTCTCTTGAACGCGCAAGCACCGTCGTCCATTGCCGGGGACACGTTCATTGCCGCCGTGTCCTCCGGCACGCCGCCTTTTGCCAGCAGCGGGTATTTTCTTTTTCTGCCCGCAAATTCGGGAAGCGGTTATCAGGTGATCGGCCTTGGAAATGTCACCAGCAGCAGCGGCAGCTATTCTTATTCGAGAAATGGCGCGGTTGGAACCATCAATTTTTCCGACAGCCTCAACGGTTCGATCAAAGGCAGTTTCTTTTATTTCACTCCGCTCCTGGGGAGCTACGCTTTAAGCACCGGAACTTCGGGCCAATATACTCAAACCGGCGATTTTGCCATGCTCACAAATCCGGTTCCCAATTCCATCGCCGGGCAAGGTTTTTACATCAGAGTGACGAACGGCGCTTATCCGTATGCGGCCAATGGCAGCTTCACTTTTTCAACGGCTGCTTCAGGGAACGGTTACACGATAACGTCAATCAGCGGCGGAGGATTTAACAGCACCGGAACCTATTCTTATTCAAAGCTGAACTCGAGTTGCGGTGGCATTCAATTGACTGACTCCGTTGCTGGCGTCAGCACGGTATATGTGGCTTTTTCAAATTCGATTTCCGGCGGTTACGTTTCGACGCAACCGTCGTCCGGCGGCTATCAAGTGGGACTGGTGACGACTCTGAACACGACGATTGCGATTACTTCGCCGACAACCGCTTCAAATTACACAACCGCTTCCAGCAGCGTAAATCTTGGCGGTACGGCCAGCGACGCGCTTGGGATTGCGCGAGTCGCTTGGAGCAACAATCGCGGCGGCAGCGGCACCGCCAGCGCCACAACGGCGTGGACGGCCAACGGCATCGCTTTGCAAAGCGGCACCAATGTAATTACGGTTACTGCTTACGATACGGTAAGCAACACGGCGCAAGCCGTTCTCACTGTCATCTACAGTCCTCCAGACACCATGCCGCCGATCATCAGCATCACTTCGCCGACGACTGGCGCGGCTTATGCCACCAACGTCAGCAGCCTCGATTTGGGCGGCACAGCCAGCGACAATGTCGGCGTGACTCAGGTGACTTGGAGCAATAATCGAGGAGGTGGCGGCACCGCAACCGGGACAACCACTTGGAGCGTTGCCGGCGTTGCCCTGCAAAACGGAACGAATGTGATTACCGTTACCGCGCATGATGCCGCCGGGAACACCGGCTCGGCCACATTGACGGCGATTTACGCCACCACCCCGCCGGCGATAAACATTACTTCGCCGACAACGGCTCCGATCTACACCAACTATGCAAACAGCCTCAATCTGGGCGGCACAGCCAGCGACAATGTCGGCATTGCCCAAGTGACTTGGAGCAACAATCGCGGCGGCAACGGGACTGCAACCGGCACCACCGCCTGGAGCATCTCGGGTGTCGCGCTGCAAAGTGGAACGAATGTCGTCACCGTCGCGGCCCACGACATCGCAGGCAACGTGAACCAAAGCGCCATCACCGTGGTTTACACCTTGCCGATACTCGGCTTCCAATCCGCGGGAAACAAAATCGTCCTCCTTTGGCCAACCAACGTCACTGGTTTTGTTCTGCAAAACTCCGCTTCTTTGTCGGCGACATCAGCCTGGACATCGGCATCGTCACCGGTTGTCGTTGGAAACAACTACGTGGTGACAAATGCCATCTCTAATGGAGCAATGTTCTACCGTTTAAGAAACTGACGTTCGACAGGGCCGCGATTTTGGGTCGGCAAGATTCTGCGGGTTCAGAATTCCGACAGGGCCGTAAAATTCCAAATTTCCCGCTGAAGGATGGATTGACAGGCGCGCACGTCTGCTTAGAATCAACGGCGCTGAAATGCAACCGAACCGGTATTTCTTCTTTCGTTGCAGGCGCGCCCTCCCAGATGGAGGAGTCAAGCATTTTCCCCCGCGTGGCCGGTTGCGACAGAACTCCAGGCGACGCATCATTTTGAAAACTGTTTCCTCCGGCGGATGGCGGCGATGGACGCCCGCCCTGCTGCTGGCGGGAACCGTGGCAGGCGCCACAGCGCTCCACGCCAAGGACTGGGAGGCGCGCGCCCGCGCGCTGGTCGGGCAGATGACCTTGCAGGAAAAAATCGAGGAACTCCACGGTTTCCGCGACCGGGCGCACCAACGTTACGTTCCGCCAATCCCGCGGCTGCACGTCCCCGGGCTGCGCATCGCCAACGGTCCGGCGGGCGTGGGGCCGGCTGACGATATTCACCAAAAGCCGGCCACGGCGCTGCCCGCCCCGATTTCCCTGGCCGCAAGTTGGGATGTCCGTCTGGCGCAGCGCTACGGCGTGGTCATCGGCAGGGAGGCCAGGGATTTGACGGACGGCCTCCTCGAAGGGCCGGACGTCAACATTGCGCGCGTCCCGCAGAACGGACGCACCTTCGAGGCCTTTGGCGAGGACCCGTATCTGGTGTCGCAAATGGCCGTCGCCGAGATTCAGGGCATCCAGGGCCAGGGCGTGATTGCCAATGTCAAGCATTACCTCGCCAACAACCAGGAAACAGACCGCTTCACCGTCAACGAAATCGTCGGCGAGCGCGCATTGCGCGAAATTTATCTGCCGGCCTTCGAGGCGTCCGTCAAAAAAGGCCGCGTGGCCTCGATCATGGCGGCTTATCCCAAGGTCAACGGCGCCTACTGCTGTCAAAACGCCGAATTTCTCGACCAGGTTCTCAAAAAGGAATGGGGATTCCAAGGCTTTGTCACTTCGGATTTCGGCGCCGTCCACAGCACCGTTCCTTCGGCGCTGGCCGGGCTGGATTTGGAGATGCCGACCGGAAAATACTTCGGCAGCGCGCTGGAAGCGGCCGTCAAATCGGGCCAGGTGCCGATGTCGGTCATTGACGACAAGCTGGTCCGGCGCTTCCGCACCATGATGCAGTTCGGGCTGTTTGATCATCCGCTGCAGCCGAAACCGATTCCCGCGCGCAAGGACGGAAAGGAGGCGCTGCGGATTGCCGAGGAGGGCATGGTGCTGCTCAAGAACGCCGGCGATGAACTGCCGCTCGATCCGGCGAAATTGCACCGCATCGCAATCTTCGGGCCTTACGCCGCCAAAGCGATGACCGGCGGCGGCGGCAGTTCCCACGTCGTCCCGCTTTACACCGTGGACCCGGTGGCAGGCATCGAGCGGCGCGCCGGCGCCAAGGTCAAAACGGATTTGGCCGACGGCAAGGACATTGACCAAGCCGTCGCGCTGGCCAAATCGGCGGACGTGGCCATCGTCATGGTGGGCGACCGCGAAACCGAGGGACACGATCATCCGCTGACGCTGGCCGGGAATCAGGACCAGTTGGTGGAAGCGGTGGCGGCGGCCAATCCGCACACGGTGGTCGTCCTGAGAACCGGTTCGGCGGCGCTCATGCCGTGGCTGGACAAAGTTCCCGCCATTCTGGAGGCCTGGTATCCGGGCGAGGAAGACGGCCACGCCGTGGCCGCCGTCCTGTTCGGCGACGTCAATCCCTCCGGCAAACTTCCCCTCACCTTTCCCAAACAATTGGGCGACCTGCCGGCGCACACGCCGGAACAATATCCAGGGGTGGACGGCGTGGCGCACTATTCGGAGGGCATTTTCGTCGGCTACCGGCATATCGATGCGCGGGACATCGAGCCTTTGTTTCCGTTCGGCTACGGCCTTTCCTACACCACCTTCGACTACAAAAACCTGAGGATTGTTCCCAGCCACGTTTCTCTTGCCGACGACTCCAAGGCGGCGGTCGCGGTTGACCTCCAAATCACCAACACCGGCAAACGGGCGGGTGAAGAAGTGGTGGAGTTGTACGTCGGCTTGCCTTCCACACCGGCGATCCCGCAACCGCCCAGGCAGTTGAAGGCCTTTGCGAAAGTATCGCTGAAGCCGGGCCAGACCCGCCGGGTCCGCCTGCGACTCGACGCCCATTCACTGGCCTGCTGGAACACCGCCGCCCATCGGTGGAACATCCTGCCGGGGACTTATCACATCATGGCTGGAGCTTCGTCGCGCGACATCCGGCTGCAAGGCGACCTTGCCGTTGGCCCCGGAACTTGAGGGCATCGCCGCTCCGCCTGTTTGAAATTTGAATCATGGAAGAAACTCACTGTCCAAAAAACAATTGAACCAACCGTGAGCGCCATTCTAAGAACGGAGAAGCTGCGTGTGGAATTTCGCTCGCGTGAATTCCGGCAGGCGCCCAAGGTGGCCTTGAAGGGGCTGGATCTGGAGGTGGCCGCCGGGGATATCTTCGGTTTTCTGGGGCCCAACGGCGCGGGCAAGACCACGACCATCAACGTGCTGCTGGGCTTCATTCCGCCTACGAGCGGCACGGCGTCCCTTTTCGGCATTGACGTGCGCCAGCCCATCGCGCGCCAGCGCATCGGTTATTTGCCGGAGATGACGTACTACTACAAGTTCCTCACCGCCGAGGAACTGCTGCGCTTTTACGCGAAAATTTTCGGCCTGCCCCGCGCCCAGGCGGACCGCCGCATTGACCAGTTGCTCAAGCTGGTGGAAATGGACTCCGCCCGCAAACGGCTCATCAAGAACTATTCCAAGGGAATGCAACAGCGCGTTGGCCTGGCGCAGGCGCTCATCAATGATCCCGATCTGTTGATCCTGGACGAGCCGACCGGCGGCCTGGACCCGATCGGCCGCATGAAGGTGCGCGAAATCATCCTGCGGCTGAAGAACGAGGGCAAGACCGTTTTCTTCTCCTCCCACGAACTGGGAGAGGTGGAGACAATTTGCGACCGGGTGGCCATCATCCAGGACGGCGAACTCAAAGCCTCCGGTCCGGTCAATGAAATCACCGGCACGGAGCACGCGAACCTGGAGAAGGCCTTTCTGGACATCATCGGTTATCGGCCCCAAACCGCAATATGAACACCATCTGGGCGCTGTCGGGCGTCGTCATCAAGGAGCTTTACCGGCGCAAGGATTTTTACGTGCTGTTCGTGCTCACGGCGCTGATCACCATCGCGGCGGGCAGCGTGGAATTCTTTAAGGACCCTCACATCGTGTTTTACATCAAGGACCTCTGCCTGTTGTTGATCTGGATTTCGGCCTTGCTCGTCACCCTCGCGACGGCGGCGCGGCAAATTCCCGCCGAACGCGAAAACCGCACCATCTTCCCGCTCCTGGCCAAGCCGGTCACGCGCCGACAGATCATTCTGGGAAAATTCCTCGGCTGCTGGCTGGCCAGCGGCATCGCCCTGGTGGTCTTTTATGTCTTTTTTGCCATCGTCACCGGCTCGCGCGAGCAATCCTGGCCGGTGCTGGATTATGTCCAGGCCCTGTTGTTGCAATGGATCATGCTCGGCATCGTCACGGCCATGACGCTGCTGGGGTCGGTCGTCTTCGCCGCGCCGTCGTCCACCGTCACGATCCTGTTCATCATCGTCGCGGGCATCCTGTTTCTGGGACGACACCTCAA
>JAGWMQ010000078.1 GCA_028873125.1 Verrucomicrobiota bacterium | reverse complement strand
AGTTTATTGACACCGCCGGTGGTGTGTCCTACCCTTTTTGCGTCATGAATGAACCCGCTTTGTTGGCCGGCCTGCTCCTGGCCTTGAACGCCGGCCTGCTCCGCGCCGATTCGACCACCGCAACCAATCAGTTCAAGTTTCGATTTCCGCGCCCCGCCGCCTACCGGTTTGAAAGCCTGGAAAACAACCGCTGGCTCATGGCCCGGCCCGAAGACGGCACGACCAATTTCATCGCCTTCGGCAACCGCATTGTCGTCCAATTGAAGTCACCCGCCGATCTGCCCCGGCTGATCGCCGGACGCGGTTTGAAGATTTCCCGGTCGGCGGCGCCGGATGTTTTCATCTTGCAGGCGCCCGACGCCGTGACCGCCGCGCGCGAGGCGCAAAGGCTGGCCACGTTGCCGGGGGTTTTGGCCAGTTACCCCGTGCTGCGGCGGCAGATTTCGCTGCACGGTCCATACGCCCCGCAGCCCAGCGAGGCGCGGCAAGATCCCGGATTCACCCTCGAATGGCCGCTGGAAAACCGCAACGCCGACGGCTCGCGCCACGGCGTGGACCTGAACGTCCGCGCCGCCTGGCCGTACACGCTCGGCCGGGGCGTGACCATTGCCGTTGCCGACACGGGCATTGAAATGGCGCACGAGGAACTGTCGAACAATCTCGTCGGCGCGCCGCACTACAACTTTGTTTTGCAAAACACCAGCGCCGGGCCGATCGGCGCCAGTGCCGCCGCAGCGCACGCCACGGAAGTGGCCGGGCTGGCCGCCGCGGACATCAACCACGCCCGCCTCGTCGGCGTGGCGCCGGGCGCAAAGCTGGCCAGTTGGGTGATTCTGGACACGAACTTCATGCTCGCCTCGGATGAGCAGTTGATGGACATGTATCAATACCAATCCAACACCGTGGCTGTCCAAAACCACAGTTGGGGCGACAACGGCGTGACCCAGGAGGGGCCGACGTTGCTCGAACAAATCGGCATTTCCAACGCCGTCACCTTTGGCCGGAACGGACGCGGCGTGGTCATGGTCCGCTCCTGCGGCAACGACCGCCAGAGCCAGGCCAACGCCGACGACGACGGGTATCCCGACGACCCGCGCGTGATTGCCGTGGCGGCGGTGTTCGGGGACGGACACACGGTCAATTACAGCGAACCGGGCGCCTGCGTGCTCGTGGCCGCGCCCAGTGGTGAAAATGGGACCAATCTGTTTACCACGGACCTGCTTGGAACCGCGGGCGCCGATCCATTCAATTATTACCCGCCAAACCAGGATCTGTCCGATTACGCCTTCAACTCCTTCGGCTTTGCGGGCACGTCGGCTTCCGCGCCGCAAATTGCCGGCGTGGCGGCGCTGATGCTCTCGGTGAATTCCAACCTGACGTACCGCGACGCGCAACAAATTTTGATTCTGTCCGCCCTCCAGTGGGACGCCGCCGATCCCGATCTGGTGACCAACGGCGCGGGCTTTGTCGTCAGCCACAACGACGGCTTTGGCGTGCCGGACGCGGGCGTGGCCGTCCGCCTGGCGCGGCATTGGAAGAGCCGCCCGACCGCCACGAACCTCACCTTAACCTCCACCAACGTGGAAGCCATTCCCGACGACGGCCTGCGGGTGCGGGTTTCCGGCGAGGGCGTGCCGGCGAATCTAACGTCCATTCATTGCCTGCCCGGCACGGGGCCGCACGCGGACACACCCACGGCGTCTTTGCCGCTGGAGGATTTCGGTCTGGGCACCAACGCCGCCGGCTACGATCTGACGAACGCCGCGGCGTTGATCGAGCGCGGCACCAACACCTTCGCCGATAAAATCGCCAACGCGGCCCGAGCCGGCG
Organism: Verrucomicrobiota bacterium; assembly: GCA_028873125.1. Classification (GTDB taxonomy): domain Bacteria; phylum Verrucomicrobiota; class Verrucomicrobiia; order Limisphaerales; family UBA11358; genus UBA11358. The sequence continues at coordinate 15,728 of JAGWMQ010000078.1, read as the reverse complement.
CCGCCTTTGCCGTCATCTACAACTATCCCACCAACGTGGACACCGTGAACGGAGGCGATCGCCTGACGGGGATGGCGGCGACGGATTTCACGCCCATTCCCGCCGTGTTCATCGGCAACAGCGACGGCGAGGCGCTGAAAGCGCTGTTCGCGACGAACCGCGCCGCGCTGGCGCAAATTCATTTGACCTCGACCAGCTACGCTTTCACCGTCACCAACACGCTGCTGTGCGAGCACGTCGGCCTGCGCGTGACCACCGATCACCCGGCGCGGGGCGATTTGCGCATCACCCTGGTCTCGCCGATGGGCACGCGCAGCGTCCTGCAGGCGCTGAACAACGACACCAACGCCGGGCCGGCCGACTGGACGTACTACTCCACGCACGATTTCTTCGAAAGCAGCGCGGGCAACTGGACGGCCTGTTTCAGCGACGAACGCTCCGGCAACACCGGTTCGGTCCAGCAGGTCAGTCTGATGATTCAAGGCGTGCCCATCACCGACACGGACCACGACGGCCTGGACGACAACTGGGAACTGGCGCATTTCGGCAATTTGAATCAAGGTCCGCGCGACGATCCCAATCGCGACGGCTATTCCAACATGCGCGAGCAACTCATGGGCGCCGACCCGAACGCACCGGCCGCCCCGTTTCCGCTGAATTTGTCGCCGTGGAACACCAACCTGGCGCGGTTGAGTTGGCCGGCCAGCCCGGATTATCATTATGAAATCTGGGGCGGAACGAACGCGGACACGCTGGACCTGGTCACCAATATCCCGGGCGGTTTTCCAGAAACCGAATGGTTCACGCCGTACATCCGGTTGCCGCGGGAATTTTTCCAGGCTCGCGCCGTCGCCAATCCGTGAAACGTGAAGATGAAGCGCGACGAAATTCCCGTGGCCTTGACGATTGCCGGCTCCGACAGCGGCGGCGGCGCGGGCATCCAGGCGGACCTGAAAACGTTCGCCGCGCTCGGCGTCCATGGCGCCAGCGCCATCGCCTGCCTCACGGCGCAAAATCCGCGCCGCGTTCTGGCCGTCGAACCGTGCCCGCCAAAAATACTGCGCCGGCAAATCGAGGCGGTGTTTGAGGAATTGCCGCCAGCGGCGGTGAAAACCGGGATGCTGTTCTCGGCGGAAAACGTCCGCGTCGTGGCCGACTTTTTTCGAGCGCGGGCAGCCCGGCCGCGGATCCCGCTGGTCGTGGATCCAGTCATGGTTTCCACCAGCGGCGCCACGCTATTGAAGCCGGCGGCGATCAAAGTCCTGAAGGAACGATTGCTGCCGCTCGCCACGCTGGTCACGCCCAACCTGCACGAGGCCGAAATCCTGACCGGATGCCGGCTGGCGTCGGTTGAAGACCTGCGCGCCGCCGCCCGCGACATCCACGCGCGTTTGGGCTGCGCCGCGCTGGTCAAAGGCGGTCACTTGAAGTGCGGCGACATGTCGCCGCAGTCCGCCGACGGGGCCAGTGGCATCAGTTCAAAGCGCGGACATGTCCGCGCACTCCCAAGGCGGCGCCAGGCAACGGACATCTTTTTCGACGGCCAAACCGAACTCCTTTTGACCGCGCCGTTCGTCCGGGGCATCCCGACACACGGCACCGGCTGTGTCTTTTCGGCAGCCGTCTGCGCCGCGCTCGCGCTGGGGAATGGGTTGCCACGGGCGGTTCAAATCGCAAAACGCCTTGTGACCCGGGCGATTTCCGGGAGTTACCGCGTCGGACGGCATTTCGCGCTCAATCCCAGTCCGGAGCGGGGGCGGTCGGCCCGCGGCGATAAGCATCTCGAAAAGACCGGCTGAAGGCTTCATTCAAGGCCGCCGCAGACGAAAGAACCGGCTGGCATTCGTCGCGTTGATGACCACGAGGTTCTGGTAATTCGTGAAAATCGGCGGCGGGATCCCGTTCGTGCTCCAGGAAATGGGCGGCATCAGGCTGGGCGCCGATTCAACGACAAAACCGTCGGGATAAACCGGCCAGGTCAGGACCGCGCCGGTGCCGGAGCGGGTCAGGCGCAGGGACGTGGAAGAGAATTCCCACGCCAGCGCGTAAGTTTCGGTGTTGCTGACGGCATTTGTGGCGGTCTTGAGCACCTGCAAATCATAGCGGCCTGACGGCAGTTGCGGCGCCCAGAGGTACTGGACGTTGTCCACCAGGCTTGTGCTGGCAGCGACCAGGTTGCCCGTCGCGGCGTCGTATAAAAAAAGGTCGAGGTTGTTGATCCCCGAAGGAGTGGCGAGCGACTGACTTTGCGGGCGCTCCCAAACGAGGGTGACGGTGGCAGTGAAGCCGGGCTGATTCGGGCCGTTCGTCACGTCGAAATAATAGTCATTCACGCCGTCGCTGGCGGAATTGAGCAGACCGCCGCTGCTGCTGGAAATGGTGTTGAAATCCCAGCCGCTCGACGCGCCGACCGAGCCGGTCGCGCCAGGAGGCGGATGCGGGCCGCCCGATGGCACGCTTTCGGAAACGGTGAAGCCATGCTCGCCGCCCGCGAGTTGTTCGTAGGAATTGAACGCGTTCAAAATGCCCGCCCCGTAACGGGCGTCGAGCGGCGAAGGAGCGGTGTTCGTCCAATCGGCGGGCTTGACGGCGCCGTTGAGCAGCAAGGCCTTGACGGTGCGGATGTCGGCGGCGGCGTTGGTGTCGCTGCCGCCGTCGCCGCGCAGGCCGGCCTGGATGAGCAGCGCCGCCGCTCCGGCGACCAACGGCGTGGAAAAGCTGGTGGCGCCAGCAGGCGCCGTGAGGTCCGGTTTGGCGCGCCCGTTGTCCGGCGTCGGCCCCACGCTCGAACTACCACCGTAGGCGGCCACGCCGATCCCGTTGTAGCAAGTCGCAGGCGGATTCACCGCGCCGCCGTTGCCTACGCCGGAAACAAAAAGGGTGTTGAACAGATCGGCGTAGTTGTCGTAGGCCGAATCGATGGTCTGTTGGTCGTTCGTGGTGCTTCCGTTAAAAATGAAACTTTGATTGACCACGGCGTCGTTGATGTTGTGCAGCCTGGCCGGCAAATAAGGGGTGGGGTTGATGATCGAATTGTAAAAATAATCGGCCTCATCGTTGTCCACGTGCGCCACGCGGGGCGCCGCACCGTCCCCCAACGTACCGTAAAAAATGCCGGCCACCGCGTCGGCGTGGCTCGATTCGACGCCGAGCGAGTTGGTGTAGGTGCTGCTCGTGCCGGCGCTGGAGCTGTACGTGAAGAGATTGGTCGGCTGGCCGACGGCGCCGGGAGCAACTTCCCACGTCGGAGGATTGGTGCTCAATTCCGCCTCGGCCTGCGCCACGCGCACGCCCGCGCCGTTCAGATTGGTCGTCATCGCGCCCAACAGCGTGACGCCGACGGTGTCCAGATTTGACGCGCAAACCGGGCCGGACAACCCGGCGACAACCAGCATCAGCGCGGCCTTTTGCCTGGTCGCGCCCTTCATGACTCCGAGGTGCCGTCGGACATTGCGCGGACTGATACTTGATATCACATAAAATTGCAAGCGTTTCGGAGTCCTCACACGCTCTGGTCTTGGAGCGGGGGACATCCGCTTCCAGCTCCACTTTCTTCTGTCGAATCCTTCCATCCAGGCTATTTTGGAGGCATGGCCGACACGCTCGTCGTCAATGAGATTTACCTGAGCCTGCAGGGCGAAAGCACCTTTGCCGGCTTGCCGTGCGTCTTCATCCGGCTGACCGCCTGCGACCTGCGCTGCTCCTACTGCGACACCGCCTATGCCTTCACGGAAGGCCGAAAAAAATCGCTGCCGGAGATCGGCCGGGAAGTTCGACGCCTGGCCGCTCCATTTGCAAACGGGGCATTTGAAATCCAAAGCCCGAAATTGCCTCTGGTCGTGTTGACGGGCGGCGAACCGCTGCTCCAGAAAAACTCGCTGCCGCTGATGAAGGCGCTCTGCGACGACGGCTTCACCGTGCTGCTGGAAACCAGCGGCGCACACGATATTTCAAAGGTGGACCCGCGCGTCCGCCGCGTCATGGACCTCAAATGCCCCAGCAGCGGCGAGGCCGGGCGGAACCGTTTTGAAAACCTCGCGCACCTGCAATCCACCGACGAAATCAAGTTCGTCATCGGCACACGGCAGGATTATGACTGGGCCAGGGAACAAATCACCAAACACCATCTGGAAAAGATTTGCCCGCTGCTGTTTTCGTGGGTCCATCCGCTCGCGCCGGAGCAACAGCACCCGTAGCTCAAGAAGGTTCCGCCCGGCCAGACGCCGATTTCGCGGCGCGAACTGGCTGAAAAAATCATCGCCGACGCCCTGCCGGTGCGGTTCCAAGCGCAACTGCACAAGCTCATCTGGCCGCCGGAGCAGCGCGGCGTTTAGCGGCGTTTAGCAATTTACGATTCACGATTGGCGATTTACGATTAGCCGGGAGTTTCAAGCCGGCGCGCAAATCGTGAATCCAATATCGTAAATTCGTGACCGCCACGAAGATTTTTCAACTGCTCCGCGACTACGAATCGCGCAACGTTCTCTTCATGGAGCCGGACGGCTCCTGGCCAATTGTCTGGGAGCGCGCCCGGAGCGTCTTCGTCTGGGACGCCGACGGGAAAAAATACCTCGATTTGACAGCGGCGTTCGGGGTCGCCGCCGCCGGCCACGCCAATCCCAACGTCGTCAAGGCCGGGCAAAGGCAAATGGGACGGCTGCTTCACGCGATGGGCGACGTCCATCCGCACCCGCGCAAGGCCGAACTGGCGCGGGAGTTAAGCCGGATCACGTTTGAGCGGTGGTCACGCTTCACCGGCAAGACCATTTTTTGCAACTCCGGGTTCGAGGCCGTCGAAGCCGCGCTCAAAACCGCTCTGCTGGCGACCGGCCGGCGCGGGGTCGTGGCCTTCACCGGCGCGTATCATGGTTTGGGCTACGGGACGCTGAACGTGACCCACCGCGATTTCTTCCGCGGTCCGTTTCATTCGCAACTGCGCGCGTTCGGCCGCTTCGTGCCCTTTCCGACGATTTCGGAGAGACGCCTTGCACAAGCCTCGGATAACCGGGATTTGCGAAGCGCGTCCCTCTCGGACACCGAGACCCGCCTCCGCGGGATTTTCCGCCGTGAGAAAATCGGCGCGATCCTCGTCGAGCCAGTGCAGGTGCGCGGCGGCATCCGCATTCCGCCGCCCGGCTTTCTGCCGCTGCTGCGAAAACTGTGCGACGAGTCCGGCGCGCTTTTGATTCTGGACGAAATTTACACCGGCCTGGGCCGCACCGGCAAATGGTTCGCCTGCGAGCACGGTCGCGTCGTTCCCGATTTGATTTGCCTGGGCAAGGCGCTCACCGGCGGCTTTCCACTGTCGGCTTGCGTCGGGCGCGCGGCGCTGATGGACGCCGCCTGGCCGCCGTCGCGCGGCGAGGCAATCCACACCAGCACCTTCCTCGGTCATCCGGTCGGCTGCGCGATGGCGCTGGCGCAAATCGCGGAGGTTGAAAAATTGAACCTGCCCGCACGCGCGGCCCGGTTGGGAAAATTTTTGCTTCAGGAATTGTCCAAAGTTCAAGGCTCAAAACTCAAAACTGAAGCGCGCGGACTCGGGTTGTTGGCGGGAGTCGAATTGAAACGGCCCGACGGGAAACCGGCAACTGTCGAAACGTTCGACGCCATCAAACAAATGCTGCGACGCGGCTTTATTTTGCTGCCCGAGGGCGAGCACGCCAACGTCATCAGCTTCACCCCGCCGCTGACGATTGCCAAAACCCAACTGGCCAAAGCCGTCGCCGCGCTGGCGGAAATCTTAAGCCATGGATGAAACACAGAACGACCGCGGCTGAAGGCCCCTGCCGATTCCATCGGTGCGCGCCGATGAAAATGTTCAAACCCACTCACGAAAATCCGGGTCATCCATGAACAAAATCGGTGTTTCATCCGTGGCCATCCGTGGCCTGACAAATTCATGAAGCTGTCCGAGATCAGGGACATTCTGGCGGCGCGCGGGATTCAGCTCACCAAATCCCTCGGCCAGAATTTTCTGCACGATGCCAACCAACTGCGGCGAATTGTCAAAGCCGCGCAACTGGCCAAGACCGACAAAGTCCTCGAAATCGGGCCGGGACTGGGACCGCTCACGGAATTGCTGCTGGAAAAGGCCGGCGAGATTCTGGCAATTGAGAAGGACGCGTGGTTCGTGGAATTTTTGCGCGAACGCTGGAGCGCCGAGCACCGGCTCGGCTCGGCAAAGAATGTTCAAGAAAACCCCAACGTGCCGGGCCGGCGCCCGGCGCTCCGATTGCTCCACGCCGACGCCCTGGATTTCTTGAGGCGCGAGCCGCGCGACTGGAGCGGCTGGAAACTCGTGGCAAACCCGCCCTATTCCGTCGCTTCGCCGATTTTGGCGGAGCTGGCCTGCGGCGCGCGCGCCCCAAAAAAAATCGCGGCCACCCTGCAACTCGAAGTCGCCCGGCGTCTCATGGCCCGGGCGGGCGACGCCGATTACGGGGTGCTGACGCTGCTGGTGCAACTGGATTTCCAGCCGCGCGAATCGTTCAAAATTCCGGCAGGCTGTTTTTTTCCCGAGCCGGACGTGGATTCGGCCTGTGTGGTTTTGGACCGGCGCGAGCAACCGCTGTTGCCGGAAAACCTGCGCGCCGCTTTCACAAAAATCGTCAAACGCGCCTTTTCGCAGCGGCGGAAAATGGTCTTCAAACTGCTGCGACAGGACTGGCCGGAGGAGAAATTGGCAGCCGCCTTTGCCGGACTGAAAATCCCGCCGCGGGAGCGCGCGGAGAAATTGAGTCTGGAGCAATTTGTAAAATTAACCGAAATTTTAACGCGGGTTTGAACCGCAGAGACGCCGAGACGCAGAGCTTCTATTGTCCTCTGCGTCTCTGCGGCCCGGCGGTGAATTTATGAGCGAAGACTTTTTTGACGTGGTCAACGAGCGCGATGAGGTGATTGATCGCCGGCCGCGCAGCGAAGTCCATGCGCGCGGGCTGCGGCATCGCGCGGTCCATGTCCAGGTCTTCAATTCGCGCGGCGAGGTTTTCTTGCAGAAGCGTTCGGCGAAAAAGGACCGGCAGCCTGGGGTCTGGGATTCGTCGTGCTCGGGCCACGTGGATGCCGGCGAAACCTACGACGAGGCGGCGGTTCGTGAATTGCGCGAGGAACTGGGGCTGGAATCAAAGGCGCCGCCAAAGCTTTTCAAGCTCGCCGCCTGCGCGGAAACGGACGCGGAGTTCGTCTGGGTGTACCGCTGCGAGAGCGACGGGCCGTTTCAATTGCATCCCGACGAAATTGACACCGGCGGCTGGTTCGCTCCGGAAACGGTGACGCGCTGGATTGCCGGAAGGCCGCAGGACTTCGCCGGCGCGCTCGTTTTGATTTGGAAATCGTTGAATCGTTGAAGCGCGCATCGCGCGCCTCCGGTTCAACGCTTGAAGGCTTCACGTTTAAACGATTTTTCACCGCTTTACTTGCGGCCAAAATGTAGTAGTTGTTTAGCCATGCAAAATTTTCTGGTTCCCATTGTGGTCGAGCAGACCGGCCGCGGCGAGCGGAGTTGGGACATCTACTCGCGGCTGCTCGTGGACCGCATCGTCTTCCTCGGCACGCCGGTGGATGACACGGTGTCCAACACGATCATCGCGCAGCTTCTGTTCCTGCAAATGTCCGATGCGAAGAAGGACATCCATCTGTACATCAATTCGCCCGGCGGCAGCGTCACGGCGGGGCTGGCGATTTACGACACGGTGCAATTTCTGACCTGCGACGTGAACACCTATTGCATCGGGCAGGCGTCGAGCATGGCGGCGGTGCTGCTGGCCGCGGGCACCAAGGGCAAGCGTTACGCGCTGCCCAACGCGCGCATCATGATTCACCAGCCTTGGGGCGGCGTGCAGGGCCAGGCGACCGACATCAGCATCCAGGCCAAGGAAATTTTGCGGCTCAAGGACCGCCTGAATGAAATTCTCGCCAAGCATTGCGGTCGCAAGGTCGAGGAAGTCGCGCGGGACACGGACCGCGACCGGTTCATGTCCGCCGAGGAATCGAAGGACTACGGGATCGTGGACCAGGTGGTCGTGTCACGGAAGGAAATCCCCGGCGCGGCGGAAAAAAGTCCCGCCCCGTCCTGAGCCGCCAGGGAAACACGGTCCATGGCCCGTCCGACGAACATCACCATGTGCAGCTTCTGCGGCAAATCGCACGCGGAGGTGCGCAAGCTCATCGCCGGGCCGGGCGTTTACATCTGCGACAATTGCATCCTCCTCTGCAAAAACGTCCTCGACCGCGAACTCCAGTTGCAGAACCAAAAGAAGCAGCCGAAATTGTCCGTCCCCAAGCCGGCGGAAATCAAACGCCAACTGGACCTCTACTGCGTCGGACAGGACCACGCGAAAAAAACCCTGGCCGTGGCCGTTCACAACCACTACAAGCGCATCCAATCCGAACCCGCGCCGGAACGCGACGAAGCGGCCAAGGCCCCCGCCGCGCCGCACGCCGACGTGGAAATTGAGAAGAGCAACATTTTGATGATCGGCCCGACCGGCTCGGGCAAAACCCTGCTGGCGCGCACGCTGGCCAAAATCCTGGACGTCCCCTTCGCCATCGCCGACGCCACCACGTTGACCGAGGCCGGCTACGTGGGCGAGGACGTGGAGAACATCATCCTGCGCCTGCTCCAAAACGCCGATTACGACGTGAAGCGCGCCCAGCGCGGCATCGTGTATATTGACGAGATTGACAAGATTGCGCGCAAGGCCGACGGCCCGTCCATCACGCGCGACGTCAGCGGCGAGGGAGTGCAGCAGGCGCTGCTGAAAATCCTCGAAGGCACGGTCTGCAACGTGCCCCCGCAGGGCGGACGCAAGCATCCCCAGCAGGAATACATCCGCGTGGACACGACCAACATCCTGTTCATTTGCGGCGGCGCCTTCGTCGGTCTGGAACGGGCCATCCAGCGGCGGTTGGGCCGGCACACGATGGGGTTTGGCGCGATTGGCGCCATGCACGAGTCCTCGGCGGCAGAACGCGACGAAATTCTCCTTCACGCCGAGCCGGAGGATTTGCTCAATTTCGGCTTCATTCCCGAATTCGTCGGGCGCCTGCCGGTCCTGACGACGCTCGCCGAACTGACCGAGGACCAGCTCATCTCCATCCTCACCACGCCCAAGAACGCGCTGACCAAGCAATTCGCCAAGCTGATGGCCATGGAAGGCGTGGAACTGGAGTTCACCCCCGACGCGTTGCGTGAACTGGCGGCGCAGGCGCTCAAAAAAGGCACCGGCGCGCGCGCATTGCGCGGGCTGATCGAACGGCTGATGCTGGACCTGATGTTCGACGTGCCGGATGTGGGCGACATCGTCCACGTCAAAATCACCGCCGCCGTCGTGCGCGGCGAAAGCAAGCCGATCGTCCGGCGCAAGCAGGACGCCGAGGCGGCTTGAGCAATTTGCGATTTGCGATTTTGGACCCGCGATCGCCCGCCGTATTTGTGAAGGGCGTGTCAATCGTCAATCGCAAATCGTAATTGACCGCGGCATCTCACACCTCCTTGACAACGCCCCAATACACGTCGAGCCGTTTGCCGAGGTAAAGTTTCACCGCCCGGACCAGCACCGCGGCTTCGAGTCGCCGGCCGCGCGCCACGATGTCCTTGAGCGCCATGCCCGCACGAAGACGGAAGGCGCCCTGGGCGATGATCGGCCCCTCGTCCAGCCGCATGGAAACGAAATGCGCCGTGACGCCGACGATTTTGACTCCTTGCTCGTAGGCTTGGCGATAGGCCTGCGGCCCGGGAAAACTCGGCAGCAGCGAGGGATGGATGTTGACGATCTTGTTTTTGTAGCGCCACACGAAATTCGGCGAGAGGATTTTCATGAAACGGGCCAACACGATGAAATCCACCTCCCGCTCTTCGAGCAGGCGCAACGCCCGGTCCTCCGCCCGGGCGCGGTCTTCCCACGGGACATGCGCGAAGGGCAGCTTGAACTTGCGGGCCAGTGGCGCGAGCTCGGGACGATTGCCCAGCACCAGCGCGGGATCGGCCTTCAATTGCCGGCGCGCCGCCATCAGGGCCTCGAAACAATGCGGTTCCCGGGTGACCATGACGGCAAAACGCTGGCGGCGCCGCGGATCACTGAACCGGAAGTTGATTTCCATCCCGAGTTGGGCGGCCAGCTTGCTCAAACCGGCGCGCAGCGATTCGGAGTTCAGTTCGCCGACTTTCCACGAAGCCTGGAGGGTCATGCTGAACTGGCCGCGGGTGACCTGTTCCTCGAGCGCCTCGATGTTCGCCTGTTGCTCAAAGAGAAAACTGGTGACGCGCGCGATGACGCCCGTCTTGTCGCGCCCGATGACCGTGAGGGTGGCGAATTGTTTCATGAAAAGTCATTGAATCGCGAATCAGACACCTCCGGGGGAATCGTTGTTGATCCGGCCGTCGGCCAGTTCCACGACGCGTTGGGCGTGGGCGGCCACCCGGGCGTCGTGGGTGGCAATGACCAGCGTGGTCAGCTTTTCAGCGCGCAGGGTCTTAAGCAAATCAATGATTTCGCCGCCGGCATGAGAATCCAGATTGCCGGTCGGCTCATCGGCCAGGACCAGTTCCGGCTCGTTGACGAGCGCGCGCGCGATGGCCACCCGCTGCTGTTCGCCGCCGGACAGTTCAAAGGGCTTGTGCTCCAGCCGGTCCTGGAGGCCGACGCGGGCGAGCAATTCACGCGCGCGCCCTTCGGCGGCGCCGGCGGCGGTCCTCGCGACGCGCGCCGGCAGCGAGACGTTTTCCAGCGCGGTCAGTTCGGGCAGGAGATGATAGGCTTGGAAGACGAAGCCCACGCGGCGGTTGCGGAAATGCGTGAGCTGGCCCTCGGAAAACCGGGCAAGATTTTGGCCATTGAAGATAATCTCCCCCGCATTGGGCGAATCCAACCCGCCAATCAAATGGAGCAGGGTGCTCTTGCCGGCGCCGGAGGCGCCGCGCAGCGCCAGAAATTCCCCGCGCGCCAGATCCAGGTCCACCCCGCGCAGGACTTCCAGCGTGCGTTTGCCCATCGCGTAGCTCTTGACCAGGCCGCGCGCGGAAAGAAGCGGTTCATTCATCGGATTGAGGATTTACGATTTGCGATTCGGACCCGTCGGTCGTTGCCCTGCAAAAGAACACAAATCACAAATCGTGAATCATGGATCTCATTCATACCGCAGCGCCTCCACGGGTTCGAGCCGGCCGGCGCGCCACGCGGGCAGCACGCCGCCCAGGATGCAAATCACAAACGAACTGCCGCAGATCACCGCGATGTCACGGGCGTCAATCACCGCGGGCAAGGCCCCGAAACCGTAGATGGATTCGGGGAAAAGCTGCCAGCCCGTCGTCTGGCGCATGAAATCCAGAAATTCGTTGCGATACGCCAATGCCAGGATGCCCAGGCCGTAGCCGGCCAGCACGCCCAGGACGCCGATGATGGCGCTTTGGCTCAAAAAGACGCCGGAGATTTGGAGCTTGGTCGCGCCCAGCGCCTTGAGCATCCCGATCTCGCGCGTCTTCTGCACGACGAAGGTGATCTGCGCGCTCAGGATGCAGAGCGCCGCCACGATGACGATGAAAAACAGCAGGTAAAACATGACGCTCTTTTCCACCTGCACCGCGCCCAGCAGCGCGGAGTTCTCCTGCTCCCAGGTCGTGATGCCGTAACCGGGGCCGAGCGCGGCCTCCAATTGCCGCCGCACCTGCGGCGCCCGGTCCGGGTCGCGCAACATGACCATCAGTCCGTGGACGCTGTCGCCCAGGTCGTAAAGGTCCTGGGCGTTTTCGAGCGAGGTGACGATGACCGAATAATCGTAATCGAAATAGCCCATGTCGAAAATGCCCTTGACGGTGAATTCGTCGGGCAGCACGGCCTCCTCGCCCGGTTTGCCCCGCTGCTTTTCCATTTTCTCCAGGTCGTTCGGCGAATAAATCAGGACCTGCTCGCCCACCGACAGGTTCAATTGCTTGGCAAATTCGCTCCCGACCAGCACGCCGTGCCCGCTGAGATCGAATTTGCCGGCGATGATGCTTTGGGGCAGGACGCTGACGGAGCTTTCCAGGGCGGGATCGGCGCCGCGCACGTTGGGCACGCCAAAAAACGGCTGCTGCCCCTCCGGCGGCTCCGTTTTGACGAGCACCGGCCCGAAGACATACGGAGCGACACCGCGGACATTTTTGTTCGCGGCCACCGTCTGCATCACCCGGGCATAATGGTCCATCGTCCGGCCGCGCGCGACGATGCGCAGGTGGGCGTTGAAGCCGAGGATTTTCTGGCGCAACTCGCGGTCGAAGCCGCTCATGACGCTGATGACGATGATGAGCACGGCCACGCCGAGGGCGACGCCGACGACCGAGATGAGCGTGATGATGGAGACAAACGTCCGTTTGGGCCGCAGATAGCGCAGGGCCAGCAGCAGTTCAAACGGCAGTTTCGACATCGGCGCAGGCTAAAGGCGCCCGGCGAGGGTGTCAACGCGGCGAAATTTTCCCGCGGGAAAGATAAAGAAAACACAGTTTCGAGTTGTCGCGGAAATTTTCATGCCGGGTCAAGGCGAGGCAGAATTGGTTTGAATGCTTCGCGCTGGTTGCAATTGCTTGAGCGGCGGATTGGGCGTGCGAATGAGGTCAAGCGCGTTGGTGATGAGCAGCAGCGGGCGGCGCGAGAGTGAAAGGTCGTTGATAATGAGGTTCTGAAGCTCCTTCGTCGCGCCGAGAATTTCCACGGAAATTGCTGGCTCTCCCATAGAAAGCAGGCGCTTATTCGCTGGAGCATGGAGATAGTTGAAATCCACATAATAAATTGGAAGGGTCACTGCATTGCTCGCCCCGCGCGGCAGGTAGTGAAGTTGATTGACCGTCCATCTGAGTTCATTCAACCCGGTCATGTCCACACCCAGATCAGCGAGCCATCGCGTGGCCAATCGGTAAGCGCCGTTGGTATCAATGAGCGATGGCTTGCCGACGAGGTCGTCCAAACGCAAGGCGTAGCGCTCTACCTCCGGTGCGTCCAAGCGCATGACATGGCACAGCTTTCCATCATAGAAGCCAAATTCAAAATTGGTCGTTTCAAACTGTCCTTTCACTCCAAACTCCAAAGCCCGCAATCGTAATTCTCGTGGGATTGCAGCGTTGTAGATGTTTGTGCCGAAGATGCTCGCCGGCAAATAAGGTGGATTGGTCGCTTCAATAATGCAGAACCAAGGGCGGGGAACGTAGTCAGAAACAATGTCCGTTACTTGCATGGGACGCGGAACGGGCAGGTGGAGTCGGTCGACAAAAAAGTTGGCTTCCGCGATCATCCGCTGGATGACCGCCGCGCGCCAAGCCAATGAAGGCAGGTTGATGCTTGTTACCATGCCGTTCATCTCCAATTTTTGCCCGGCCGTGAACTTCCAATCGTCCGAATGTGCTAAAGCAGCTAATGCCAGGGCATAGCACGCAACAGAAATGGCAAACCTTTTGATCATTTACGGCCTCGTGACTGTCCCGCGATACATGTCATACGCCCCATAAATCACAGTGGATGAATCCATGCTTGCGCCGGTGTGATGGGTATCGTTCACGGCATTGGTCGTGCCGTTTCTTCTGCCAATCCTGAAACGAATCCTCGTAGAGCAAATTCAAGTATTTAGCGATTTGCGCCTGTCGCAGCATTTGTTTGTCCTCCTGACTCGATGTGCCAATCATGCGTGCGACAAGCGCAGTCGCGGCGGAAAGATGGTCGGGCGTCAGCGGCAGACCTTTGGTGTCCAGATAGTTGATGGTCAGATCGCCATCGGGATGAATGATGATGGGCCGTGCGCCTTCCTCTACCGTCTGTGTGTAAATGCCGTAACTCAATCCCTCCTCAATGATAACGGTGTAGGCGAAATAGCCCTCGGTTTGCGAAAGCAAATCGCAAACTGTAACGGATTTGCCCGCACCGCTCATGCCGAGCAAGACTGCGTGTTGGGGCGATTTGTTTTCGTTTGAACCGGAAAACGTCTCGATGCCGATGAGATTGCTGGCCGGGCCGTCATAAATCGCTTCGGCGGTTTTCAGGTGCCCGGTGAACGTGCTAGTGACGGGCAGCATATCGGCCAGATATCGCACGCTCCATGTGCGCGCGTGCGGTGCTGCCGAAGCCGCGCGTATGCAAGTTTGCGCGCAACGCGGCTTCAGCGGCCTTGAGCTGGCCAAGCAATGCCTGGCGCTGGTTTTCGATGGTCTTGAGTTCGTCGGGTGTCATAACGAAGGAAACGTTGTGAATCGGGGAATGACGACGATTTCCGAAATCCACGGTTTGCCGATCATCAATGTGCCGAGAAACTTTTCAGCGTGGACGCGCTTGACGCGTCCTTGCATCAGCGGGTCGAGCATCTGCTCCAGCCGCCAACCGAAAAGACAGGCAATGCGCGTTTCAAATACCAAAACGAGTAAGTCGGTCGGTGAAGTATTTTTGCCGTCCGATTCCGGGTTGTTGCCCAGGATGAAGAATTCCAACTGCCGGGCCGGAATTCCCCAAAGACGATGGGCCGTGACAAATTCGATAAACGCCGGACGCGGTGGAATCAGTTCAACGCAGCCATTAAACTGCCCTGAAGCCGGACGGCCATGCTCGGAATGTGATTTCTCGGATTCCTGTCACTTCCGGCAACCAGTTTCGAATGCAACTGGACAAACAGGTTATTGACAATCGCGGTGTTGCCGGCGAGTTGCTGCTGCGACGCGCAGAGAAAATTAAATCGCGTTTTGGCGAAGACATCCGCCTCGGTAGGTTCGCCGGCTTCGATTTGTTCATCCGCGCCAGTTTTAATAATTCCGCCGAACTGGTTTTGCGAGGCAGGAACAGTTACCGCGTCCGCGTCACCGACACCGCGTTGGGCACCATCCGCTCGCTCAAATCCGCCGTGCAGGGCTTCGAGGAGCGCGCCGCGCGGCTGGAAGCCGACATCAAGGATTCGCAAAAACGCGCGGTCGAAGCTGCAAACCATCAATAAGTCATTTTGTCAGGCCTTTTGTTCCATTCCTCGAAAACTTTCAATGCTTCTTTGTGCAGCAATTGTTTCATCGGAATGCTTCGTCGTGAAATCGGCAACGCCACTTCGCGGTAAATGAAATCGTCATCGAACTTGATCGCCGCGGCATCTTTGCGCGTGTTGGCGTAATAAACATTTCGCAGTCGCGCCCAATAAACTGCGGCCAAGCACATGGGACATGGCTCACAACTCGTATAAAGCTCGCAACCAATCAGTCGGAAAGTCCTCAGCCTTTTGCTGGCCGCACGGATAGCCACGATTTCAGCATGCGCGGTTGGATCAGTTGAAGACGTGACACGATTCCACCCGCGGCCGACAATCTTTCCATCGCGCACGACGACTGCACCAAACGGCCCGCCGTGATCGTCCCGCATTTTTTGAAGCGAGAGTTGGATGGCCGCCCGCATGAATGTTTTGCTATCGCTCATGGAATGGTAATCTTGACGAAATCAAGAAAGCAACTTTTGTCAACTCTGTGAATCATTGGGCATGCGCAAGCAGATCGGCCTGGCGGCGCAAAGCGGCGATGAAGCGCCTTGGTCAACAAGATTTCCTCCGGCGGATGTTTTCATCAAACGCTGTGGGGGTGAAGGGGCTTTTTGATCCGATCCAAAAACTTGCGGTGCTCCTTCCCGCCCAATTCCAAGTGGTGATACACCTGCAGTTTGGCCCAGTCCTCGATGAACACCCACGCAAGGCAGTAAGCCCAGACGAAGCCGATGTCCGCCCACGAAAGCGGCGTG
>JAGWMQ010000077.1 GCA_028873125.1 Verrucomicrobiota bacterium | reverse complement strand
ATGAATGGTGATTTTCGGATAAAGCGGGCTGCCGATTTCGTAAATCGGATTGACGCGGCAGCCGCCGTCCATTTCAAACAGGCCGATGGACGACATCACGAACCACGAACTCATCTGCCCCTGGTCCTCGTCGCCCAGATAGGCGTCGGCGGGGTTGAAACCGTAGTAGGCTTCGAGAATCGCCCGCGCCCACTTTTGGGTCAGCCACGGCGCGCCGGCCCAGTTGAACAGCCATGCCACCTGCATGGTGGGTTGGTTGCCTTGGTCCACCGCCGCGTGACTGCCGCCGTTGAAGCGTTCCGGAGCGGACTTTTCAAAGCCGGCGCTCAACCGGCTGATGAACCGGTCCCGGCCCATCGCCCGGACCAGACCCGCCGGGTCCTGCGGCACGAACCAGGTGTATTGCCAGGCGCAGCCTTCCACAAAACCGCGCGTGCGATACGGGTCAAACGGCGCAAGCCAGTCGCCGTTGGCCTTGCGCGGCCGGGCGTAGCCGGTCTTCACGTCGAACACCTTGCGCCAGCTTTGCGAGCGTTTGAGAAATTCGGCGGCCGTATCCTCACGCCCCAGCGCCCGCGCCAGTTGCGCGACGCACCAATCGTCGTAGGCATACTCGTAGGTGTTGGAGGTCCACGCGCGGTTCCATTCGGCCTTGCCGCCCGGACCGATCGGGCCGTCCTCCGCGACGTAGCCGTTCTTGAGATAATTTTCCAGGTTCGCGTTGCCGGCGGCGCCGTCGCCGGAAAAAAGTTCCGGCATCGTGGTTTGCATCTTGGCCGCCGCCTCCAGCACTTTCCGCCCGTCAATGCCCTTCAGTCCGTGCTGATGCGCGGCGACCATCAGCGGAATCTCATGTTCGGCGACCATCACGCTGATATACTTCAACCCCGCCGGCCCTTTCGAGGTCCAGCCGCATTTGTCGTAGAGCTGAAGTTCCGATTTCACCCAACGGACCGACCATTCGGGCGAAAGCAGGTTCATCACCTGGTTCATGTTCCAGAACGTCGTCCACAAGGCGTCGGAACCGAGCATCACGTTGGCGGGGTCGTCGAGCTTTTGCCGGCGCATGAAGGGATCCATCCATTCGCCGTTGACATCGCTCCAGGTGTTGCGGCCCGAAAGGGCGCGGTAGAGGTTGGTGTAAAAGCGGGTTTTCTCGCGGGCGTCGGGCGTCCCGATTCCGATCCGGTTGAAAATCTCGTTCCACGTGCGCCGCTGGATTTGAATCACGGCCTCGAAGTCCCAGCCAAAAGGACGGGCCAGTTCCTGCTCCAGATTCTGCCGCGCGTTTTCCAGGCTCACCAGCGAAATGCCCGTGCGCACCAGGATCTTTTCGCCGGCGGCGGTCTTGAAGTTCACGAACGCGCCGCAGTCGCCGGCCAGCGCCAGTTCCGGCGCGTGGGAGATTATTTTTGCGCCCTGTTCCTCGGACGATTCCCCGGAAGGACGGTCAGCCCCGCTTTGGATCGTGACCTCCGCGCCGCCCGGATATTGCCATCCGCCGAGTTCTTCAAAAGGCCGGCTGAATTGCATGACGAAGTGCAGATGAAACCGCTGGTTGCCGTTGTAGCCCACATTAGGCAGGTCCGTTTGAATCACCCCCTCGATCTCCGCCGGGGCGGCGCGGCGCACCCTGGCGCCGAGCACGTGCATCTCGTATTCGTTGGGAAGCAGGAAACCCAGCAGCACCCTCGCCTCGTCGCTGGCCGGGAAGGTGTAGCGCTGCAGGCTCGCGCGGGTCGTGGCCGCCAGCTCGGCCTTGATGCCGCTGTCCTTCAGAAAAACTTCGTAAAAGCCGATGCCGCCGCGCTCGGTGGATTTGTCGAAACGCGAACTGTAACCGGCGCCGTCCAGCCCCGTCCGCGTGCGCAGCGGACCCACCGTCGGCGTGACACCCAGCCCGGCCATCGTCCACTCGTGGATGTGGCTGAAGCGGTCAATGTATTCGTGGCTGTATTCGTAACCGGCGCACCAGCCCTGGCTCTGGTTGTCGGGCGAAATCTTCACCATGCTGAACGGCATCCACGGCCCGGGCGCGATCATCCACCGCGAATGCGCCGTGCCCATGAACACGTCCACGTAATCCGCGGGCGTGACCGGCGGCGACGCCCGCAAAGCCAGAGGCGTGTCGCAAAGCAGCCGGCCGCCGGCGCTCAAGCGGATGCGCGTCGTCCCGCCGGCGGGCGAGGCGGGCGCGGGAATTTCCAGGATTTGCAGGCCGGATTCGGTTCTCCGCGCTTCCGCCTTGCCGTCGCCGATCCGCACGGCGAGTTTGCCGGGCGCCCCGGCGCGGAACAGTTCCACGCGAAGGGTCGCCGGCGTTTGCGCGTCGGACGAAACGGCGTAAGGCGCCACGGTCACAGACCGGATGACCGTGCGCGACGGGGGCGCCAGTTTGAAATCGGTGGGCGTTTCCAGTTGCAGCGAGTCAAAAATGAACCAACTGCCCTGCGTGTTGCGCAGGGCGATTTCGTTGTAGCCTATTCTCAACAGCGACGACGGGAATTCCACCCGGACGACCTGCGGCCTGGCCGATTGCAAATGGCCTTTGAGGGAGTCGTCGCTGCCGCCCGGAGTCAGTTGGCGTTCAAAGATCGCGCCGTTGATCGTGATCCGCAGCCGGGGCGGATGTTCCGGCTGGGCGTCGCAAACGTTGATGATGAAGGCGCACTGGCCGTTGGCCGGCGCCTGCGCGAGCACAAAACCAATCGGCAATGTGTTCATCACGTCCCAGCGCCCGTTCTGGCCGCAGCCCGACCAGCCATCCAACGGTCCGGGCAGCACGTAAGGCCAGCCGGTCTTCGCCTGGGAAAGTCCGATGTAGTAGGCGTGATCGGGTTTGCCGAAAAATTCCTGGAACAGGGTGTAGCCGTCCGGCGCGAGGGCAAAGCCGGCGCCACTGTGGTCGGGCGCGCCGATCCGCCAGAGGAGCCGGTTCCCCGTGGACGGTGCGCCGCCCTCCGGCTGACTGGCAGACGAAGGCGTCCGGCGGACCGGTGTTTCCCGGCAGCCCGCCAGGGGAACAAACGTGAGCGCCGAAGTGCCGATGGCGCAGCTCCTGATAAATTGCCGGCGCGACAAGGCGCGCGCGTCGTCCGACGGTTTACCCGCAATCGCGGTCTTCTCCTTCTTTTCCAGTTTTGATCGTTTCATGGCTGTGAACTAAAATCCAGAATTTGGGCAGTTCAGGTGGCGGCAACAAACCACGCAAAAGAATTGACCGCCGCGCGACGGTTCGTCAAGTCGTCTCATGGGTTGGAAGAGGGGTGAGTCAATGGTATTGTCTTATTGGCAAAAGCGAACGAAGCCGAAATCGGTCAGGCACAAAGAGTAACAATGTGACAATACCATTGACTGACACTTTCCTGACACCTTTTTCTTTTTTTGTCGGCGATAATCTTGATCAACGGACAACGCTGTGCGTGACGCCGCGGCCGGTTATAAACAGATCAAGCATCATGGTTCTGTTGTCTCGACCTGTTCTGCGCTGTCGAGAAACACAGGGCCTGGAAGACCGGAAGGGAAGAGGGGTTCATCGGGGCTGTAATCGGGCAGGAGGCTGGACCAAGGCTTGAATTGTCCAGGCGCCGCAAAGTCTCCGGGATGCAGTTCCTGGCCCACCAAACGATTGTGCCAGACGTTGACCACGCGTAATTCCAGATCGTTCCAGCCCGGCCTGGCCGCCTGGGTGACGTCCAGCCGGAACGGTTCCATCCACAACGTGCCGAGATTTTTTCCATTGAGGATGACCTCCACCAGGTCCTTCACCCGGCCGATGTCCAGGTAGAGGCGCCGCGTTTTGCCGAAGCGGTCCGCCGGAATCTCGAACCGCTTGCGATACGCCGCTGTGCCCGAGAAATACTTGATCGCCGGCTCCGGGCGCTCTGTCCAGGACTCCAGCCGGTCAAAGCGAACGTGCTTCGCAATCCCGTTGCCGGGCGGGAAAGAAACCATCCACGGTCCGGCGATCTTCAACGGAGACGGCACGGACTGCGCGTCCAGTGTGCGGGTCCGGCCGTCGGCCGTGGTGATTTGATATTCCCCCGGCTGCCACACCAACGCTCGGACGCTCCCCCGGGCCGTGCGTGTCAATGAGACCGGCGTTGCACCCGGCGCTTCGACGGCTGGGGGCGGGTTGGTGGTGGCCGGCGGGTTTGCGACGTTGATCAATGTCCGGTTGTTGCGGCTGACAGAGACAATTGGGTCAGCCTCTGCCGCCTGGCGGAACACCACGAAGACCGAGCCCCGCGGCGCCAGATGGATGGGAACACGCTCCCCATGCGAAGTCATCGCATATATCGCCAGCCGTTCGACGAGTCCCGATCCAGGGCGCCACAATTCCGGGGCGCGACCGCGGACGCGAAAAATCGGCGCGATATCGGCCGGCGCGTCCGATTGGTTGGACAGGAAATAAATATCCGCAGTCGCCGTCCGCCGGTGCGTAAAGAGGATGTTGGTGGGATTCACTCCGGCAAGGTCGGGAGGCGTGTGAAGGCGATCAAGTACGGTCTCCAGGTTGGTGTCCTGCGTCACTCGGCCCTGGCCCCACAGTGCCGCCGCCATTTGACGTATCTCCGCGTCGCAGGCCGGATAATCCTCGAGGCTCGGCGAGCGGACCGGCTCCGGACCCAGCACCGTCCCGCCAGCCAGAATCAGGTCGCGAAGCTTTCGCAGGACGGCTGGGCGCATCGTTTTTTCATCCGGCAACTCCAGCAGCCGGTAGGAGGTCCCATCCGGCAGCACGAACCGGCCGTTCTGGACCGTCAGGCGGCGCTCGATCACGTCGGCGTTGATGTAGTCGAAATCGTAGCCGGGCGGCAGCGCCGGTTTGCATTCGCCGGTCATCTTGGGGCAATCTTCGCCGATATAATATGCCACGTCGGCCACGTGCCGGCCTTGCTGGAGCAGAAAACTGCAACGGCGCAGATAATCAATCCACGGCCTGGCCTGGCTGAACCAGGTGTTGTTTCGATTGAACTCGGTGCCGAACCACGCGCTGACGCCGGGACGGCGCTGGTCCCAGGGCTGCTCGATGTACACGTGCAGCACGGTCCGGTTGATCCCCTGGCAAAAGGCCCAATCCCCGCGTTCCTTGAGGCTCCACGGCGTGCTGGTGAACAAGGGGCCGCCGGTGAACGATTCGGCAAACACCGACGGTTTGCCGTAAATGTGCGCGGCCGACGAGGCGTCGCGCAATTCAATGTCACCCAGGTTGCCGGTGGCCCAAAACTCGCCGCTCACCTCGTCGCTGTTCCCGCCGTATTCGAGAAACTCGCCGGGAAATCCCCAATGCCCGTAGTTTTCCAGCCACAACCGCAAGCCGTGCTCGTGGCAAAGTTCGCGCAGCCCCCCAACGTAGTCGCGCGCGATGCGGTCCGCCACCAACCGGCGCAAGTCCCACAAAAAACGGTCCGATTCATCCGCGCCGCCCACGATGCGGCCGGTCATCACCGGCAGGAACCGCAGCGGGTCATAACCGTATTGCTTCCGGAACGCCGCCCTAAAACCGTCCGTCCAGTTTTCCGGTCCCGTCTCGTAACTGTCGGCGACAACATGTTTGAGCGCCCGGCGATCCCGGGCCGGCATCAGCGCCAACAGCCTGCCGACATAGGCGTCGAAGTGGGCGCGCAACGCCGGGCGGCTCATCTTGTCCACTTCCAATCCGGTCGCCTCGGATGGCGCGGGCGCATTTTTCGTTCCGGTCAAACGGGCGACCACGCGCAGCACTATCCACCGGCCCGGCGGCACGTCCCAGTGCAACGTGCCGTCGGCGGACAGATCCCGGCTGATGTCCCGGACCGCACCGGGCTGGACCATCAGGCCAGCCTCCTTCGGTTCGACCTGCCGGGGCCAGTGGTAATAGTCGAACGGCGGCTGCGGGTCCTGGAACATTTTGTCGAGCTGCTGTTCCTCGTATCGCTCCACCCGCGCGGCCGCGGAAAGCTCGACGTTGCTGACCGGGCACGGGCCGGAAAAGACCAGCCGGAAAAACCGCGCCGTGACGGCCGGAAAACTGATCATGACCGGGGCGAGCGGCACCGGTCCGACCTGCAGAGTCAGCCGGTGACGATCCACCGCGAAGCGCCGCACCGTTTGGTATTGCTTGCCGTCCTCGGACGACTCCAATGCGCACGACACGTTGACGGCCTGGAGGGGCGTGATTTCCAAACTGCGCGCCGTGAAAGGCTGTTCCACCTTGTAAGTCAGGTTCGAGAGCGTGCTGCCGGTGATTGTTGGCGAATGGCGGGTGATCGTGTCGTCGTCTTTGGCCGGCGCGGGAAAGGCCAGCACGGCGATGTCCTGGAACCAGTTCGTGGGCGCGGCCAGCCTGCCGGCGTACTCCCGGGGCCCGCGCAGGCGCGTTTCCAGAAATGAGACGTATCGCATGGCTTGACCGGGCTGGATCCACGGGCCGCCCGATTGACTCCAGCCGGGCGAGTTGAACACGCCGATATTCACACCGACCCGCCCGCCTTCGCGCACGGCGTATTCCATCAGCTTCCAGAACTGCGGGCTCAGCGCCTTGACCTCGCCGTTGGCCCGGCCGCTTTGGCCTCCGCCAATAATGCCAATGTAAGCTTCGCCGATGCCCACGCGTTTCATCGCCTCCAGGTCGTGTTTAATGCCCACCCGCGAGACATGACCGTCCAACCAATACCAATAGCAGCGCGGCTTGGTGCTGTCCGGCGGATGTTGGAAGCCCCGGGCCAATCCATCCGCCTGCGCCAGCGCCGGGAGCAGGAGGCAAAGCGTCAATCCCAATTTCGGCCATCGCTCTGACATGTAATTTCCTTTTTTGTTCCGTCGTAAACGCACGCCGGTCTTCATTCCCCCGTCTCCAGTCTTACCGGACCGATCAGGCCGGAGGGCAGGAGTGGTGCAGCCGGCTTGAAGGGGTTGTAGGTGGTCCAAGTCAGGCGTTGGCCCGGCGGCAGGCCGCTGTCGCGGATGAGCCGGTTGCACCACAAGTTCGCCACCGTGATTTCCAGATGGTTGTCGCCAATCCGAAGCAGTCCCGGTGGAATGGCCACGCGCCACGGAGCGCACCACACGACGCCCAGACCGCGCCCGTTGAGTTTGACGCGGGCCATCACCTCGACGCGGCCCAGGTCCAGATACCATCGGGAATGCTCCGCTTCGACATTTGGACCGACGGCGAACGTTTTTCGATAGGTCGCCTGGCCGGAGTAAAAGCGGATGCCGGACTCCGGGCGACGGGTCCAGTCCTCAAGCTTTTCGAAGGTCGCTTGTCCGGGGCCGCCCCACTTTGGATCAAAGGAGACCTGCCATGGACCGGAAATGACTTCCACCCGCCGGACCACGGTGAAGTTCCTTCCGTGCGGGAGGGCGGTTGGTCCTTTGCGAAAGACAATGAAGTAACTCTGACAGGGCGCGAACTGCAGCGGGATGGTGGTCCGCCCTCCAGCCTGGAGGAACTCCGGCAACGCGCGCTGTCGGCCCGTCACCGGATTCCACAATTCCGGCCGCAGACCGCTCACGCGAAAACTGCATTTTGCCGACAGGGCCTCACCGCTGCGGTTGGCCACAAAATAAATGTCCCGGTTCGGCTCGTGCCGGTGCGTATAGCGCACGTCGCCGGTGGATTCGAAATCCGGCGGCACGCCGAGTTTGCCCAGCACCGCCGCCGTCATCGTGTAATCGGGATAGAGCTCGCGAAAAACCCCCTTGGCCGGCGCCGAGGAGTCCTGGAGGTCCGCGACGGTCTCGAGCGCCTTGGTGTCCAGGATCACACGCCCATGACCATACGAACGTTCCGATTGCAGCGCACCAGAACCCCAGATTTGCGCGGCCAACCGTTTCACTTCGGCATCGCACCGTGGATAATTCTGCAGACTGGGAGACTCTTGGGGTGGCGCGCCGATGACCGTGGCGCCCGCCCGGACCAAGTTTCTGATCTTGCGCAGCAACCGGGGGGTCATCGTCTGCAATTCAGGTAGGACCAGCACGCGGTAGCTCATCCCGCCGGGGAAAACGATGCGGTCGTTCCTCACCGCCGCCTTGGAAACGAGCGTATCGGTCCCGCACCCGTCAAAATTATACCCCCGTCGGTCCGGCAAGCCCGGCAACAGGGCCGACGCTGGTGGACGGAAAACGTCCGGCGCGCCTTCCGCGTCAAGATAGAGAATGTCGGCGACCGGCAAACCGCGCCGCAACATCATCTGGCAGCGCGCCAGGTAGCGATGAAAGGCCGGCACCATGCTCCACCAGGTTTGGGTGCGCTCCCAATGGACGCCATAGGGGCCCATGGTCATGCCCGGCCGACGATCCAGCCACGGTTGCGCGGCGTACCGGTGAATGACCAGCCGGTTGATTCCCGCGCAGAACGCCCAATCGGCCTGCGCCTTGATCGTTCCGGGGCACAACCGCCAATCTTCGCCCGGCGCGGCGGTGAAGGATTCCGCCCCGATGATCCGCCGGTCCAGGGTGTGGCCCAAGGAGACCGCTTCGAGGCAACTGTATTCGGTGTGGAACCCGTGGTCCTGCGCCCAAAATTCGCCCATCGGTACGTCCGCGGCGCTGCCGAGCGCCAGGTCGCCCGCCGGATTCATGTCGTAGGGTTCCATGGAAAGGACGAGCCCGTGGCGGTGGGCGAGTTTCCGGAGCCGTTGCGCGCAATTCTTCACGACCAACTCCTGCGCCGTGCGCCGCAGGTCCCAAAGAAACCGTTCGGACGCTTCCGGGCCCTCCACGATTCGTCCGGTCAGGACCGGCAAAAAGCGCAGTGGATCGTAACCGCGCCGTTTCTCGAAGGCCTCCCTGAAATTTTTCGTCCAGTTCTGCGAACTCATTTCCCAACTGTCGAAATGGAGCGTGGTAATGCCCCGGCCGGGATGCCTCCGCGGGCCGGGAGCGGCCAGGATCCTGCCGACATACGCGTTGAAGTGCGCGTCCAGCGCCGCGGCATCAAACTTGTCGCACTCGAAACCAAGCCCTGGCAGCGGCGCCGGGCGTGTGACCTGTCCGGTGCTTCGGCGCCCGAACCGCAGAATCGTCCACCGGCCGGACGGCACGCTCCACTCCAGGCGGCCATCGGGCGACAGCTTGCCGGTCAAATCCAGGATCCGGTTGGAGGCGATACACTCCGCAAGGGGCGCCGGTGGAAATTGCGCCGGCGCCGGCAGGCGCGGTTTCACGTCGGGCTGCGAAGAATAAGGCGCCCGGTAATAAAGCGCCTTTTCATCAATGTCCGCAATGCGCGCCTGCCGTTTCGGCGTCGGGAAGGCCAGCACGCAAACGTCGCGATAGAACCCGCTCCACTCCGCGCGCAGCCGGGGGGTCAGGGTTCCCACTCCAAAAAACGGCGGCCTCGGCTGGGGCCGGGGCAACAGCCCGTTGAACCGGCCGGGCCCGATGACATTCGTTTCGCTGGCAACCAGGTCCTGCATCGAGTGTTCGACGGGCACCCACGGTCCGCCGGTCCCGCACCAGCCCGGCCCCGCGCCGAGGGCAATTTGCAGTCCGAGTCGGTCCGCTTCGCCGGCCGCGTGTTGGACCAGCCCCAGCCACGGCGGACTCATGAAATCCACCGGCCCGCGCGGCATCCCCAGGTTGACTTCGAGAAAGATGGCGCCGCCAATGCCGGCCCGTTTCATGGCCTGCAAATCCGCCGTCATGCCCTGGCGGCTCAGGTTTCCTTCCATGAAATACCAATACACCCAGGGCCGCGCCGAATCGGGAGGCTGTTGAAACCCGGCGGCCAGTTTGGAATAGCTGGCGTCCGAAGCCAACGCCGGCCCTCCAAAAAGAAAGAGCGCGCACAGCAAGCCGTAATTTCGCATACAGGTTGATGTCAGAAATAAGGGAAGGCGGAACAAAATCCAAGCCGCGCCAGGCGAGAAGGCGCATTTGCCTTCGCGGCCAATTTACCTTCGGCAACACGGTTTTTCATTGAGCGTCCACGACGCAGCGGAAGCCGAGCGTGCCGGCGCGGTCCTCCCAGGGACACATCAGCAACAATTTGCCGTGTTCGTCCAGCCTGGCCGAATTGGGGAAATACCACTTTGAACCCTGCGGATGATAATAGCTGCCGCCGCGGAGGATCGCGGCGCGTGTGTGCGCGTCCACGTACTCATCGGTCCACTGCCACACGTTTCCCGCCATGTCCATGACGCCGAAGGGGCTGGCGCCCTGCGGAAAGGCGGCCACATCCGTGGGCGGCCGCAGACTGCGACCCTCGTCCGGCGGCGGCGCGGCGTCCGCCTTCCATTCATTGCCCCACGGATACAGACGTCCGTCAGAACCTTGGGCGGCGTACTGCCATTCCCACTCGTGCGGCAGGCGTTTGCCGGCCCAGCGCGCATAAGCGCGGGCGTCCGCCAATGAAACCCATGTCACGGGGTTGTTGTCCCAACCCGCGGGGTAATTCCCGTTCTTCCAATCCTTGAGGAAATGGTAGTCGTCGCGCGGATGATAGCCGGTCGCGTCCAGAAATTCCTTAAATTTCGCGTTGGTGACGGGATAGCGGTCCATGAAAAACGGCTTGATGACCATGCGGCGCCAATGGTATCGCCGCGGAGAATTCTCCCATGGATATTGCACGTCCACGCCCACGCTGTCGTGCCCTTCAATTTCGATGCCCGACACAATGAAATCAAACGGCCCGCCCGGAATTCTGACCATGCCCGCCGGGGGCGTCCTCGCCGGCCGGGTGGGCCGGATTTCCACCTGGTGTTGCGGCAGGAACTCCCATTCGCCGGAAAAATCCGCAAGCCGCTTTTTGGCCAGCGCTTTCATGCCGCCAAGAAACGAGCGCAACCCGTCGTCGGAACCGGCGCCCGTCTCCAGCACGGCCCCGTAGCCGTGCGCGCCGATTTCAAAACTCAGCATGGCGGAAACGACGCCGCTGTTCGTGACGAAGGCCGGCTTCAATTCCGCGCCGTGCCAGAGGTCAAAGTAGCGTGTCGAGGGATGGTATGGAATTTGGAGTTGCGGCCCCGGAATGTCGTATTCCATCCGGTTTACGAACGTCCACAACGTCCGCTGTTCGCCGGGAAATTCGCTGGCGAAAACACCGCGTTGCAACACGGGAAAATGCGGCTCCCAATCACGGCTGACCAGCAGGCTGGCGAAGGCGCGTTCGATTTTGGCGATGCGGCGCAGCGCCTCGGCGTCGCGCGGCGTCAGGCCATTCCAGATGCCCCAGATGTTTTCCCAGCTTTCAAACCCGACGCCGTTGAAAAAGGCGTGTTGCAGATCGTCGGTGTGGTCTCGCGCCCAACGGTCGCAAACGTTGACCATGTGCCGCGGCTCAAGCCATTTGTATTTGCTGACGGCCGGAACGAAGTCGTAATGCCAGTATCCCCAGGTCAGGTTGTCCCACGGCAGGTCCTTCAGCTCCTGGAGGCCCACTTCCGGCTCGAAGGCCAGGATGTGCCCGGTTTGGTCCGAGGCCTCGCGGTATGCCCTGGACATGCCGCGCATGGTGTCGCCGTTCACTCCATCGGCGTCCGCCGCCTTCATCTCTTGCGCGATGGCGGTCCACAACGGCCGGCCTTCGTCACGTGTGCCCATGTCCCAAGGCATGACGGGAAACAGCACCCTGACGCCCCGGCGATGGAACGCCGCCACCATTTTTCGCACGCCGGGCAGTCCGCCGGGCAGGGCGCGAACCAGGTCAAACTGGTTGCGATTATCAATGCCGATGTTGGGATACACCGCCCAAATCAAAACCGCATCAATGCCGCCGTAGCGTTTCTCCAAATCATCCAAGTAACGGTCCACGGTGTATTTCCCGGCGACCGGATCGTAGAAATACCTGTCCTCGACCATCATTTGCGGCTGGATGAAGCTGCTTTGCGTCCACTTCAGTTGCGGGCGGTCATACTCCGCTCCGTGGTAGTTCATCGCCGCCAATTTCTTCGCGCGCCAGTCGCGCATCTCCGCCAGCCACGCGGGTAACTGGTCTGGTGACGCCGGCCCGGCAATCGTCTCGTAGGCCATTTTCAGCGAATTCGTTTGGCCCAAGACCGATGCTGCCGACAAAAAACCGCACGCGACGGCCAATGGAAGCAGATTTTTCATACGCCGGTGGGTTCGTCAAAATCGCGGCGGTTAATTCGTGTTCCCTTCAGTCTTCACGTTTTGCTTGACCCGCGCAATGATGCGTTTGAGCTTTTCCGCCACCTGCGGTTTTGCGTCAAACAAATTGTCCTGCTCCGACGGATCCTTGCGGAGATTGTATAATTGCTGCTGCTTGATGCGGCGGGAGAGGGGCCAGTAGGTCTTCTCCCAGTGCGGATTGGCCGTCGCCTGGATTTAAATCCAATAACCCCGCCGGACCACGAGCGCGCCGCTGCCGCCCCCACTGACCACCAACGACTTTCTAACCTGCGGCGCGTCAGTGTTGAACAGGTAAGGCAGAAAGCTGTAACTGTCATCACCCTCGCCCGCCTGCAAATGGTTTCCCTCCAGATCGGCAAAGGTCGCCAGCAAATCCACCAGGCAGACCGTGTCATAATTCGTTCGCGCGGTTTTGATTTCGTCCGGCCAATGGACGATCAAGGGGACGCGCAATCCGCCTTCCCAGGCGTCTTCCTTGAACCCCAACAAATCGCCGGCGGTTTTGTGGCCGTAAGTCAGCCAGCCGGTTCTCCACAATGGACTGCGTTTATAATAAGGGTTGATGTATTGCGGGTGGTTGGTGTAATCATCGAAATAGCTCAACCAAAGGTCCTTGGCGAAGTCCTCGGTTTTGTATTTCTCAATTCCCCAAAGCGGGTCGCCGGGATACGGCCCGTTGTCCGAAGTGACAATCAACAGCGTATCGTTGAACGCGCCGTTTTGCTTCAGCGCCTTGACGATTTGCCCGACTGTCCAATCGAATTCCAGCACCATGTCGCCGACCAATCCGGCATGGGTCTTTCCCTTGGTGAACGTCGGCAGACAAGGCCGGTGAATGGCGCTGGTGGGAAAGTAAAGAAACAGCGGCTTGCCGTCGCGTTGTGCGAAGTGATGGTTAATCACCTGGACGGCTTTCTCGGTCAATTCCTGGTTCAACGTCCGCGAATGCCAGTCCGGCGCTTTCAAACAATTCTGGTCAAACTCATAGACGTGCTTTGGCACCGATGGAGGTTCGACCACCCGGTCATTCTCGATGAACACGTAAGGGATCATGTTGATTGACCCGGCAATGCCGTAGAAATAATCAAAGCCCCGGTCAAGCGGCCCGCCGGTGACCGGCTTGGAAAAGTCTATGTAGTCCTGCGACTTGCGATCCCAGGTGTCAAAGACCGTTTTGTCCGGGTCCGCCGGCGCGTTGGTCTTCAACGCCCAATTGAATCCCAGGTGCCATTTGCCGACGCACGCCGTGTCGTATCCGTCCCGTTTCAAAAGGGACGCCAGCGTCGCGCGGTCCGGGGCGATCAGCGGTTTGGCGAACCAACTCAACACCCCGAACTTCAAGCGCGTGCGCCAGGAATAACGGCCCGTGAGGATGCTGTAACGCGAAGGTGAACAGATGGACGCCGCGGCGTAGGCGTCCCGGAATTGAATGCCGGTCGCTGCCAAACGATCCACCGTCGGCGTCGAAGTCTTCCCGTCGCCGTAACAACTGAAGTCGCCGTAGCCCTGATCGTCGGCGACGATCAGCACGATGTTCGGATGATGCGCCTTCTTCTCCTGTGCATGGGCATTGGAAGAAAGCAGGAGCATCGGCAGCCCGACGCTGGCGCAGAGCATCAGCTCGCGGCGGATTTTGGTGAATCTGCCTTGGACTGCGTGATTTTCCCGGGTCGGTCCACAGGAGTCCTCCACGATTCTCGAATTGCGCATCGGGGCCATGGACCGAAAAGGGCTGGCGCCGGCGCGACCCTGTCTTGGAGTGCGGTGGCAGAGCGCAGCGACGACACCGCTTTCGGAGCGAAAGCGCCTGCCGAGATCGGCGTCGCCCTCCGCTTGCCGCCGCACTCCAAAACCTCGCGGCAGTGCGAGAGGATCATGGAGAGCCGTCGGGGCATGCGCACTGCGGTATTGATTTCTCGTTGTCATAATTCTCGGAGGCATTGTCTTCGGTCGCGAATTTTTCAACTTAACGCAATCGTTTGCGCAAGACTATCGGTTGTTTTTCCCGCCGTCAACATTTGAAGCTGCAGCCGGAATAAATTCATACGCGCCCATGTCTGGCGGCTTGTTTGCAGGGATCAGGTGGTTGTCAAAATCCAGCTTGTAGCCGAGGTCCGTGCCCGCGCCGATGGCCGGGCTGCCTCGTTCCAAATGAAAATCGTCATGGTTCATGTCGCGAAAAAGTGGGTTGCCAATCTTGTCCCCGATGTTGAGTTCGGCTCCGCCACCCAGATACCTCCTCTGATCCGCATCCTCGTTGGGGCCGCGTGGCAGATTTGTCGCGTCGGTCCGGTAAAACAGGTTGTAGGCGTGATACGGCTGGCCGCGGGAAAAGACGGGTTCCACACGGGAACCGTCCCAGACAAAGATGTTGTTCCGAAAGCTGATGTTGGTGTTGCCGTAATACTCCCAAAAAATCACGTCTTCCGAATCCGGCTCGGCATGCGCCAGAACGCGCACGACGGTGTTGTTTTCCACGCGGGTGTTCGTGCATGGACCGGTAAACCCCAAAAAGGACTGGTAGTCCATGCAGACGTTGTGATGAATCAGAAAATGGTCCTGAATGACCGGACCGACCCCGCCGTCAATCCGCGCGGCCGGTGGGCTGCCGGCGGAAATCTGCGACTCGCCTGGCGGTAACTGCCCGACCCATTCGATGAAGCCCTGGTTGCGCAGGGAAAGATTGTGATGAATCACCACGTCCTTTTTCGCCAGGCTCCGGTCGTTGATTTCGATGGCGCCGCCGTCATGGCCGTACGCATCGCTTGGCGCGCAGTAGTTGATGAAACGGTTGTAGGAAATCTCCTCATGCGAACCGCAAACAACCACGCACATCGGCCCCCAATGCGGCTTGATCGGCTCGTTGTCGTCATGGATGTAGTTGTGGGTGATGAGATCGTGCTGCCCATAGACCGTGATGCCAACGGGCGTCTGCGTCATTTCGCATTTGCGGACAATAACGGAGTCCGCTTTGGCGGTCAGGAATACGGCGCCCAACGTCCGCACGTCGGTGGATACCGGGTTGGCCGGGCATCGTTCAAAAAAAAGCCCCTCGATGATAATGTGGCCGGCGTTGGCGCGGATGGCGTTTCCATTCAACACGGCGGAATGCGGATTGGTGAACTGTGGCGGCGGACCATTGCCGTAGGCTTTGAACACGATCGGCGCGGATGACGTACCCGATTGGTCCACTTCAAAACCGCCTTCAAACCGGCCGCCGCGCTTGAACTGAACCGTGTCGCCGGGATGAAAAAACACCCGGCCCAGCCGCAGCAGCGTTTGCCACGGGTGGTTCTTGGTTCCGCTTCCGTTGTCATTGCCCGAACGGCTGTCCAGGTAGTATATCCTTGGCTCCCATTTCGCGCCGGCGGCGTCACCGCTCGCCGGCGCGCCAATCGCGGCGAGAACGATAATCCGCGGGAGCAACCTCGGCCAGCTCACGGAGAAATGGCGTTTTGTCCGCGGCTGAACAAAACCTTTCAAGCCGGATAAAATGTGGGCAAGCGCCGTTTTCCCGGCAGCCGTTCTTGGTCGGCTTGGAAAACACGAGCCATCTGTAAAGTAATGCTCCATTCGGCGGGCGCCCTGCAATTCATACCGGCTGTCTCGCCGCCAATCAATACTTCCGTAAGCCTAGGCGAACCGGCTGCGCCTCTTGCCTGTCAATTCTACCGCCGGAGAGACCGGTGGCCGTCGGCGGAAAGATTGCTTGTGCAAAACCGCTGCCCCTGTCGGAGACGTGCGCAGACGGTGCGGCACGTTGGCGGCTAACGGCAACCCGGCCGCCGGGGAGATTGATTCGTCCAAGCGACCGGCTTTGGACAGGCAGGGCATTTTTCCCCGACTTTCCGCCACTCCACCGGACTGGCTGACTGCATGCAGCCGGGCAAAAGGGTAAGCGGCTTGCCCAACTGCGCGACTTCCTGCATACGCCCAGATTGGCGCCAAATCCAGACGAGGTTTCAAAAGTGAAAAAACGTCGGTTTTCTTTCCACTTTTTTGTCAGGCGACCTTGCATTTTCGATGTCATTGACCATCAACAGACTACGAAGTGGAGCGTTGCTGATTTTTGACTTTATCCAAAAAAAACGTCGGGATGGTTTACAGTTTCTTCAAAACAGGCCGACTTCTGAAACCGACGTTTTTAAATCGCAACTCTTTCACCTTTAACAGGTTGTATTGATTTACATTTTGTCTGACAAAATATGGCAAACAGCCTGCTAGACAACCACCTGTCAGCTATTTACCGACAAGACCTCAGGGTTCGTCCTACAACGTCGCGAGGACTTTGCCTTATGAAGTTGAACCCTTGAGAATCGGCAGACCCGCAGGAAGCTGCGCTCGACCCGCACGGTTCCACGGGGCCAAGGCCGAATGTCGGGACAAAAAACGAACGCTGCAACACGGGAAGGGACAATAACCGGGGGAGAATGGAGAGAACATGAAAAGGCAAATTTGGGCACTGGTGATGGCGGGCTGGACGGCGGGTGCGGTCACTTCTTTGAACGCGACCGTCATTGATTTGACGGGAGGTTATCCTGCGAGCGGTTCCGCAAATGGCGCCTACTTGTTTGCGATCGACCCGCAGTCCACGGGCACGGGCGTGATTGATCCCTTCCTCCGAGAACAAAATGACGGATCGGAACAAGGCATCAACACGAGCATCGCCAATCCTCCCTACGACGACAAGGCGGGTCAGTGGACCCACGACCTGCTGGTGAGCCAACTCGGAACAGTCACCTATAACGGCCACAGCTATTACCAGTTCTACCTGGACGCGAATCAGGAGGCCGACGGGCCTATTTCGTTGATCGCATTTCAAATTTTTGTCACGAGCGGGAGTCCCTATACCAGCTCAAGTGATCTCACGGCCTTGGTTTCCAGCGGAACACCGGCGTTTGATCTGAACGGCGCCGGAGCCGTGCGTGTGGATATTTCCTCACAAAATGGCAGTGGCTCGGGGGATATGTATATTCTCGTGCCCACCAGCGACATCGGTGATTCGGGAAACTTGTATCTCTACGCCGGATTTGGACAGGACGCCTCGGGCGGAGGTTATGCGTCCAATGACGGATTCGAGGAGTGGTATGCCTACGAGGGTCCGTCGCCGGCCGTCCCCGACGGCGGCGGCACGGCGCTGCTTCTCGGAGCGGCGTTGGTGGCCCTTGCCCTGCTCCGCCGCAAATTGGGGGGATTGATCAAACCAAAGCCAGTCCGTCTTCAAAACCCTCCTCCGGAGGAGTCCGACACGGCTCCCTTCCTCAAGCGGTTCTGACATTGGGTGCGGGCACGCTGGAGCGGCGTCGCCGCGGAGGCAATTGGAAGAAGCGTTGGTTTCTTTGAGCCAACGCGTTCGCCGCTCGAAACCTTCAGTGGGAGTTGGATCTGTCGCCATGAAATTGAAGCCAGTCAGTTGGAAGGCGGTGAGTGAGCCGGAGCCGGGTTGTTGCAAACCCTCCGGCGGAACGGGCGGGCGGCGGGCGGACGACCGGTCCGGTCCGGTTTTTAAACACGCGCCGGGAAGGAGGCCACGATGAACTTGTCATTG
>JAGWMQ010000076.1 GCA_028873125.1 Verrucomicrobiota bacterium | reverse complement strand
TGGACAATTTTGCCTTTGAGGTCCACGCCCGTTTCCAACGGCGGCACAATGGCTGGAGTCGCGGCAATCCCGAACCCGCCGCGGCGAACGATTCACGGCAAGAAAGGCCCATCGAGCCGGCCAATGTCGCCTGAAGTTTTATCAATTAACCCCCGGACACCCTGGTGCGGTATTGTGGTTTGAGGAAATCAAATGAAATTCAACCCAAACCTTTTCCTGGCCTGGCTCTGGGTGTTGCTCGGCTTCATCACCGGGATGGCGCTCGGGCTGTTCTTTCGCGGGGAGAACTGGCTCGGCGGCTACGGCAGCTTCAAGCGCCGGATGTACCGGCTGGGCCACATCTCCTTCCTCGGCCTGGGCGCGGTGAACCTGCTGTTCTGGCTGACGACGCAGAGTGTTCCCTTGACCGGACCGCTGGCCGGTCTCGCGGCGTGGGCGTTCATCGTCGGCGCCGTCACGATGCCGATTTGCTGTGCGGTGATGGCGCATCGTCCGAAGATGCACCTGATTTTTGCCGTGCCCGTCGTCAGCCTGATTCTGGGCAGCGCAGTGACGCTCGTCCTGCTTCTGGGAAACCACGGCTTGCCCGGCCCCGGCCCTCAACCCACGACCTTCGACCCGCCATGAAACGCATCGGTTTCATCGCCATGAGCGGGGTGCGCGCCCACAACCCGGAACTCACGCGGCTGGGTCTGACCTTGCCAGGCTTCGTGGGCCGCAACCGGATCATCGCCTCGCTGCCGAGCCTCGGTCTGCTCACGCTCGCCGGGTTGACGCCGGAGAAATTCCACGTCGAGTATCATGAAATCGCGGATTTTCGCCGTAGCGCAGGCGTCCCGCCCGGCGATGCGACTGGCGGCGAGACGCCGCCAGCACCCGCAGCCGGGGACGGCTGCGCTACCGGCGCGCTCGACCTTCCGACGGACTTTGATTTGGTCGCCATCAGCACCTTCACCGCGCAATTTTACGAGGCGTGCGCGGTCGCCGATTATTACCGCGCCCGGGGAACAGCCGTGGTGATGGGCGGCATCACGGTCTCGTCGTTGCGCGAGCAGGCCAAGGAGCATTGCGCCAGCGTGGTCATCGGCGAAGGCGAGTTGCTCTGGCCGGAAGTGCTGGCGGACTTTGAGCGAGGCAGTCTGAAACCGTTTTATGCCACCTACCGCGAATTTGATCTGGCGGACGCGCCGATGCCGCGCTTCGATCTGCTCGACCCGGAAAAATACAACCGCCTGACGGTGCAGACGAGCCGCGGTTGTCCGCATCGCTGCGAATTTTGCGCCAGTTCCATCCTTCTGACGTCGCGTTACAAGGTGAAGCCGGTGAAAAAAGTCATCGCCGAAATTCGCGAGATCAAAAGGATCTGGCCGCGGCCGTTCGTCGAGTTCGCCGACGACAACAGTTTCGTCCGCCGCGAACACTACAAGAGGCTGCTGCGCGAACTGGCGAAGGAAAAAGTGCGATGGTTCACCGAGGCCGACGTGGGCGTCGCTCAGGACGACGAATTGCTCGGACTGATGCGCGATTCCGGCTGCCAGCAGGTGCTCATCGGTCTCGAAAGTCCGCGCCGCACCAGCCTCCGCGGCCTGGAATTAAAGAACGATTGGAAACTGCGCCAGCAAAACTTTTACCGGGACGCCATCGCCAGGATCCAATCCTACGGCATCACCGTCAACGGCTGTTTCATCCTCGGCCTCGACGGCGACACGCGCGACGTGTTCGACGACGTGCTGGATTTCGTGCGCGACTCCGGTCTGTACGAGGTGCAGGTGACGCTCCAGACGGCCTTTCCGGGCACGCCGCTTTATACGCGGCTCCAGCGCGAGGGCCGCGTCCTTCTCGACCGCGCGTGGGAGTTATGCACGCTGTTCGACATCAATTTCCAGCCGAAGCACATGAGCGCGACCGAATTGCAGAGCGGCTTCCTCAGGCTGGTCAAGCAACTTTACTCCGCGGGCGAAACACACCGCCGCCGGACGCAGTTCAAACAGAGGCTGAAAATATCGCCTCATTTTGTCATTCGCGGCGCAAAAGACGCGTTATTGACGGCGGCTTGAGGCGATGCGAGTCTTTTGCATCCGGCGCGGTGGCCGTCCGTCAGTTGAGCAAAACCCAAAAAAGAAAGGCCCGTTATGAAGACTCAAATCAGGAGCCAAGCATCAACTTGTATCATCACCCGGACGGCTGCGTTACTCGCGCTCGCGCTGTTTCTGGCCGGCTGCGTGGTCACGTCGGTTTATCCGTTTTACACGGACAAGGACTTGGTTTCCAACCCGGTTCTGCCCGGCAAATGGGTGGACGCGGATGCGACCAATCCACCCTCCGAATACGCGCAGATCAAGCCGCTGGATGGGAAGGGATATTGGGTGACACTGGTTGGCGCGCAGGAAACCAATAGCATGGAAGCCCACCTGTTCCGGTTGAAACAGCAGTTGTTTCTCGACACCTTTCCCACGAACCGCTCGCTGGACTATGTGCCCACGCATCAGGTCTCCAAAGTCTTGCAAATCGTGCCGCGGCTGGAAACGGCCGACCTGAACTACGACTGGCTCTCTCATCTGCTGGAAAAACATCCCAAGGCCATCCGGCACCTGGTGTTGCCCGAAAAACCGGGCGAGGAGGGCGGGCGGATCGTTTTGACCGCCGACACGAAAGAACTGCAGCGGTTCCTCCTGAAATATGTGAATAACACGAATGCGTGGAACAATCCGTCGCATTACAAGCGTCTGGACTGAGCTGCAAAGCCAACCTTTTGGAAATCTCCCATCGGAAGCCGAGTTATGAAATACGCCGACATCCAAAAACTCCATGACGCCGGCCTGATCACCGGCCAGCAACGGCAGAAAATCATCGAGCACTTCAATTTGAAGGAGGACGGCGGCAACAAATTCCTCGCCATCCTCTCCATGATCGGCGCGGCGCTCATTACAACGGGCATCATCCTGCTTATTTCCGCGCACTGGAACGAAATCCCGCGCGGCGCGAAAATTGCCGGCGGCATGGCGCTCATGCTCGGCTTCCACGCGGGCGGTTGGTGGCTGCGCGAAGTCCGCGGCAAATACCGCAGGACCGGCGAAGCGCTGCATCTCGTCGGTTCCGGCCTGTTTCTGGCGAACCTGGCGCTGCTCGGCCAGATTTACAACATCGTCTCGCGCCCGCCGAACGCCTTTTTGGCCTGGTGGATCGGCATCGCCGCGCTGCCCTGGCTGCTGCGGTCGAAGGCGCAGCACGTGCTGCTGCTGATCGCCTTTGGCATCTGGTTCGGCCTCGAGGTCAACGAGCGCGGCAGTTGGATTTACTGCGGCGACGACGCCCGTCAACTGCTGCTCTATGCGCTGCTCGGCCTGGCGTATCTTGGCGCGGGCTGGGTGCTGCGGCGGGGCGCGTTCGCCGACTTCGCCGGCGTGACGGAGAAGCTTGGCCTGCTGGTGTTCCTGACTTTCTTCTACCCGCTCACATGGAAGGATTTTTTTGGCGGCTGGGAGAACCCGGAGACCCGGCCATGGTTTTTCCCGGTGCTCGGCCTGGTTGCGCTCGCGTCGCTCGTGACGGGCGTTAAAAATCTGCGCGCCCTGACCGCACAATGGCGCTGGACTTGGTTCGCCGCGCTGGCCGGCATGATGGTCTTCATGGCGTCAGTCTGGCTCGGCTTGTGGCGGCTCGATCACCCGGCCGGGTCACGTTTTTACTGGGGCGACTCGTGGAGTTACTTGGGCGGCACGCTGGCGCTGTTCATTTTCTGTCTGCTGCAAGTCCAGGTGGGTCTGCAGGAGCGCTCGGCCTTCCTCGTCAACCTCGGCGTCGTGTTCATCGCCCTCGACATCATTGCCGCCTATCTCGACTTGTTCGGCTCGATGGCGCGCACGGGCGTGATGTTCCTCGTTTCGGGCGTCTTCCTCATCGTCTTTGGCGTCTATCTCGAAAGGAAACGCCGCAAGCTGATGAAGCAAATCCAATCATCAACCGCGATGGAGGCGCCATGAAACTCAAACTCCTCCTCCTCATCCTCGCGGCGCAGGCCGCGTGGCTGCTTGGCACCGTGGCCGTGCAGGAACACGCGCTGGCCAATGGCAAGGTCATCCTGCTCGAAACGCGGCCGGTGGACCCGCGCGACCTGCTGCGCGGCGATTATCTGGGGCTGAACTACAAAATCAGCGACGTGCCGGTGAATCTCTTTTCGCCTCCGGTAAAGAAGGACCTGCCGGTCGGCACGAAAATCTTCGTGGCCCTCGCACCCGCGACGAACCGGTTCTACGAAGTCGCCAAAGCCAGCACCACCAAGTTCGTGCCGCCGTCGGGCGGGATTTTGATGGAAGGCCGAACCGCCTGGAGATGGAATCTGACCAACTCGATCCACGTCGAGTATGGCCTCGAACGCTATTACGTCCCCGAAAACACGGGCAATCCCTCCGGCAAGCTCACCGTGCAGGTGGTCGTGCCCGCCTCCGGACATCCGAAGATCAAGGAGGTGTTCGTAAACGGCAAACCTTACGCCGAGGCGGTCAGAAACGCGGGGCCTTGAGCGAATGGGTTCAGCGTTTTGGAGGCACATCGGCACGGTTTGAACCGCTGCCGGCGATGTCCGTCATCGCGATGCGGATTAGAAGGCCCCTCTGAACCGGACCGCCACGCTTGGCATCCGGCGCTCTGCGCGTCGGCATCCAAACGATTTTCGAGATTTTGAATGAAGCCGCGCGCGATTTGCCATAATCTGGCGCGCACGAAAACTCAAGTGCAGCGGCTTGTGAACAGACATCACCTGACGGTGCGGAGCCAAACGTCCGGACTTCGAGGCGGACGCGCATGACCAGACGCACGTTTGTCGGCCTGGGCTTCGGCCCCATCCAGGGCGGGTTGTTCCTCCTGGAAGCGCATCGGTCGGGAAACTTCGACCGGCTTGTCGTGGCGGAAGTGGTCCAGGAATGGGTAGACGGAATCCGTCAAGCCGGCGGCTGCTACCACGTCAACGTCGCCACCGCCACGGGCACTGAGGATGCGACCGTGGACGACGTGGAAATCCTCAATCCCGGCGTCGCCGCCGACTGCGAAGCCTTGGTGGGCGCGCTGGCGGAGGCTTCGGAAATTGCCACGGCCCTGCCGAGCGTGGACTTTTACCACCGGGGCGATGCCCCGGTGGCGGAATTGCTGGCCCGGGCGTTCCGTCTTAAAGCACTTCGTCCCGACGCGCCGTCGTGCGTGATTTACACGGCCGAAAACCACAACCACGCCGCGGAAATCCTCCAGCAACAATGCGAGGCCGGGCTGGACGCCCCGGCCCGCGCCTTCGTCCGCGACTCGGTGCAATTCCTGAACACGGTGATCGGGAAAATGAGCGGCGTGGTCGCCGACCCCGAACATATCCGAGCCGAGGGGCTGGCCTGTCTCGTCCCGAACCATCCTCGCGCCTTTCTGGTCGAGGAATTCAACCGCATCCTGATCTCCCAGATCCGCCTGCCGGGATTTCGCCGGGGCATCGAAGTGTTCGTGGAAAAACCGGACCTTTTGCCGTTTGAGGAGGCCAAGCTCTACGGACACAATGCCGTCCATGCGCTCCTTGGATTTCTTGCCCGCCACCGCCGCCATCAGTTCATGTCCGAGGTTGCCGCCGATCCGCCGTTGCTGGCGTTGGCGCGGGCGGCCTTCCTCGAGGAGGCCGGCGGCGCGCTGGTGAAACGGCACAAAGGCGTGGATGCGCTGTTCACGCCCGACGGCTGGCGCGACTACGCGGAGGATTTGCTGACGCGCATGATCAATCCGTATTTGCGCGACCGGGTCGGGCGCGTCATCCGGGACCCGCGCCGCAAGCTCGGCTGGGAAGATCGTTTGATCGGCACCATGCGCCTGGCACTGGAGGCGGGTGTCACCCCTCGGCGCTTCGCGCTGGGCGCGGCGGCGGCGGCGCAATGCCTGGATCGGCGCGGAGCCATCGCGGACCTGTTGAGCGAAATCTGGGCCGGAAGCGGATCGCCCGAAGTGAGAACGGAATTGATCCGGCTCATCACCCTAGCCGGGCACGATCTGAAACAGCACGGGGACGTTGCATGGCGCAATTTGGCCCGGTAACCGCCGGTCAGTCATGAGACACTGCCGGAGGGCTCAATTTCGATTGCCCTCGTCCCCGGGTGAATTTCCACTGGATGGATCGTTCTTGTCAGACCATAATGGACCTGAACCACATGCCTGAGAAAACACCGCCGCAAAGCTCTCCGCCCGCCGTGGCGAAGGCGAACCAAACTTCCGCGTCGCCGGCCGGTGGCCGCGGGTTGCTGCTGGTCAGTGCCGTTGTCGCCGCCTTGGGATCGTTGTTGTTTGGTTTCGATACCGCGGTCATCTCGGGCACGACGGAGGCGT
Organism: Verrucomicrobiota bacterium; assembly: GCA_028873125.1. Classification (GTDB taxonomy): domain Bacteria; phylum Verrucomicrobiota; class Verrucomicrobiia; order Limisphaerales; family UBA11358; genus UBA11358. The sequence goes on along the minus strand of JAGWMQ010000076.1, from coordinate 11,414 downwards.
TGAAACAGGTTTTCTCGCTCTCGGAAAACCTGCTGGGTTTCACCGTCTCCAGCGCGCTCCTGGGGACCATGGTGGGATCCTTGCTGGTGGGCCGGCCGGCCGACTGGTGGGGGCGCCGTCCGGTGCTGGTCGGACTGGCGGTTTTCTTTTTGATCGCCGCGCTGGGGTGTGCCCTGGCTGGAAACTGGTATGTTCTCCTGTTGTTCCGCTGGCTGGGCGGCGTCGCCGTCGGCGGCTCCTCGGTGGTCTGTCCGATGTACATCACCGAGATCGCCCCCGCCCGCCGGCGCGGACTGCTGGTGACCGTGAGTCAACTCACCATCGTCCTGGGCATTCTGCTGGCCTATTTTTCAAATTATCTGGTCGCCTATTTTCTGGGCGCCGACGCCCCGACGACCTGGCGCTGGATGTTCGGCGTCATGACGCTGCCCGCGGCCGCGTTTCTGGCGGCGGCGTTGTTCATCCCGGAAAGCCCGCGCTGGCTGGTCAAACAGGAACGGCACGGAGAGGCGCAGACCGTGTTGTCCCGGTTCGGCCATGAAAATCCCGCGCAAGAGGCCGCGGAGATCGAGGAATCATTGAAGACCGAGTTGCGCCAGGGACATCAACGGCTGTTCCAGCGGAAACATCTCCGCCCGCTTTTGCTGGCCTGCATGATCGCCGCCTTCAACCAGCTCGACGGCATCAACGCCGTCATCTATTACACGGCGGACATCTTCCGGATGGCGGGCGCCAGCAACGCCAGCGCCCTCATGCAATCGGTGATCGTCGGCCTGACCCTGCTGGTCTTGACCCTGGTCGCCATGACCCTGATTGACCGGGTCGGGCGCAAGATCCTGTTGTTGATTGGTTCCCTGACGTTCGTGGTTTCCCACGGGCTGGCGGCCTGGGTCTTTTTCACCCATGCCCACGGCTGGATCGTCATGGTGGCGATGATGGGCATTGTGGGGTCCCACGCCTATTCCCAGGGCGCGGTGGTCTGGGTGCTGATCAACGAACTGCTGCCCAATGCCGTGCGCGCCTCGGGATCAGCCGTGGCGTGCTTCGTGATGTGGACGCTGTGCGCCGCCGTCAGTTGGTCGTTTCCGGTCATCGCCGCGGCTTCGGGCGCCTACGCCTTTGGGTTCTTTGCGTTGATGATGGTGCTGCAATTCGTCCTGGTGCTCGTGTTCCTGCCCGAGACCAAGGGCATTTCCCTTGAAGAATTGCAGAAGCGATTGGGCGTGCAGGATTGAACGAATTTTGATGATTTCCCTTGCCATGAATTCAAAGCACTTCGATTTTGCTTCAAATCCATGAAACGCAGCGCCATCAACCACCTCATCACCTCCGCGCAAGCCTGTTTCCGCGCCCACGGCTGGGCGTTGCCGCCCCAGCCGCGCTGGGACGTCACCGACTTCGGCCTGGGCGACTGGCAGCGGTTCGGCCTGGTGCTGGTCAATCTCGCGGAGGAGCCGGAGTATTGCGAAAAACTCATGTATGCCCGCAAGGGCATGACCACGCCCGCCCACTGCCATCACAAGAAAAAGGAGGACATCATCTGCCGCTGGGGCGAACTGGCGGTGCAGGTCTGGGCCGGGCCGCCCGCGGAGAGCCGGGACCGGAGTTTCCATCTTCCGGTGAATCACGAACCGGTTCGGGTCAGGTCCGGGGAGGTGGTCAAACTGGCGGCGGGTTCACGGGTCACCCTCGTTCCCGGCGTCTATCACGAATTCCAGCCGCTCTCGGAGGAATGCATCATCGGCGAGGTGTCCACGGCCAATGATGATTTGCACGACAATTTTTTTGTGAACCGCGACATCGGACGCTACCCGGGAATCGAGGAGGACGAGCCGGCGATCCTGCGGCTGTTGAGCGACAAGTGAGATGAAGCCGCGTTCGGGCATCCTGGCGGGCGGCAACTGGATTGTGGACAAGCTGAAGCTTGTGGACACCTGGCCGCAACAGGACGCGCTGGCCAACATCCTTTCCGAATCCGTCGGCAACGGCGGCAGCCCGTTCAACCTGCTGGTGGACCTCGCCAAACTGGGGGCGCCGTTTCCGCTGGCCGGCGTGGGCCTGATCGGGGCGGATGCCGACGGCGAATGGATCGCCGCGCAATGCGCCCGGCATCGCATCAATGCCTCCCAGTTGCGGACGCATCCCGCGGCACACACCTCCTACACGGACGTGATGACGGTCAAGACCACCGGGCGGCGCACGTTTTTTCACCAACGCGGCGCCAACGCCTTTCTGGACGACGAACATTTTGACTTCGACTCCGCCGCTGCAAAAATTTTCCATCTCGGCTATCTGCTCCTGCTCGACCGGTTGGACCAGCCGGACGCGCAATTCGGCACCGTGGCCGCCCGGACGTTGCAGCGCGCCCGGCAGGCCGGGTGCCGGACCAGCATTGACGTGGTCAGCGAAGACAGCAACCGGTTCCGGGAGGTGGTGCTGCCGGCGCTGCCTTACGCGGATTATTGCTTCATGAACGAATTTGAATTGGAGCGCACCACCGGCATCGAAATCCGGCAACAACAGGGTGTCAATCTGGCCACCGTTCAAACCGCCGCCCGACAACTGATCCGGGCGGGGGTGCGGGAATGGGTCGTGGTCCATTTTCCGGAAGGCGCCTGCGCGCTGGGACAGGAGGGGCCATTTCATTGCCAGCGCAGCCTCTGCATTCCGCAGTCGGAAATTGTCGGCACGGTCGGGGCGGGCGACGCCTTTGCGGCCGGAGTGTTGTACGGCCTGCACGAAGGATGCCCGATGGAAACGGCGCTCCGCCACGGAGTCTGCGTCGCCGCCTCCTGCCTGGGCGGCGCCGGCGCGTCCGACGGCATCCAGCCATTGACCGGATGCCTGACGCTTGAGAAAACCTTCGGCGTTCGCGCCTGTGCTTGAGCAGTGCGGGCAACGGACTGGCGGTTTGTTCCGCTCCCGCCGCTTCGATACCCGCGCCTTCGATCAGGAACAGAATCCCGGCCGCGCCAAATGGGTTAATCCCCCCAGGTGCCGCTGGGGTGAATATGGGGGATTCACCCCATTTGACCCCGGTGTGCGCCCGGATAGGTTTTGCCTCGCCTAAAAACAAAGTCGGTCCGCCAGGAACGAGGAAGATGCGGTCAAACCGCCGGAGGCGAGCCTGGATGTTCAAAACCGGAAGGAGGTGAGATAACGACAAAAGATGAAACGCTGCCAGACCACGCCGAATGGGAGGCGTGGTTCTCTCTGGCAGCGCCGCGCCAAGGCCTGGCAGAGCAATTCGCTCCGCGAAGATAACACTCTTCCGCGGAACGTTGGTTGGCGGGCGGGTGAGCGCGGCAAATTGAACCGAATCGTACTGGGGATGTCGTCTTAACTTTGGATTTTTCGCCGCACTGCGGTCGAACTGGTGCCTCAGAGGAGGGCAAGGGAACGGGCGAGCCGAAACCGCCGGCGGGCTTGCCTGTCCTCGAACCAAGAGCCGGTGGATGAAACACAAAGCCAAGGAAAGTGTATGAAATCTTCCGAAAGGAAGGGTGGTTTCACCCTTGATGAATTGTTGGTGGTCATCGCCATCATCGCCATTCTGGCGGCGTTGCTGTTGCCGGCGCTGGCCCGGGCCAAGGCAAAATCTCTGCAAATCGTCTGCGCCTCCAATTTGAAGCAGGTGGGCGAGTCGCTGGAAATGTATGCGGACGACAACCGCGACACGCTGCCGGGGCCGGTGTGGGCCGGCGCCCAGGCCAGTTATGACATCACCTCCAGCCAGGAATTGATCTGGCACATCGCGACCGACCTGAGCCAGCCCGCGCCGATGCCGAAAATCCACATCGCCCGGGTGTTCGTTTGTCCGGGTTATTGGAAAAAAGCGCCGGGGTTGACCTCGGACCTGGCGTCGCTGAAAAACAGAAAGGTCTATTTTGACAATCCCAACATCGCGCCCCGGCCGACGGAACCTGAAGTCCGACCGTTCGGCGCTCCCATCCTGAACGTGCCGCCGATGCGGCTCTCCGCCATTGGCGGCTACCGGCCGCCATCCAGCGTGTTCGCAATTTCAGACGTGGACCAGGCATTGCCGCAGTTGAATCCCGGCGTCTCCTGGTGGTCGGATTTGCCGAACAAACCCGTGCATGGCGCCGTGCGCAACCAGCTTTTCTTCGATTGGCACGTCCAAGCCGTCAAGGAGTAGGGACGCGACCGGCCGATCCGGCTAGCGGTGTCGCGCAGGCGCGAATTTTTGTTTCGGGTCTCGCCGCCGGCGGCCGGCCGACCAGAGTGTAACGGGCGGCGCAAGCTCGAGTGTACACCCGAAAATCCGCGCCGCTTGGTGCGACGAACTTTTCGGTCACGATGCAACCGCGGCCGAAGCGTTCGTTTCGCAACTATGTTCGGTTCGACTCCGAAACCGGAGTTGGGGAGCACACCCGCCTCGGGTGTGGCGGGACGCGCCTCGCGTCCAGCGGTTGGGCGCGCGATGGCCTTCGAAAATCCCCGGAACAGTTCGGTGCGCCGGATGTTTTCCGCGAGGACTCCCCGGAAGATTCGCGCATTGAACCCCCGAACAACTCGATGGAAGCGCCGAGCACCGCCTGGGCGCGTTGGGAAAACGGCTTTGAAGCTGGCTGAGGCGGTGCGGTGCTCCACGGTTCATGGAGAGGCGCGGAAAACTGCACGCGAGGGGCGTGCGCTCCCCATCCAATTTCGGTTTTCCGGTTCCATTTGTCCCTGAGTGCTGCGTGCGGGGTCGCGCGCGGCTCACTTCTTCTTTGAAACCCACGTCAAACCATCCTGCCTGATGTGTACAGTCGTGTGTCCGTCTTGACTGGCGAGTGACGCCTCAAACAGGTTTGGCGTCGCGTACACCTTTGGCGGCCAGATATAGCCGGCCGGGGAAGACGCTTTCATCCCCAAGGCCGGCAAGCTTGCCGAAAACTCGTGGTGCTTCAGATAATACCGCCGTTCGGCATAGTACACTTCCCGAAGCGCCCACTTTGCGTCTTCCACGGGATGCCATATGAATGCGTCGTTCCCCTCGCCCACCGCCTGGTCGGAGAACTGCACGAAGCCCCACATCTCCGGATAATGCATGTCAATCAGCCCTTGGGGAGACCACACCCAATTGTCTTCGGGCAGAATGCTTCCCGTGGAGGGATTACGTTCCTGGACGTAACCGCTGTTTCGAACGATCAAATGCCATTCCACCCGGGAAAAATTGATCCGCCACTGGGCGCCTTCCTTGGGAGGCGCGCCCCGGGCGGCGCACTCGCCCAGAACCGCCCACGGGAAGGCCGCTTCCACCGTCCACCCGCCGTCCACGTCTGTCGGATCGTTCAACGTCCCGTGCAACCCGACGCCCACCTTGAGGCCGCGGATGTTCCAGGCATTGACGGCAACGTGGTCCGCGTCGCGATAGGGCAGGCGCAGGAGAAGGTCCCACACCGTCCCCAGGGCGTTGATTTCGGTTTCGTAGTAAGGCTGGGTGGAGCCATTCGGATCAATGAAGACTTCAAAGTCATTGTCGTGGAAAATGACGCTGTCCCTCTGCCTCAGGGTCGCCCAGAGATTGGGTTCCTGGAGTTCAGCCCCGATGTAAAGGTATTGGTCGTCCCACAACATCTTGACCCGGGTCCGATATCGGGGCGGAGGCTTCGCGTCTCCCTGAATGTCCGTGAAAGAATCGGTCCAGGCCGCCTTCTTCCAGGAGACCTCGTTTAATTTGCCGTCTATGTTTATCGGGGCCGCCGCGCGATAGCACACGTAATGCTTCGGCGCAAAGGGAATTTTGGGAATGGGGAATGCCGTCTGTCCCGGCGGGACTTGCGCATCCGCGGCGATTATTGACAGAAGCCAAAATGTTACGCTTGTCGGGTTTTTCATGGTGGTGCTTGGATTTTTACATCAATGCCGAGATTCAAGAGTCGTGACGATCGCGCTCGGACTCCCTGTTCCCCGGATGAAAACTAAGCCGGTTTTTTCAGCGTGCCCGCTTTCACCTCCCATTTTTGCAGGTCTTTTCCCAGCTCGCGCGGCCAGTTTTCCTCGGTGGCCGTCATGAAGACCTGGCCGCCGGTCCGTCGCGCCTGTTCCAGTAGCGGCAGGAGGCCGCTGCGCCGCTTCACGTCCAGTTCGCCCATGACGTCGTCAATCAGCAGCACCGGCGGAGTGCCGTGGAGGCCGGCCAGAAATTCCGCCTGCGTCATTTTCAGCGCGATGGCCAGCGTGCGCTTCTGGCCCTCGCTGCCAAACGGCGCCGCGGGTTTTTCGTCGAGAAGCAACTGCAAATCGTCCCGGTGCGGACCGACGAGGGTGAACCGGCAGGCGCGTTCCCGCGGGCGCGACTGCGACAGCTCCACGGCAAAATCGTTCTTGACGCTGGGCCGGTATTCCAGGCGCAACTCTTCCGCGTCGTGGGAAATGCGGCGGTACGCCAGGCGGACGAGCGGGGAAAATTTCGGGATCAGTTCGCGGCGGGCGCGAATGATTTCTTCGCCCAGCTTCACCAACGGCTGCGAAAAACCGTCCAGCGCCGCTTCGTCGCCCGAACGGCCTTTAAGCAGGGCATTCCGGGCGCGCACGGCGCGCAGGTAACGCTGCAGCAGCGGCAGATAGCCCGCCTGGGTCTGCGCGAGCAGCAGATCCAGGAAGCGCCGGCGCGCGCGCGCCGCGCCCTTGATCAATTGCAAGTCTTCCGTGCAAAAGACCACCGCCCGCAGCACGCCCAGATAATCGGAGAGCTTTTGCACCGGCTGGCCGTCCAGCGTGAGCTGGCGCTCCCGCGCCGACCAGTAAACCTTGACCTCGTGTTGGCCCTGCCCGACGACGTGGCCGCCGACAAACCAGCCGCGCTGGCCGTGCCGGACCATTTGCGCGCCGCCGACGCCGCGAAAAGAGCGGAGCGTGGCCATGAGATAGATCGCCTCCAGGACGTTGGTTTTCCCCTGTGCATTGTCGCCCAGGAGCAGATGGAAGCCGGGCGCGAAATTCGCGTCCAGACGCGCGTAATTGCGAAAATCCCGCAGCCGCAAGCGAGCCAGATGCACGCGGAGAACATAGAAGGGCCGGCGGCCCGTCCGCGAGTTTTTTCAAGGGCTGCGCAACCGGACGGCAAATGAAAAGGCGCGGAGTGGGAGGCACTCCGCGCCCTTTGACCTTGAAAAATGTCAGGTCAGAACAATCTTGTCGCCCTCTTTCAAGGTGACGACGGCCTTTTTCCAGTCCGGCGCCTTGCCGGCCTGCAGGGTGCGCTGGCGGCGGGACTTCCCTCGCACGTTCAGCGTGTTGACCTTGGTGACCTTGACCTTGAACAGCTCCTGCACGGCCTGGCGGATCTGCGTCTTGGTCGCGCGCCGGTCGGCGGCGACGGTGTATTGATTGTATTTCTCGCCCTGGCGGGTGCCCTTTTCCGTGAGCCGGGCAGTCTTGATGATTTCAAAAGCGTTCATGGTTCGTTAGGCGTTATAGTGTTGAACCGTCGAAGCGGCGCGTTGATTTTCCGGTTCAACGCCGGAACGCTTCAATCCTTTCAACGAAAATCATTCTTTGTTCAAACGTTGCCCGACTTTTTCAAAGGCGTCCTTCGTGAACAGCAATTTGTTCGGACGCAACACGTCGTAGGTGTTCAACGACTCGCTGCTGGCCAGTGCCACGTTCGGGACGTTCCGGGAGGCCAAAGCAAGGTTCTTGTCGGCCTGGGCGACCACCAGCGTCGAGCCTTTGAGGTCCAATTTGGACATCACGCCGACAAATTCCCGGGTCTTGGGCGAGGTCAGCTTCAAATCGTCCACCACGACCACGTCGCCGGCCTTGAGGCGCTCGCTCAACGCCTTCCGCAGGGCCAGGTGCCTGGTCTTCTTGGAAACCCGTTTTTGGAAATCGCGCGGCTTGGGTCCGAACACCACGCCGCCGCCGACCCACAACGGCGATTGAAACGAACCGGCGCGCGCGCGGCCGGTGCCTTTCTGCCGCCACGGCTTCTTGCCCGTGCCCGCGACCTCGCCCATGGTCTTGGTGCTGGCGGTGCCGCTGCGCTGCGCGGCGCGGTAGGCGACCACGACGTCGTGGACCGCCTGGGTGCCCTTGCCGCCTTCGATCAGCGGGAACTTGACTTCCAGTTCGCCCTGGTCCTGCCCTTCGAGATTCTTGATGGCAATTTTCATTTTCACTCTGGTTGCAGCGTTCAAGCCGGGAGCGGCCGAAGCGCGTCCGCTTCGCGGCCTCCCCTCTTGAACGACTCAATCATTTCTTCGGCTCGGCCTTCCTGGTTTCCGCGCCCTTCCGCTTCATCGGCGCGAGGCTCTCGGGCGGCTTCCAGCCCTTGGGCCGTTTCTTGGATTCGCGGATGACGACGTAATCGCCCTCCGCGCCGGGGATGGCGCCGCTGATGAGCAGCAAATTTTCCGCCTCGCGCACCTGCACCACTTCGAGGTTTTGGGTGGTGCGGCGGACCTGTCCCATGTGGCCGGGCATTTTCAAGCCGCGCTGGACGGTGCCGGGAAACAGGCGCTGGCCGATCGCTCCGCTGCGCCGGTGCCACCCCTTGGCGCCGTGCGTCGCGTCGCCGCCGCGAAAACCGTGGCGCTTCACCACGCCTTCAAAGCCGCGGCCCTTGGTGACGCCGATCGCGTCCACAAAATCGCCGGGCGCAAACAGGTCCACCCCCACGACGTCGCCGGGCTTCACCTCTTTGGAGAAATTTCGGAATTCCCGGACGCGTTTGACCGGCGCGCCGTTGTGTTTCTTGAAGTGGCCGAGCAACGGCTTCGTCAGCCGGTGTTCCTTCTGATCGTCAAAACCGAGCTGGACGGCGTTGTAGCCGTCCTTACCGGCCTGCGATTTGACCTGCAACACGCGGTTGGGGCCGGCGAGCACGACGGTGACGGGGCGGACGACCCCTTGCGCGTCATAAACGCGGGTCATCCCCAGTTTTTTTCCTAGGAGTCCGACTGGCATAAAATCGTCAAAGCGTTGAACCGCGGGCCGGTTTAGATTTTGATCGTGATGTCCACGCCCGCCGGCAGGTTGAGTTTCTTCAATTCGTCCACGGTCTTGGCGGTGGGGTCCAGGATGTCAATCAGCCGCTTGTGGGTGCGCTGCTCGAAGGTCTCCTGCGATTTCTTGTCGGCGTGCGGCGAGCGTTGCACGGTGAAGCGCTCGACGCGGGTGGGCAGCGGGATGGGCCCGGCGACGCGCGCGCCGGTGCGCTTGACGGTGTCGGCGATTTCGCGCGCCGATTGGTCTATGACGCGGTAGTCATAGGCCTTGAGCCGAATGCGGATGCGTTGTCCAGCCATACAAAGAACAATTGTCGGTCAATGGTTTCAGTAAATCCAGCCGCTTCAATTCTTGCCAAAGCGGACGCGCATCATAGCAACGAAGCGCCGCCGCGCAACATTTTTTTTCTGGAAATTTTGGTTGTCTCACCAGGCCAAAAGGCGAAATCTTTTGCCATGAAACATTGCCTGCTTGATTTTAAGGCATTTGGCGAATCTGAGCAGTGAACCCTCCAGAAATCCTCAACGCCCTGTCTGCATTAACTTCTGGCGAACGGGTGGATTTCCTTCCGCCCGCGCCGGAAATGCGCCCGCTTTCGCCTTATGCGCCGATCCAGAAATATCTGCTCGACCTGAAAAACGGCGCCAAACCCGAATCGGCCGCCGAAGACCTGTTCACGGCGCTGTGCAAGGACGTGCTGGGATTCGAGCCGACGCGCCAGGTCGGCGTCCGCGAGGGGTTCGTGGACTTCATGCTGCCTGAACCCATGGGCGACCCGCTGCCGTTGGAGCTCAAACCGCTTTTCCAATACGACCAATCCGCTGACCGCGTCTGGCACAACGATGCCAACCCAAAGCAGCACCTCAACCAGGTCAAAAAATACCTCCGCGACCACGAGTATCTGATTCTCACGGACCTCCGCACGGCGTGGCTTTTCTGCGCGCGCGATTTCTTTTTCGACGACAAGCCCTTTGCCGCATTGCCGTTCGCTGATTTTCTGGCCCGGTGCCGGGAGACCCGCAGCGTGCTCGACACCCTGCGCCGCATGGAAGACACGGCGGAGCGGCCCGAACTGGAGCAGCAGTTCTTTGAAGACCTCAAGGTCTGGTTCCAGGAATTCGGCAAGATCGAATGGTCGCCGCCCGATCAGGCCGCCGAATCCATCATTCTGCTCATCAACAAGCTCATCTTCGCCCGCACCCTCGAGGATTTCGGGTTGGTGCCCTATCGCTATACCCAGGACGCCTATTCCCGGCACACGCGCGACTGGCAGGCCAAGGGGGCGCACCGCATCGTCCCCAAATTTTTGGATCAATTCGAGGAATTCTTCGACGAATATTACAACACGGAAATCTTTTCCGCGCGCGTCTGGGAACGTCTCGACAAGAATCCCGCCAATCTCCAGCGCTTCTGCGACAAGCTGAATTTCGTCCTGGGCATCAACACCTGGGACCAGACTTTCTCCGCGCGCGGCATCGTCCACTACAACTACCGCCGCATTGACGAGGAAGTCTTCGGCAAGAGCTACGAAATGTTCCTGGCCGCCAGCCGCAAGGACGAGGGCATTTATTACACGCCCGCCGGCATCACCGGCCCGATGGCCGAGGCGCTGGTCCATTCGCTGGCGGTGCGTTTTGTGGACGAAATTTGCGACGCGGTCGGCAGCCAGAAATGCGATTTCCCGCGCGCGGAAAGGCTCATGGCCCGGTTTCTTGAAATCCGCGTGGCTGACACCACCTGCGGCTCCGGCGGCTTTCTCATCAAGGTCCTGCGCGCCTTCTGGCGGCAATACCAGCGCATTGACGCCGCCAGCGCCTGGGTGCAAAAAATCCTCAAACCCGACAACGGCGAACTTTATCTCGCGGAACTGCCGCCCAACGTCGAGGCCGCCCTCGCCTTCCGCCGCCGGTGGAATTTTGACAACAAGCGAAAACTGATAGCTTTCGTGGCCGAACATCACATTAACACAGCGATTTCAAACCCAATTGCCAGGAGCGTGGCGACACTCATGTTTTGCCGCGCAATAATTCCGCTTTGTGCCGGAGATGTTCATTTCCAAAAGCTCACGGGATCAACCTGCGCTTTCCCAGATTTTGGGAGAATTCTTGGCGCTGCAACGCCGATTCTGTTCTCCGGAAATCGCAGTCGGTACCAACCCATGCGCACTTGCCAAAGATGATAAACAATCGCATCTTTGACGGGTCATGCACTTTCGAAAGACTTCGGGCCAGTGTTAAAAGAACCATATTTTACAACTGAATACGGCAAAGCGTTTCTTGGCGATTCGTTGGAGCTGATGGCGGAGCTGCCTGACGAATCAATCAATTTAGTCGTCACGTCGCCGCCGTTCGCCTTGACGCGGAAAAAGGCATACGGCAATGCGGAGGATGATGAATACATTGAATGGTTCATGCCCTTCGCCCGCCAGATCAAACGGCTGCTCGCAGATGACGGCA